>DASRJH010000328.1:0-2034 GCA_035649575.1 Planctomycetota bacterium
GCGGGTGGTGGTAACGCGCTTCGCCCCGGAGTGCGGTATCGCGCAGCCCGATCGATTCCCAGCGGCCGGTCAAGCCGCTGCCCAGGAGCAGGGAGTCACGTTCGCCAAGTCGAAGGCCGGTGCTCGCGCTCAATCCGAACAGTGCGGCATTCCGGTCGCTCCCCAGCGCAGAGCTTGCGAGGCCGACGTCGGCGCGAAAGGCTGTGCCGTAGTGCAGGTCTTCGGTCCTGCCGATCTGGTCGCGGTTGTGCGTCGTGTCAAAGTCATCCTCGATCCATTCGACGCCCAGCCACGGGTAGACGAACTTGCGGTCCACCGGCAACGCCGCGACCAGCTCGCTGTCCGGCGATGGCGTGAAGTCGCTCGCGTCGTAACGCACACCGGCGAGCCAGCGCCGGGTCCAGCCGTCCTGCAGGCCGTGCGAGCGACCACCGGAGATCTCGAAGTGATTGACGTTTTCGTCGAACTCATCGAGCACATGACCTTCGCGATAGCGGGACATCCGGCGGTCGCCGAATTGCAGGTCGGTGCCCGCACTCCAACGCGTGTCGAGAGAGTAGAACGGCCGACCAACGCTCAGCTCGCTCATGCTGCCATCGCTGTTGTCCGCGTAGGACACGCGACCGCGCCACCAGGTGCCGAGCAACTGCGGGTCGTCATACACCAGCCGGAGCGAGTTGCGGTCGACGTCTGATTTCCAGCCGAGCGACACGAGCTCGCCGCGACCCATGAAGTCCTGGTCCTCGATCTCCAGCCCCGTACCGTTCTCACCGCCACTGCGGCTGAACGAGAAGCCGGGGTTCAGGCTCCAGACGTCGCGTACGCGCACGGACATGTCGACGGTCTGATCGACCTCGTGATAGCAGTTCGCGGCAATGTGCGCGTCGAACAGGTAACGCTGGCCGCGCAGCAGTCGCTCCGTCTCTTCGATCTTCTGTTTCGAATACGGTTCGGACTCGGTGAAGAGCAGCTGCGACCGCACGGTCTCTTCGTGCGTGTTGACGTGCAGCTTGTTGGCGAGCCGATACGGTGCCTTGTGCTCGGCCGGGATAGTGGGATCGAAGATGTCCTCGACCTCTATGTCGACCCGACCGATTCGCGCCCCCAGTGCCTCGAGCGCTTCCGGCGCCGGCACCGCCTCGGGCACGGTCGTGCCGTCACGGCAGCCGTCTGACGGTTCGGTTCTCCCGGCGGCAGCTGCGGCACCAGCGCTCGGAACAGCGCTGACGCACAGAACGACCATCCAGACAACGAAGCCGCGCCCGACGGGGGGCGCCTGGGGCACACACGGGGTCACGCGCTTCGTCATCGGCGGTTGGACGGCTCGAGCGCCCCGGATCAATCGACCAGCTGCAGCACGGCTCGCGGCCCCGACCATCCATTGAGTGCGGCGCGTGCATTACCTTGTTGTTGCCGTCGCAGTCGTCAGGACAGGTCCTTGGGCAACTGTCCCTGGTGCTCATCGACGATCGGGCGACCGAGTGCCGCTCCAAGCGCGATGGCCAGTAGAGCGGCCGCGACGATCGTCCCTGCGCCAAGCGCCACCAACCGGCCTTCCAGGGTCTCGATCGGTTCGATATCGAGCAACACGTATAAGCGTCGGTCGCCGACGTCCGTCCGCCCGACCATGTAGGCGCGGCCGTCGAGTTCGATCTCCTGCTCCGTGCCGGATGCCATCCTGGCAAGGACCGGTGAGAGCCCACCCATCGCGTCCTGATCCACGACGATGCGTCGCAGGTCACCGCCCGACGGGCCGGGCCAGGCGGGATCACGAAGCAGCAGCGTCCGCTGCTCCGCCAACGCACGGGTGAGCGTGTCGTGCATAAGCTCGTACTCGAGTACTTCGACGAACAATCCCATCGCGGCGACGAAGATGCCCGTCATCGCAAGCACGACCAGCAGCAGGGCAGCGCCGTAGCGGCGGCCCAGACTCAGGCGCATCGCAGCTCCACCGCAGGCCGGGTCAGTCGGATCATCGATGCCAGGACGGTGTCAAAGGCGGGCGTCGGGTGACGAGGGGATCAGCTAAGTCAG
>DASRJH010000329.1:0-5112 GCA_035649575.1 Planctomycetota bacterium
CAGCGATCCTGCTCGCCGCGTTGCTGCTCGTCTGGCGCGGCATCACCGGCATGCAGGGTGGATGCTGTTGCCACTGAGGACGCGCGGCGCTTCACCACGCCGTCCGGATCTGCTACACATGAGGACTCTCCCAGGGAGGTGCCAGTGGTCACCACGAACCGAAAGTTTCCGAGGCCGAACGGATACTCCCGCCAGAACGGCAAACGCGACGCGGAACGGCTCGTAGCCGAGGATCTCGAACCCGAGCCCCCGAGTCGGTTGCCGCGCGCACACGGCACGAGCCCGGTGCCGCACTCGCGCGCCGAACTCGAATTCGGGCCGAGGATGCCGCGCAATGGGCTCGACCTGCGCGCGGTCGCCGCGCAAGCGCACTGGCAGCACCAGATGAGGCTCATGCTGCTGCGTCTCGGCAAGCGGCTGCTGCGTTTCGCGCGGCGGCAGGGCAAGCGCCTGTTCCATTGGATCGCCTGGAAGTAGGCGCGGGCGGAACGCCGCAGGTGCCGCATGATCGGAGGCTGCAGTTGCCGCTGACCGTCCGCGTCGTCTCCTGGAACGTGCACAAGTGCACCGGCGGGCTCGATCGCCGCTACGATCCGGAACGCATCGTGGCCGTGATCGAGGCAGCCAACCCCGACGTGGTGTTGCTGCAGGAGGTCGCTCAGCTCGGCCGCTGGTATCACCACGACTGCCAGGTCGACGTGCTCGGCTGTGCCCTCGGCATGCCGCATCGCAGCTACTTCGTGAACGTTCGCCTGGGTCCGCGGCGCGGCGAGTATGGCAACGCGATCCTGAGCCGTTCGCCGATCGCGACGAGCGAGAACATCGATCTCACGCTGCGCAACCACAAACCGCGCAGCGTGCTGCACGCCGAGCTGCGACTGCCCACGGCCGGGCACACGCGCACGCTGCACGTCTTCAACCTGCACCTCGGTCTGCGCGGAGCCGAACGCGGCGAGCAGCTGCAGCGTTTCCTCGCGCACAAGACGCTGCGTTCGCTGCACCAGCACACACCCGTCCTCGTCGCCGGCGACTTCAACGACGTCTGGGGCACGCTCGGCCCCCGGCACCTGGTTCCGGCCGGTTTTCGCGGGCCGACGCGACGGTTGCGCACGTTCCCGGCCTGGGCACCCGTGCGGGCACTCGATTCGCTCTACGTGCGCGGCGACCTCGACCTCGTCTCGCTCGAACGTCCTCGCAACGCGAGGACGCGCATGGCCTCCGACCACTTGCCGCTCGTCGCCGAACTGCGCGTGCTGCCGCCGTAGTGCCCCCCACGCGGGTGATGGTTTGCGTGGGGCGGAGCCCTCTCGCCGCGCCGCCGCGTTCAGCCCTCGCGATGAGGTCAGTGCGTGATCACGTTGCCGATGGCGAGGCAGATGGCCCTGGCGATTGTTCCGCCGCTTGTGACGCGCGACACGACACGCTGCTATTCCGTGCGTGACCATCGAAACCTGCAGTCGTCTCGCATCCGTCTTGTGCACGCTGCTCGCCATCGCCGGGGCCGTGCCCGCCCAGGAAGTCGTGATGGCCTCGGGTGAGTCGATCCCGGGCAAGGTCGTGTCGGTGGCAGGCAACCGCGCGAAGATCGAGATGGCGGGTGGCGGTTTCCGCATGGCCGACGTGCGCACGATCGATCGCGAACGAACCGCAGATGGCGCGACCAAGCACCCTGCGGCGAAGCTCGCCGACGGTGGCCTCTCGCCGGCGATCGAGGGACGGCTCGCGCGCTTGCAGAAGGGTGAGGTTCTCGCGCTTCCCGAAGTGATGCTGCTGACCGAGAACTGCACGGCCGCACTCGTGGCCGAGCTGCAGAAGCTCGTCGCTGGCAAGAGTGCGGCCGTTCGCGTCGCGGCGAGCCAGGCCCTCGCGATGACGGCGACGAAGGAGGGCGTCCGCGCGGCGCTCGATGGAGCGCTCGCCGACAACACGGGTGCGCTGTGGCGCGAGGTCGCCAATGCGCTGACCAGCGGCGCGTGCCTCGGCGCGATCGAAGAGCTCACGGCTCGAGCGGACATCGAGAAGGGACTCACGAGCAAGGACAAGTCGGTGCGGCGGGCGTGCGCGTGGATCGCGACCAAGCTCGGTTCGCAGGAAGCGATCCCGGTGCTCGCGACGTTCATCGCGGACTCCGATCATCACGTGCGGGAGTCCGCGGCGATGTGTCTCGCGGAGGCGGGCAACGACGCGGGCGCCAAGGTGCTGCTCGCGATCTGCAAGCGCGAGCGGTCACCGGCGATGGAGGCCAACCGCGACGCGGACCAGGCGACGCGCGACCTCGTGGCGCGTGCGACGCTGCGTGAGCGCGTCTTGGCGTGTGAGCTGCTCGGCAAGCTGCATCATGCGGCTGCCGCTCCGACCCTCACGGCTCTCGGCAAGCACGCCGATGCGGCGATCGCGGCGGCCGCGCAGAAGGCGCTCGCCGAACTGACCGCGAAGTGACCGACGCTGGCTGCTCGCGGCGCCCCGCCGTTACTTCGTGAGGTCGCGCAAGGCCTCGTCGGCGGCGCGCGCGCTGTCGAGCAGCAGCATGTTCGCGTTCAACCGCAGCTTCTGTTCCGCCAACAGGCACGGACCCGCCCAGAACAGGAACTCTCGCGGCATCGAGGAGAACAGCCGGTGGAACAGGCGGCGGATCTGCGTCTCGAGCGCACGCAGCAGTTCGTCGCGCGTCACGCGCTTTTCCTCGACGCTGCGGGCGCCGAGACGTTGGCCCTTGTTCCCGTCGAGCAGTTCCAGCAGCGCGACCTGCGTCAGCACACCCTGCTCGACGAGGATGTCGCCGAGTCGCTGGCCGGCCGGCGCAAAGTCGCTGTGCGCATGGACGATGTCGCCGTCGTCGATCTCGATCCAGAACACCTCTTTCTCGGTGAACACCTGCAGGACGCCACTGCGTTGGGCCTGGCTCAGGAAGGCCACGTAGTCCGGGGTCGGCACGAGGCCACCCTGCGCGTGCAGTACGAGTTGGTGTTTCTCGCTGGGCGCCGAGCCGGATGGCCGCTTCGTCGGGTCCGACAGCGCGCTGCCCTCGGTGTGCAGCATGATCTGTGTCAGCTCCATGACACCCGCCGGACTGGCCGGCCGCAGCGGCAGGAACGTGTTCTGGGTGCCCGAATCGAGCAGTACGCTCGCTTCCGACAGGTGGTTCTCGGCTGCCTGCAGGGTCTCGTGGTCGATGGCTTTCTTGCCGCGCCCCAGCTGGCGCGCCTTGAGCGCCACGTGCCGGCACATCAGCACCAGCGTCCACAGGCGGCTCTTCATCTCCTTCGTCGTCTCGTCGGTCTTGACCATGCCGTCACCCCCGACCGATCTTTCGACCGTCGCGCGTGGTCAGGTGGAATGGGACGCTGGACGCAACACGAGAAACCCGGCAACGCGGTGCCATGGGCGCGTGGTCTCGCAGGCCGTGAACTTCGCGCCGTCGCTGTTTTCCAGCTGACGATCCGCCCCTGCTGCGGTTGAGTTGACTGCAGCTCCGATGGCCCGGCTCACTGTTCGCCTCCTGACCCCGCTGTTTGCGCTGGCGATGTCGGTCGTGGTCGCGGTCGTGGCCCTGGCATGTCTCGTGCTGGTGCTGCTCGTCGACGTGCTCTTCGCACCGTGGGTGGCCAGAAGGCGCAGGACGCCGCAGTATCGCGCGCGGTCGACCTCCAGTGCTTCGATCGTCGTCGTGTCGTGGAATGGAATGCACTTCCTGCGCACGCTGCTGCCTTCGCTGGCGCGCGCCGTCGACGAGCACGGCGGCGATCACGAGATCATCGTCGTCGACAACGGCAGCACGGACGGCACCGTGGCATGGCTGCGGTCCGAGCACCCGGCCGTGAAGGTCGTGGCGCTGCCCGAGAACCGGTTCTTCGTGCGCGGCATCCGCGCGGGAGTCGAGGCCGCCACGCGCGACGTCGTCGTCTTCCTGAACAACGACATGGAGGTGCGGCCCGGCTTCCTCGCGCCGCTGCTCGACGGCCTGCGCGACCCACGCGTCTTCGCGGTCACGGCCGAAGTGTTCTTCCGCGATCCGCACAAGCGCCGCGAGGAGACCGGCCGCACGCGCGGCGAGATCCGCCGCGGGTGGTTGAAGCTCGCGCACGTGTTGCCGGCGCGCGACGAACGCGAGCTCGCGTATGTGCCCGCGTTCTGGGCGGGCGGCGGCAGTTCGGCTTTCGACCGCCGCTTGTTCCTCGAGCTCGGTGGCTTCGACGACCTCTACGACCCGTTCTACATGGAGGACACGGACCTGTCGTACCAGGCCTGGAAGCGCGGCTACGACGTCCTGTTCACCTCGCGCGCCAGCGTGTGGCACGAGCACCGCGGCACGAGCCGCAAAGTCTTCGGCGACGACTTCGTCGACAACATGATCCGGCGCAACCAGCACCTGTTCCTGTGGCGCAGCGTGACGGACTGGCGGCTCATGGTCTCGATCCTCGCGCTGCTGCCGCTCACGAGCCTCGCGCGCGCGCAGCGACCAGGAGCGAGCCACGCGAGCGGTCTCTGGTTCGAGCTGCGCGCGTTCGGCAAGGCGCTGCCGCGGTTCCCGCAAGCGCTCTGGAAACGCTGCCTTGCGCGGAGGTTCTACGTGCGTTCGGATCGCGAGGTCTGCGAGCTCTCGGCCTCGGTGCGGCGGTATCGCGACGCAGGCCGCGCGGAGCTCGGCGCGGTCGCGACGCCGAAGAGCGGGGGCCTGCGCATTCTCGTCATGAGTGCGCGGATGCCGCAGCTCGGCATCGACGGGTCGTGGGTGCTCTGGCAACGCCTCGTCGAGCTCGCGCGGAACCACCGCGTGACTCTGTTCGCGTTCGTCGACGAACCGGACAGTCCGGCCGCAGACGAACTGCGCCGCCACGGCATCGAGGTCGTGACATGCGTGCGCGAACGCAACCGCCGGCCCGGCAACCTGCACCACGAGGTGCCTCTCCGCCTCTGGCGCGACTATGGCGCAGACTCGATGTTGCGCGCGGCGCTGCGTGTGCTCGAGGGCACCGACCACGACCTACTGCAGGTCGAGTACATCGAGATGGCGCACCTGCTGCGCGGACGACTGCGCGGCGAACGGGCCGTCTACACGTGTCACGAGAGCCTTGCGCTCGCCGCGCTGCGCCGGCGGCAGGCCGCGCGTGG
>DASRJH010000330.1:0-28396 GCA_035649575.1 Planctomycetota bacterium
GCTCGTTGGCCGACGCGATCTGGCTCGGACGCGGATCGCGTGCGGCGATCGAACTGGCGCTCGGCGGCGCGGCCGTCGCCGAGCCCGCCCCCGGCTCGCGCGATCGCCGCCGCGAGTTGTCGCGGATGTTGTTGAGCACGATCCGCGCGAGCCACCGCCGGAAGCCGTGCTCGGTCCGGTCCTCGAACCTCGAGATCGCCCGGAACGCGTCGAGCAGCGACTCCTGGACGACTTCGTCGGCCGTATCGAGATCCCGCAGCTTGCGGCCCATCTGCCGGGCGACCGCCTTGCGGATCCAAGGCAGGTAGCGCGACAACAGGTCGTTCAGCGCGTCCCGGTCGCCGGCATTGGCGGCGCGGACCTGGACCATGGTCTGGCGCAACGAATCGGTCGGCATGGTGGGGCGATGCTATCTGCCGGGCAGCGAATGCCCACCCCCGCGGCGTCGGGGCCGTGCGGTTCCACAGATTGTCGTTCCGTGAAGCGGTTCGCCGGCGCTTCTGAGTCGAGACAGCGGCCATCGCCCGGATGTCCGCCGAACCCCCTATCACGACAAGGAGCCTCGAATGACCCTCTCAGCCTTCAAGTCCCTCGCAGCGGGCGCCCTGCTCGCCCTGTTCCCGTCGCAGTCGGCGGCCGACCCCGGCATCTTCCCCGTCAATTCCAGTCCGTACGGCCTCGACTACGCCGGGTGGTCGGCCGAGTGGTGGACGTGGAACATGGAGCATCCTCTGTTCGGCCACCCCAGCATCGATGGCGTCAACTTCAACGTCACCTCGAACCAGTCCGGCAACGTCTGGTTCCTGGCCACGCCAGTGCAGTTCGGAACGGCGACGCCGACGCCGCTGACGCGCAACATCACGGTTCCGAAGGGCAAGGCCCTGTTCGTCGGCACCTTGACCGGCGAGATGTCGAGCCTCGAGGGTGCGGCGACCGAGGCAGAACAGCGTGACATCGCGAACTTCCAGGCCGACCGCATCGTCGGTCTCACCTGCACGCTCGACGGGCAGACAGTCAACCATGCTGCGTACCGCTTCGAGTCGCCGCAGTTCTCCTTCACGGCTCCCGACCCGTGGATCTTCAGCCCGGCGCCGGGTGGGACCGGCACGGCGGTGGCGGACGGCTATTACCTGTTCCTCAGGCCGCTGAGCGTCGGCCAACACGTGTTGCACTACACGGGCGGCTTCCACTTCGAGGCGGGGATCTTCGGTCCCGAGCCGTTCGACATCTCGGCCGACATGACCTACGTCATCACCGTCACGCCCTGAGCGGCGCTACTCCGGGCTGCCGTAGTAGAGGAACGGCGCCCAGAAGAACGGATCGGGGTGCTTCTTCGCGAGCGCCTTCCTCGCCTCGGTGAACAGCAGCAGCCGATCCGCGTCGGGCCCGGCCTGCTGCAGCCGCCGGTAGAAGTCGCTCATGAGCTCCGCGGTCGCCTGGTCCTGCACGCTCCAGAGACTCGCGATGACCGAGCTCGCACCCGCATACAGGAACCCGAGCGGCAGCGCGTGCGGTGCTTCGTCACGCTGGCCTGCGCCGATCGCCGTGCGGCACGCCGACAACACGATCATGCGGCAGCTGGACAGGCGGTCGCGCCAGCGCGCCAGCAGATCCTCGAGCGTCAGGAAGCCGTTGTCGGCGTCGCTGCGCTGTGCCGGCATCGTCAGCGCCAGCGCGCTGAAGCTCTGGCCCTCGTACTCCTGCGCGAGCCCGTGCGTCGCGAGGTGCACGAACGCGCCCTTCGAGGCAGCGTGGAACAGCTGCGCCTCGGGCGCGTCGGCGCCGAGCAGCACCTGCACGCGTTCCTTCTTGAACGCGTTCGCGGCGGCCTCGACCTCGATCCGCGTGCCGGGCAGCGGCTTGAGCTCGCCGAAGTTCTCGAGCTGTGCTGTGCGCAGATGCGACGCACCTGGTGCCCTGGACTGTCAGTCCGGGACGCCGGTCAACACCCAGCCGGCCCAGTCGCGCGGCGTGTAGAGCGGTTTGCCCTGTTCGTCGACGGCGTTGCGCAGGCGCATCTTCGCTTCCCACAGCGCCTGGTGCTTGGGCTTCTTCTCGACCCACAGGCGCCGGTAGAAGTCGAGCATCAGGTTCTTGGTCGCCTCGTCCGCGACCTTCCAGAGGCTCGTGACCACGGTGCGTGCGCCGGCCATGTGCAGCGCCTTCTGCAGGCTGGCCACGCCCTGTCCCGCGCGGCGGTCGCCGACGTTGGTGTCGCACGCGGACAATACCGCCAGCTCGCAGCCGGACAGGTCCCAACCGGCGATCTCCTCGGCGGTGATCAGGCCCTTGTAACGACCGGTCGCGTCGGCCGGCAGGTTGGCGCCGGCGAACGCGAGGCCGCACAGCAGCATCGGGCTCATGCCGCGGATGCGCTGCACGCTGTCGACGGCTCCGCCGAGCAGCTCGGCAGGTGCGGTGGAACCCCACGAGCGGATCGACTCCGGTGCGAACCAACCGTGCGTCGCGAGGTGCAGCCAGCGCGCCTCCGGCGCCCACCGCACGACCGACTCGCGGCTGGCCTTGCGCTTGTCGAGCACGAGCGTGCGGACCGATTCGCCGAAGGCTTCCTGCGCCAACGCTGCGAGCCGGCGCGCCTCGACGGCGCTGTCGGGCAGCGGCTCGAAGCCGCGTTCCCACGGGCTGTCGCGCAAGATCGCGGCCCCCGCGGTCGGTTGCGGGTCGGCGGCCTTGCCCTCGTCGGCGTCGTGCGCGAGCGGCTCGGAGTTGAACGCGGCCCCGCCGAGCGCGAGCAGGAGTGGAGCGTCGGTGCGCGGCACGGACGGCGCGGGCGCGTGCAGCGACAACTGCACCTGCATGGTCCACTGGTCGCCGCACAGGCGCGGTGCGGCAGCGGTGGGCGCGGCTTCGGCTCCCGCGGTGGCGGGCCCGGCGAGTGGCAGCGCGTCGATCGGCACCGCGTGCAGCACGGCATCCGGCAGCAGCACGAGCCGCTTGGCGTCGCGGATCGCCGGCAGCAACGGGTCGAGGATCAGCTGGCGCAGCGCGTCGCCGGTGGACTGCAGCCACTGCGACCGGTCGGCTGCGGGCGCGGCCGGCCGGCCGCGGTCCAGTGGAGCGCCGAGCAGGTTGCGCCATTCGCGCGCGGCCTTCTCGACGGTCGCGAGTCCGCCGAGCTCGAAGCGCTGCAGCTTGCCTTCGGCGCGCAGCACGAAGGCGCACAGGCTCTCGGTCTCCGCGTCGAGCCGCGCGCCCGGCGGCAGCGTGCGGCGCTGGTAGCGCCGCCATGCGACCACGGCCTCGCCCGGCGCCAACCTGGCCGCCAGGGCGTCGAGATCGATCGCGCTGCTGCCGGCGCGGTCGCCGGAGGTTCGCGCGAGCTCGGCGAGTTCTTGCTCGGCCTGGTCGCGGCGCGCAACCGTGGCGCCGACCTGTTCGGGGTCGCCGCTACCCTGGGCGATGCGGGTGAGTTCGCAGCTCGCTGCCGCGAGCCGCTGCCGGCACGCGGCGTAGCGCGCGTCGTGCAGCGCCACGTGCTGGAACCACTTGCTGGCCAGCGCGGCACCGCGCGAAGTCTCGACGGCGGCGAACGCCGCGCGCTCGAGTGCCGGATCGCTGGCGAACACGTCGTAACCGGCGGCGAACGACAACAGCCGATCGAGGTTTTCACCGAGGCTCGCGCAGCTCTCCTCGGCGCCGCGGCTCGAGCTGGACAGGATGGCGAGCTGCAGACGGCGCTGGAGTCCGCGCGCCATCGCCGCGACGAGTTCGCCGTGGCGCCGCTGCCGTTCGGCGATGCCGGTCCGGCCCTGCCCCTCGTCGAGCAGGACCCTGGCCTTGGCGGTGATCGTGCGCGCGAGGTTGCACCGCGCCGTCTGCACGTCCTCGTGCTCGTCGGGCAGGATGTGCAGGCGCGCCGCCAGCACCTGTTCGTCGAGTGCGTACGCACCCTCGAGGTCGCCCTGCTGCGACAGCACGGCAGCCAGGGTCTCGCGCGCGGTCTGCAGGTCGGGATTCCGCTCAGGCAGCGTTGCCAGCGCCGCGAGCGCCTGCTCGGCCAGAGTCCGCGCTTGCGCCACGTCGCCCGACTTGATCATGATGGCGACAAAGTTCAGCCGCGCACCGGCTGCCTGACGAGTGTCCTGCGGCAGGGTCACGGAAAAACCGGCGAGTACCCGCTCCAGGAGATCCTGGGCGCGTCGGTAGTCGCCAAGAGCCCTGTGCTGGACAGCGAGGTTCTGCTGGAGGTTCAGCACGATCAGGTGATCGGGGGGCACGACGCCGTCGAGCGCGGCCAGCGCGCTGTCGAGCAGCGCGAGGGCTGCCGTGTGATCGCCGAGCTTGTGCAGCGTCGCGGCGAGATTGAGTTTGGTCATGCCGAGGTCGACCACCGTGGTCCGGGGCAGGCGCGACTCGACCTCGAGCACGTGTTCCTTGAGGGCGCGCGCGCGCACGAGGTCGCCGATCCGGGTCAACGTGTTGGCCAGGTTCATCTGCGCATTGAGCCGGGTCTCGTTGTCGGGCTCGAGCGTGCGCGCGCACACTTCGAGCACCTGCTCCTGCATCTCGCGCGCGCCTTCGAGGTCTCCGAGGTCGTTCAGCGTCGAGGCGAGAGCGCTGCGGGCGTCCAGCACGAGCTCGTCCTCGGACGGCAGCAGCCGCGCCCGGATGGCCAGCAATTGCTCCCTCACCTCGCGGGCGCCCTGCAGGTCGCCGATGTCGCTCCGGGCCACGCCGAGGTTGAGCAGGGTGCCTTGCATCACCCCGTGGTCGTCGGTCAGCGTGCGCCTGGCGGCTGCGAGTACGCGCTCGAGGATCCGGCACGCTTCCTGCGGATTGCCGAGCTTGCGCACCGACGCGGCGAGGTTCGTCTGCGCCTTCAACAGCCCGAGGTGCGTGTCCGGCAGCGTGCGTTCGCAGTGGATGACGATGAGGCGACGCAGGCGTTCGGTGGGCTGCAGCAGGCCGAGCAGCTGGCACTCGTTCTGTGCCTGCCAACGCCGATCGTCGAGTTCGGTGCTCATGGCACAGTCCGCAGTCGTGAGCAGCAGCTCGCCGAGGGCGACCGCGCGCTCGATCGCCAATTCGGAGTCGCCCTGCTCGCGCAGCTTGCGGATCGCCGCGATCTCCTCTTCCGCCTGCTTGGAAGCGGCGAGCGTCGCTTCGGTCTCGGGGGCGGCGAGCATGCGCAGTTCGACTCGGCCCGTGTCGCCGGGCCGTGCCGCCATGACGGTGATGACGAGTTGCGTCCCGGGTGCGACGCTCAGGCACCGATACGGCGTCGGTTTGCCGCCGGAGTCGTCGTCCTCGAAGGTCTTGGCGCCGTTTGCAACGACGCGCAGGCGCGTGTCGAAGTCGCCGTCGACGCGCGTCCAGACGTGCAGCAAGCCGCGGAAGTCGGGCGCGTGTTCGACCGCGACGCCGTGGCCGTGCCCCTCGAAGACGGGATCCTTCGCGGTGATCTCGAGGTTCACGACGCGGTCGTGCGGCGACGCGGCCAATGCCGCTGGATCCTGCGGATTGGCCGGTGCCTGTTGCGCTGCCGCGATGCTGCCCGCCAATGCGCATGCGCAGACGAGGATCAGGCGTCTCCTCGGGCTCCTGCTTTCCATGGCACGATTATCACCGCTCGCCTGCCGCCGGCAAGGGATGCAGGCCCACGCGGTCCTCGCGAATGGCGGCCACGACTGGCAACTGCTGTCCGCTGCGTCGCGCAACGGCGTCAACTTCGCGAACTTCTGCTGATCGCGAGTGCCCTCGAGCGGGCAGCCGGCGGGCGCGGGCCAGCCGGCTAGTGCGCACTCAGCGCTGCCAGATCTCGGCGTTCGCGGGGCCGCCGCCGACGACCATCACCGTGCCGTCGGGCAGGACCACCGTCGTCGGGAACATGCGCGGTGCGGCCATCGAACCGGTTGGCGTGACCGTGTTCGGACCCTGCGTGAAGACATCGGCCGAGGCCGAGGCGCTCAGCGCGAACGCCGAGGTCGTCGGATCGATCGTGATCGCGAAGCCGCCGGCGATCAGCACCTGGCCGTTCGTCAGCGTGGTGGAGGTGTGCATCGCGCGCGCCCCGAGTAGGTTCGGGCCGGGCGCGAACACGCCGGTCGCCGGCGCCCTTCACGCGCTGGTAGCCGAGGCCGGTGATCGCGGCGGCATTCTGGTTGTCGTAGTGCTCGAGGATCTGCTCGAAGACGAGGCGGGCGCGCGAGGGTGCCTTGTAGCTCTCGGCCGCGCGAGCGAACGCAACGAGCAATGTTCCTGATCAAGGGACGAAGTGATCCGCACTCCCAGCGGCGTGGTGGGGTGGCGGGCCGGGCCGCGGAACCGCCGTCGTCGCGCTCGCATTGGCTCCGCCGTCCGGAAGACGGCATCGCCATCGCCGTCCAAGCATGCCGATGGCAACCTGCTTCTCCCACCCCGCGGTGCCGCTGGCGATCGTCTGCTGGTTCCCGTCGCTGCGGCGCCGATCGTTGCTGGTCGCCGCCTCGCTGCTGTCGGCAGCTCCCGACCTCGACGCGTTCGGCTACTTCTCCGGCGTGCCCTACGAGGCATGGTGCGGCCACCGCGGCTGCACGCACTCGCTGCTGTGCGCGGGCGTCGTCGCCGCGCTGCTGACGCCGCGGCTGGCCGCGCGCAGCGGCGTGCCGAAGGCGCGCGTCGCCGCGTTCCTGTTCGCGGCGTGCGCCTCGCACGGCGTCGTCGACATGGCGACCAACGGCGGCCACGGCATCGCGCTGCTGTGGCCGTTCACCGACGAGCGGTGGTTCTGGCCGTGGCAGCCCATCGAGGTCGCGCCGCTCGGCATCCGCGCGTTCTTCTCGGCTTGGGGCGTCGAGGTGCTGGCCAGCGAGTTCGTGTGGTTGTGGTTGCCGGCGATCGTCCTGGGTGCGATCGGACTCTGCCTGCGGCGACCGCGGCCCGGCGCCACGTGCGCGCCGACTGGATCGATTACTTCGGCGGGCTCTTCCCGAGCACTCGTTCGATCGCCGGCAGCGCGTCCTCGGGATGCGCACGAGGATGACCTTCGCGCGCGGTGCGTTCGCGTGGATGATGTTGAGGACGCGGTTGAACCAGAAGGTGGTCTCGGCCGTGGCGGGCGAGTTCACGGCGTCCTGTCCATTGATGTAGCCGCCGATCGCCACGCCGTCGTACTCGGCTTGCTTCAGTTCCGCGATCAAACCGCGCGTCCCCGGCCTCGTCGTTCGTGAGCGCAAACGCGGTCGACTGGAAGCCGAGTGCACGCAGCTTCGCTTGGACGGCGGCCGCGACCTCCGGGTGCTTGCCGAAACCGAGAATGCGCCAACCGGTGGGTGGTGAGGAAGATGGCATTGCCGCAACTACGCCACAGCCCGTCGTGCTGCACAAGACCTCCATCCTCGGGTCGCTTCGCCCTGCTCGCAAACTGTCGCTCCTGCTGCCGCAGGACCAGCCGGGGTGCAACCTGCTCGTTGCGCCCGACCTGCTCGAATTCGTGTTCGCCAGCGCGGGCGCCGCGGAGGTGCAGGTCCCGTTGCCGAACACGACTGCGGTCATCGGTCAGGTGGTGCACCAGCAGCTGATCCCATTCGAAGTGGACGCGCTGTTGGAACGTCATCGCGATCACGGCGACGAACACGCTGCAACTGACCATCGGCTGGCTGTAGCAGTCGCCGCATCTCCTGATCGGCACACTCGCTCGCGTCGATGACGCCCTCTGCGCGTCGGCGCCAAGGCAGCCGGGTCCGGCCGGCACGCAGCCCCCAACACCATCATCGTGTTGAGATCGACGTGCGCGCGACAACCGGGCCACAGCAGCAGCGCACCGGCGGGCCCAGGCTCGCGAGCAGCGCGCCAGGCCAGTTTGGCATCCCGTACGTGATTTCGAGATCGACGGTGGTGCCGAGAATCGGCGGATCGCAGCGCAGCTCCGGATACTGACCGCCTGCCACACATCCGGGAGCCAGCGGCTATCGTGCGGGAATGGGGTGCTCGCTCCTGGTCCTGCGAACGGCGCCGTTCCTGCTCGTCGTGTGTTCGGTGCTCGCCCAGCAGCGGGAGTCGAACGACCCGCAACCGGCACGCCAGCGTGTCGTGGTGCGCGAAGCCGGCACCGGGATCGCGTTGCCGGGGGTCCCGATCCACCTCGGGCGCGCGGCGCGGGAGGAACCGCACCTGGTCGACGGCTGGCTGCGTCGGTTCGGGCGTCGGCCGACGGCGCCGCGCGTCGTGCGCTCCGATCCGGAGGGCCGCCTCGAATTCGAAGCGGCGGATGGGACCGCGCCGCTGGAGATGGGGCCCGGGTTCCAACTCGTGAAGGAGCTGCAGGAGGATGGCGTGCGGGTGCTGCTGGTACAGCGGTGCGAGAATCGCGCCGTGCACGTCGTCGACGTCGACGGCAAGGCCGTGGCGGGCTTCGCGGTGTTCCGGAAGCGAACCGGCGAGACCGTCGTGACCGACGACTTCGGCGTGGCCCGGTTCGCGCCGTCGGGATCGCTCCCGCATCCCGCGCCGCGGGCCGACGAGGAAGGGTTCCTGCCGGCCCATTGGGTCGGCCCGGCCGATGTTCGGGCTCGGGTCGCCGGTGGCGGTCGGGAGAACCTCTGGCGCATGCATCTGCCGCCGTGCGTGACCTTTCGTTTGCGGTTCCTGCGGCACGGCGTGCCGACGCCGGTGCCGCTGGATGCGGCGTGGTTGTCGGCGCCCGTCGACTACCCACTTTGGGGGACACGTCCGGAGCAGGATGTGCCGCAGTCGATCCGGCAACTGCTGCAACCGGTGACGTGCCGCGGCATCGAGGTCGGTCCGGTGGCGTGGACCGGCGAGGTGCGCGGCGAAGTGCTGCTCGGACGCATGCACTTGCCGTTCGTCTGTTCCGCCTTGCCGGCCAAAGGAACCGTGCTCGAGATGGACCTCGAGACGGACCCGCCGCGGCCGCGGTTGCGTTGCGTCGTGCACACCACGGATCGTCCGGCGCCGGCGCGGGTGCGCGTCGGTGCTCGCACCGACGCCGGCGTGTTCGAGGACGAGGTCGCGGTGGCCGCGGACGGTCGGGTGCTGGCCGGCTTCGACACTGCGCGGCTGCGAGGCACCATGGTGCGGCGGATCTGGATCGACGCGTTGGGCTCCGCGGGCGGAGCGGCGGTGACGCTCGATCGGGACGTGCTACTGCAGGACGTCGAACTCGAACTCGGCGAGGTGACGTTGGTGTCGCACCCGCCGGTCCTGCGCGGCCGGGTCGTGGATGCGCGTGGTCGGCCGCTGCCGTCGGCACAGGTCGTGGTGCAGGGATCGACGGTCGCCGGTTCGATGCTCGGCGTGCCTGTGCCAGTCGATGCCGAGGGGCGCTTCGCGCTCGTCGGGCCGTGGTTCCGCGATGGGAACGGTGAGGTTGGCCAGGCCACGGCCGTCGCATCGCTGCCGCGTGTGCATGCGGGCCAAGTGGCGCCGCAGCCGCCGCCGTTCCGTTCACCGGCATCGGCCCCGAAGGCGCCGGGTGGCGAAGTCGAACTGGTGGTGTCGGATGCGGCGACGGGCGCGGTAGCACTCGTGGTGCGCGGGGCGCCTCCACCGTGGCGTTCGCAGTTGCAGGTGTGCCTGCTCGACGGGAACAACCAGGTCCTGCTGCACGACGCGCGGTTGCTCGCGCCGACCGATGCCGACGCCTGGCACCGCGGTTCGATCGAGGCGCCGATCGGTCGTTGCAGGCTCCAGCTTCGCGCCATCCACCACCTGCTGCACGAACTGGACATCGAGATCGCGCCTTCGCGACCGGACGGACCGAACGCGGTCCAGACGTACACGGTCGAGTTCGATGCCCTCGTCCGACACCGGGTGGTTCGCGCGGTCGACTCGGCGGGTCGGGAGATCCCCGAAGCGCGCGTCTATCTGCGCACCGCCGGCCACAACTCCGGGGTCATGCCGGACGAGCGTAGTGAACTGGTCTGGCTCGAACCGCGCCAACTGCGGCATGCCGCGTACCTGGTCGCGCCCGGCAAGCAGGTGATCGCGCTGCCCGAGACCGCGAGTGGCGACGTGACGATGGTCCCCGCCGTGCCGGTGACCCTGCGGTTGCAGGTCGGCGCCGGCGAACGGCTCGACGGGGAGTGGAAGGTGATGTTGGATCCGTGCGAGGACACGGGCATGGCGAGCTACGGGACCTTGGCCGCGGATGGCGGTGTGCAGTGCCCAGGTCCGACGCCGGGGCGCTACCACGTGGCGCTGTTCGTCCGCCACGACCAGTTCGCGAACCGCGTGCGGGTCGGGACCGTCGACGTCGCCGAGCACAAGGCGGTGCCGGACGCGATCGCGATCGACGCGACGGCACTGGCAGCGTTGCGGGCCCTGCAGCAGGAGCCGCCGCCGCGGAAGTGAAGATCGGCCGAGCATCGAGTCTTGCCTACGTCAGCGCGTCTCAGGTGGGCCCGCGTGACGTGTGGAGCCTTCGCCGGAACCGTCTTTACACGGCAGTCACGCCTTGCCGCAGAACCGCCCCTGCAGCCAGCCGCCTGCGAACAGCCCCGCGAGCGCAATGAGCAGCGGCCAGTTGCCCGTGCCGAGACCCGCGACCGCGGGTCCGGGGCAGACGCCGCAGAGACCCCAGCCGACGCCAAACAATGCGGCGCCGAGCATCGTGCGCTTGTCGAGCGACGAGGGGTGTTTCGCGAAACGTTCGCCGGCGATCGGCCGCGCGAGCAAACGCGGCGCGAGCTGGTAGACGAGCAACGTCACGGCGACGGCGCCGCCGAGCACGAGCAAGAGGCCGAGGTCGTCGAAGTGCAGGAACGACAACACGACTTCGGGTCGCGTCATCGTCGACCATGCGAGCCCGGCGCCGAACAGGACTCCCGCGGCGAGCACGAAGGGCCAGCGCGCGTTCACGGCTGACTCCCGAGCGCTTGCACGGCGTTCGCGGTCGCGAACGCGGTGGCGAGGAACGTCAGCACCGCGAGTAGCGAGGGCAGCTGCAGCGATGCGAGCCCGCAGACGCCGTGCCCCGAGGTGCATCCGTTCGCGAGCCGCGCGCCGAAGCCCGCGACGAGGCCGCCGAGCAGCAGCAGCGGCCACGGCACGGAGGTCGTGGGACCAAAGCCCGTGAATGCCGTGACCAGCAACGCGCCGAGCAGCATGCCGGCCGCGTAGACGAGCCGCCACGAGCGGCTCTCGACGAAGCGCTGCAGCTGGAAGAACGCATGCCGGCTAACGAACGACCAGGTCGAGCTGAACAGCGTGCTGGCGCCGCCGATGAGACCCGTCGTGGTGAACAGGAACGCGACGCCGGTTCCGATCAGCAGTCCACCGATCAGGTAGTGCGCCGTGCCGTTGGGGAAGAGCTCGAGCATGGCGGGGGATCGTGCGTGCCCGCGGTGCGGACTGCAACACCGCGCCGCGGACGGGAGCACGCCACCGCAAGCGAAACCACGATGGGCCGGCGACCGGCCTACAGCTCCTGCCCGAACGACCACGCCACGAGAGCCGGGAGCACCGTGTAGTCGTGCTGGAAGCGCAAGGCGGGCAGCTGCGGATCGTGGCAACGGAAATGGCGGCCGAGACCGAGCGCCGCTCCGGCGCGGGCCGTGGCCGGCGCACCCTGGTCGCGGGCCAACTCGACGAGAGCGACCGCGACGCTCGGCTCGGCGATGCCGCCCAGCGCGAACGCCGCCGTGCCGCGCACGTCGCTGGACGGGTCTTCGCGCATCGCGGTTCGCAGTGTCTCGATCGCCGGCAGCCCGAGGCTCGTCAAGGCCCTGGCTACATGCGCGCGCACTTCCGGGCCGGTGTCCTCGCGCAAGCTGCGCGCCAGGACCGCCAACGCGGCGCCGTCGCCGAGCATGCCGAGGGCGGAGGCCGCGGCACCGCGCGTCGCGGAGGTGTTGCCAGCCGTGAGCTCGCCGCTCAGCAGGTCCAGACTGGCCCTGTGGCGCAGCAGGCCGAGTGCGAGCAGGTAGGCGCCGCGCTGGTCGCCGTTCCGCTCCGCAGCCAGCGCCTTCTGGATCGCGGCAGCCACGCTCTCGTCGGCGCGAGCGCGGCCCCACAGACCCAGGGCGAGTGCGGCGAAGCCGCGCAGGGCCTTGCTGCCCGTCGTGATCTCCGCGCACAGGAGGTTCCTGGCCGCGAGACCGCCGTGGTCGCCGATCGCGAGCAGCAGCATGGCGCGCGTGAGCTGGTCGTGTTCGAGCTCGAAGGCGTTCTGCAGCGCGGGCAAGGCCATCGCGTGATGGCTGCGGCCGAGTGCAAGCGCGGCGGAGCGACGCACGTCGGCGTTGCGCTCGCCCACAGCCATCGTCAGCGCCGCCACGGCTCCGTCGTCGGCTTCCAGGCCCAGGCTCTGCGCGGCCACCGCGCGGTGCAGCGGGGTCTTGCCGGTCTTCAGCGTGGCCAGCGCCTTGGTGCGCAGTCCGGGCGCGCCGAGCGCGCTGCGTGCCAGGGCCGCAGCCGCGACGACTTCGAGGCGCGCGTCGTCGAGCGAGGACTCCAGTGTCGCATCGATCGTGCGCGCGAGCGCGCCCTCGTGTGTCATCGCGAGCCCCGCGAACGCGACACTCAGCACTTCTTCATCGGGCTGGTTCCTCGTCTGCGAGATCAGCGCGTGGGTGTGCGCAGCCGAACCTGCGCTGCCGAGTCCCAGCAGGGTTGCAAACCGGACCTCGCGTGCGGGATCTTCGAGGTGGCCGCGCAGGAGCTCGGGGTTGGCGCCGATGCGGCCGAGGGCCTGCACGGCGGCAGAACGTTCGACGCTGTTCGACGAGGCGCAGAGCGACACGAGGACCCGCTCGGCCGTCGTGCGGACAGGTGCCGCTGCGGTCGTCCTGCCCACCGGCACTGCGAGCGGTTGTGGTCCCTCGAAGTTGTCGCGGTTCCAATTCCACCACTGCGTCCACGACGAGTCCTGCAGGTCGGCAAGCGGGGTCCCGCGCGGTGAACTGCCGGACCTCGGCGCGGCGCCGGCTGCGCCCGGCGTAACGGGCGGCGTGCTCGGTCCCGTGCGCGGCGCGGGGGGTGGGATGTCCGCCGGTGGCGCACCGGTGTTCGCGTCCTGGGGTCTGTACTGCGGGACCGGGGGTCGTTGCGGCGGTGGCGGTGGTGGGTTCGGGTTTGGTCCGCCATGCGGCGGCTCGATGACGGCCGCGTGGTGAGCGGCGAGTGCAATTGGGTCGCCCCTGGCTTCGGTGGGGTCCTGCGCTGGCAGCGACGCGATCAAGGTCAGGCAGAGAACGGGCAGGGCGATGGCTTTCATTAGGTTCCTCGCAGACGCCGCCGGCTTGGCAAGGCGCGTACCGGGGCCCCCAGAGCGAACGCAGACCGAGCACGCGCGCAGGAGTGTTCCGAGCGAGGAACACTTGCGGTAGACGCAGGTCCAAACTCGCTGACCGCCGTCACATCAATCGCCACCACGGCGCGGCGAGCACGCCGTTCGCCATCCAGCGCAGGTCGTTGCCCGTGTGCAACAGCAGCCCTGCCGGACACCGGCGACCATACTCCGCGCGGAACACGCTCAGTCCCTTGGTGAATGATGATCATTCACGCCGTGAATGGAAGGCACGGCGTCGATTCGGAGCCCTGCTTGCGGCCCCGGAATGTTCTCGAACGTCGCCGCGAGGCCGCGTCGCCCGTAGCCTGTTCGGAAACCACCACCGGAGGAACCGACCATGCACCTCTCGACCTTCCCTCTCGCAGCGATCCTTGCCATCTGCCCCGCGCTCGCCCAGACGACGGGCGTCGTGGGCATCAACGACCTCACGGTCAACAACCTGGGCTCGGGCACGACCTCGTGCGCGTCCTTCTGCTTCCCGAATGGGGGAGTCACTCTGAACATGATGGTGACGTCGCCGCCGGGCAGCTTCGCGATAGCACTGTTCAACTTCTGTCCCTGCCAGGTGTGTTCCCTGCCCGGCCCCACCAATGCCTGTGTCCCCGCGATTCCTGCGACTGCATGCGGGCCCAGCAACCAATCGCTCGACCTCGACCTCACGGCTGCGTGCGGCCTCTCCGTGATCGTGGTCATGCCCCCGAGCACTGCGGGGACTCCCTTTCTCTCGGTGCCCATTCCGACCTTGCCGGGTCCGCCGTGCGCGACGGCCACGCTGACTGTCCAAGCGGTCGTGATCGATCCGTGCGGGCTCGGGCCCTTCGCGCTTCCGGGTCCGTTCGTGATGACCCAGGCAATCACGCTGTTGTTCTGAACCGCGCCGCCCGCGGCGTCGAGCGCCGCAGGTAAGCCGGCCCAGGAGCGGGATCGCGCGGACATGCCCGTTCGCCTGCCGTCTGTGCCAATGCGTGGACTGGCGATGCCGCATCGTTTCGCCGGCCTCCTCCTCTCGCTACTCTGCTCCGCCCTATGCGCCTCAGCCAGATCCTGATCTCGACCCTGCGCGAAGACCCCGCCGACGCGGAGATCCCGAGCCACAAGCTGCTCGCGCGGGCGGGCTTCATCGTGAAGATCGCCGCCGGCGTCTACACCTTCTCGCCCCTGATGTGGCGCGTCGTGAAGAAGTTCGCGCAGATCGTGCGCGAGGAGCTCGACCGCGAAGGCGCCAACGAAGTGATGCTGCCGATCATCCAGCCGAAGGAGCTGTGGGTGTCGAGCGGGCGCTGGGATCGCTACGTGACCGACGGGATCATGTTCACGCTGAAGGATCGCAAGGGCACCGAGATGTGCCTCGGCCCCACGCACGAGGAGGTCATGACGACCTTCGTGAGCGCGCAGGTCAACAGCTACAAGCAGATGCCCGTCAACTGCTACCAGATCCAGGACAAGTTCCGCGACGAGATCCGCCCGCGCTTCGGCCTCATGCGCGGCCGCGAGTTCATCATGATGGACGCGTACTCGTTCGACGCGGATCAGGCGGGCCTCGACGTCGCCTATCAGAAGATGCGCAACGCCTACTGCCGCATCTTCGACCGCTGCAAACTGCGCTACACGGTCGTGCAAGCCGACTCGGGCGCGATCGGCGGGGCCGGCAGCGAGGAGTTCATGGTCATCGCCGACTCGGGCGAGGACGCGATCCTGTTCTGCGAAGCGAGCGGCTACGCGGCGAACGTCGAGAAGGCGACGAGCAAGCTGCCCGCGGCGCCAGCGGGCGGCGCTGCGAAGCCGCTCGAGAAGCACGCGACGCCGAACGTGAAGACCGTGGCCCAGCTCGAAGCCTTCTTTCCGGGATGGGCCGCGGGGCGCATGGCCAAGACCGTGCTCTACAAGGTGACGTGGAAGAACAAGGAGACGGTCGTCGCCGTGATGATGCGCGGCGATCTCGAGATCAACGAGACGAAGCTCGCGAACTCGCTCGACGCGCTCACCGTGCGGCTCGCGACCGACGAGGAGATCAAGACGGCGACCGGCGCCGACACCGGTTTTGCGGGACCCGTGAACCTGAGCGAGAAGGTGCCGCTGCTCGCCGACGAGTCGCTGCGGGACTGCACGAACCTGCTGACCGGGTGCAACGAGACCGGCTACCACTGCCTCAACGTGAACTTCGGCCGCGACTGCCGCACGCCGTCGTGGAAGGACGTGCGCCTCGCGCGCGCGGGCGAAGGCTGCCCGCTCAGCGGCCAGCCGCTGCAACAGGCGCGCGGCATCGAGGTCGGCCACATCTTCAAGCTCGGCATCAAGTACTCGAAGGCGATGTCGGCCACGTTCATGGACCAGGCCGGCAAGCCGCAGCCGTTCGTGATGGGCTGCTACGGCATCGGCGTGTCGCGCACGCCCGCGGCGGCCGTCGAGCAGAACTTCGACGACAAGGGCATCGTCTGGCCCGCTTCGATCGCGCCGTTCGAGTGCGTGGTCGCGATGCTGGATGGCAAGCGCGACGAGCAGAAGGTGCTCGCCGACAAGCTCTACGCGGAACTGCAGCGGGCCGGAGTGGACGTGTGCCTCGACGATCGCCCGCTGAGTCCGGGCGCCAAGTTCAAGGACCTCGAGCTGCTCGGCATGCCGGTGCAGGTGTTCGTCGGCCGCAAGGCCGCCGAGAGCCAGGTCGAGTTCCTCGTGCGGCGCGGCATGGTGAAGAGCGAGTGCGCGGCGGGCGACGTGAAGGCCAAGGTGCTCGCGGCGCTCGGGCGGTAGCGCACCCCACGTTCACTGGCGCATGTGGACGTGGACACCCTTCTTGTTGCTCGTGATCACGTCGAGCCGGCCGTCATGGTCGATGTCGGCGACCGCGAACTGGGTGCCGATCCCCGAGTTGGAGTGGATGACGTGGCTCACGAACGAGGCCACCCCAGCCTGGCGGTGCAGCTCGAACCACACCAGCACGGCGGGCTGCTGTGAACCCGGGTCGCCGAAGGGGCCGTGCGCGTAATAGCGCTTGCCGGTCACGAGGTCCGGCAGGCTGTCGCCGTTCAGGTCGGCGAGCACGAGGGCGTGGCTCTGCGAGAAGGACGCGTCGATCAGGTGCTCGGTGAAGGTCCCCGGTGCGGTGTTCGACTGCTCCCACCACCACACGCCATACGCGTGCGGCGAACTCGTGGCGACGTCCGTGTCGCCGTCGCCGTCGAAGTCGGCCACGCACAGCTGGGCCGCCATCTGCTGGCCGGTCGGTCCGGTGCCGCGCAGGTTGGCGGGACGGAACAGCCATGGCGAAGTCGTGGGAGTCGGCGGCGCCTCGTACCAGCCATCGGGTGTCAGCACGTCGGCGCGGCCGTCGCCGTTGACATCGCCGTAGCCGAGACCGTGGTAGAACTGATTGAAGCCCGGTTGCCCCGGCGAGCTGACGTGGTGGATCGACCAGGGCCGTAGCGGGTTGGCGGCCCGCAGCCAGGCGACGCGGGTGGTGGACTCGATGCCCATCAGCAGGTCGAGGCGGCTGTCGCCGTCGACATCGACGAACAGCGGGCTCTCGTTGCAGGCGCTGGCGGCGATCCAGTGCTTGCGCCAATGGCCGGGGACGCCGCCGGGATTGCGATACCAGAAGGCCGGCAGGCCAGGGAAGCCGACGCACAGCATGTCGACCCAGCCGTCGCCATCCACGTCAGCGGCCGCGGCGGTGAAGCAATTGCTGTAGCCGTTGATCGGGTCGTAGCTGCCCGGTGGCGCGATCTCGTGCGGCCTCCAGGCGGGTCCCTGATACCAGACCTCGCCCGCGAGCACGTCGAGGATGCCGTCGGCGTTGACGTCGGCCACCGCCACGCCCTCGCTGCGGAATGTGGGATCGAGCTGGGTGGTGCTCCAGAGAACTGGTGATTGCGCGCTGGCTGCTGCGGCCAGGACCAGCGTGGTGAGGAGACGGCGGCTGTGTGGCATGGGAGAGCCTCGAAGGAACACTCATTTCCGCGGGCTGCCGTCACAGCGTCAACCCCCGCTCTCGAGGTGTTCCGCGGTTCAGCCGCGATAGCCATTGCTGTCGTCGGCTCCGGTGCCGTCGAACCATGCGTCGAGCAGTTCGAACCAGTTCTCGACCACGCCGTTGCCGGCCACGGCGCCGTCACGGCACCAGTGCAGACGCCCATAGACGCCCGTCACGGGCAGCGGCGAGTACCAGCGGCCGCGTGCCCAACAGCGCCGTTCCACGCCGTCGCGGCCTCGGACCACATCGTCGCCGGGAGGGAACACGAAGTAGACGCCGCCGCGCGAGGGCTGGAACCGCGGCAGCTCGCTGCCGCCGAACGACGCCAGCACCAGTTCGTCGGTCGCGGCCATGAGCGCGGTTGCCGCTGCCCGCGTCTGCTCGGTGAGCGCTTCGCACGCCGCCGCGCCGTTCGCAGGTGCCTGCCCGCACGCGGTAGAGACGACCGTCGGTGAAGTCCTCGCCGAGCGACGAGGCGTTGGTCGAGTAGCGGTCGCTGCGGTCGGCGAAGAGCACGATCTCGATGCCGGGCTCGTCGGCGAACGCGCGTCGGACGCCGTCGAAGAAGGCGAAGAAGTTGCCGTCGGCCTCGGCGTTGTTGTCGATCGCCGCGTAGATCGCGAACGTCCAGGCGCGTTGCGGCGTCGCGGGGTCCGGCGACTGGGGCGAGCAGAACGGCAGCAGCGCGGACACGAACGCGTGCAACATCATGGCGGGTACGATGCCACCGCGGCCGGCCGCTGCCAACCACCCGTGAATCCAAGCACCCGAGCGCTAGGATCCCGCGCGATGCCGCCTCCCGCCCGCCCGCCCCGCCGTTCGCGGCGGCTCTTGCTCGGCTGCGTTGCGGCGCTCGTGTCGCTGCTGCTCGCCGAGTACGTGGTGCGGCTCGTCGTGCCGGCCTCGCGCTGGTGGGACACCGAGCGACTCGACTATTTCGAAGGTCAGGCGAAGATCGCGAGAGGCAGTCTGCAGCCGGACGAGGAACTCGGCTTCGTCCCGGTGCCCGACGGGAACAGCCACGACGCGTTCAGCCTGGTTCGCGAGGAGGGTCCCACGCCGAGCATCACGAAGCCCCCGGGCACGCACCGCATCCTGTTCCTCGGCGATTCGGTGACTGCGCGCCGACGCATCGTGGTGGGGCTGCGCGCGCTCTGGGGCGGCGGCGCCGTCGAGTTCCTGAACGCCGGCTTCGACGGTGCGAACCCGGTCCAGAGCGTCGAGAACTACTTCCGCCACCAGCGCCAACTGGCGCCCGACCAGGTCGTGCTCACGCTGCACAACAACGACCTGACGGTGACGTCCACGTGCCTCTGCGACGCGCGCGGCACGCTCCGGATCTGCAATCCGCACAACCTGCAGGCGCTGCACATCGGCCTCTACCGATGGAGTGCTCTCTACCGGCTCTGGTTCCTCGCCGGCTATCGCGACTACATGACCGACGACCACTATCTCGACCTCGCCGAGCCGGTGGCCGCAGCACTGCGTCGATTGCGCGACGACCTCGCGAGCCGCGGCGCGCGCCTGGACGTGCTGCTGCTCCCGATCCTGACGCCGCCAGCCGATTGGAATGCTCACCAGCTGGCCTCTCGCGAACGCGAACTCGTGATCCTCGGCGAGCTCGGCACGGCCTCGGTCGACCTGCTGCCGGCGAGCGAGGAGCTTTGCGCCGCCAAAGTGCCGATCACGGAGGGCCCCGGTGACCTCTGGCATCCGAACTACGAGTCCGGTGCGTTTTTCGCACTCGCGGCCGCGCATGCGGGGCTGTTTCCGGCTGTGCCCGAGTTCGCGACCGCCGCGACAACCACGATCGAAGCCGGCGGCTCGCAGCGGATCGCGATCGATGCCGGCGAAGCGTGCGCCGGCGCCGCGTTTGCCGTCATCGGATCCAAGGGCCTGCAGCCGCCTCTCGAGATCCTCGGCATGCGGTTGCCGCTGATCCCCGACGACTACATGGCGACAACGCTGGCGGGCGCGGCGCCGGTCCGCGGCGTGCTCGACGCGAAGGGACACGCGACGGTCGAACTGCCAGCGCCGCCGCCGCCCGCCGGCGCAGGTCTCCTGTGCTGGCACGTGATCCTCGTGGATGGCAAGCAGGGGCCGCGCAAGCTGAGCCGGCCGGTGCCGATGATCGTGCGCGCCAGGTAACCGGCCGGTCAGCGGTCAGCCGGCGGCGCGGCGGGCCAGCTCGTCGTGGATCTGCACCAGCGTCTCCTCGAGGCCGTAGCGATACTTCCAGCCCGGGTAGTGCTGCTGGAAGCGCCGCACGTCGGAGATCCACCAGATGTGGTCGCCGATGCGGTTCTGCTCGCTGTAGCTCCAGCTCATCTTCTTGCCGGTGACGCGCTCGCACAGCGCGATCGCCTCCAGCATCGAGCAGTTCGCGAAGCGGCTGCCGCCGATGTTGTAGACCTCGGCCACACGCGGCTTGCGCCAGAAGTGCTCGAAGGCCGTGACGAGGTCGTGGCAGTGGATGTTGTCGCGCACCTGCTTGCCGCGGTAGCCGAACACCGTGTAGTGCTTGCCGCTGCGCGCGCACTGCATCAGATACGAGAGGAAGCCGTGCAGCTCGGCGCCCGAGTGTCCCGGCCCGGTCAGGCAGCCGCCGCGGAACACGCCCGTGTACATGCCGAAATACCGCCCGTACTCCTGCACCATCACGTCGGCGGCCACCTTGGAGGCGCCGAACAGCGAGTGCTTGGTCTGGTCGATGCTCATGCTCTCGTCGATGCCGTGCTCGTGGTAGTCGTGGGTCTTCGCCACTTCCCAGCGCATCTCGAGCTCGACCAGGGGCAGGTTGTTCGGCGTGTCGCCATACACCTTGTTGGTGGAGGTGAAGATGAACACCGCCTTCTCGCAGAACTTCCGCGCTGCCTCGAGCAGGACCATCGTGCCGGTCGCGTTGACGCTGAAGTCGGTCATCGGCTCGCGCGCCGCCCAGTCGTGCGAGGGCTGCGAGGCGCAGTGGATGATCAGCTTCACGTCCTTCCCGTATTGCGCGAACAGACGCTCGATCGCTGCCGCGTCGCGGATATCGGCCGCGTGGTGCACGTAGCCCTTGACCCGCGTTTCGAGCTGGCGGCGGCTCCAGTCGGTGGAAGCACCCTCGCCGAAGAAGTAACGGCGCATGTCGTTGTCGATCCCGACCACCTGCAGGCCGAGGCCGGCGAAGTGGCGGACGGATTCGGCGCCGATCAGGCCGGCGGCTCCAGTGACGATGGCGAGGTCCATGCAGATTCTCGGTGGTGCAGTTCAGGCCAGGATGGGCTCGAGCTCGGCGCGGTGATCGGTGATCCAGCGGGCGATCTCCTCGATGATGCTCTCCGGCGAGTGGTGCGCGCGCCAGCCTGTTGCCGCCTGGACTTTGCGGCAGTCGCTGAGGTAGCAGATCAGGTCCTGCGGCCGGGTCTCGGGCACGGCGCCGATCGGGATGGAGTTGCCCGTGTACTCGCGGCAGAGGGCGGTCAGCTCCTGCAGTGAGATGCTGATCGTCGTGCCGCCGCCGACGTTGAAGATCGAGCCGTCGAACTCGGCGATGCGGCCGAGCTGGATCTCGAGCAGGTCGTAGAGGTCCTGCACGTGCAGGATGTCGCGCACCTGCTTGCCGGTGCCGGAAAAGCCGATGTAGGAGAGCGCGCCGCGGTAGAGGTGCTTGGCGACCCACAGAACGACGACGCCCTGGTCGACCTTGCCCATCTGCCAGGGTCCGGTCAGCACGCCGCAGCGGTTGACGACGGCGCGCAGGCCGTACGCCTCGCGATACTCTTCGAGCAGCAGCTCGGACGCGAGCTTCGAGGCGCCGTAGAGCGAACGCGAGCCCTCGAGCGGAAAGTCCTCGGCGAGTCCGTGCTCCGAGGCGCCGCGCACGGTCTGCCCCAGCATCTGGAAACGCGTCTCTACCTCGCGGTACTTCAGCGCGTTGATGGGGGCCGACGGGTAGACGCGGCTCGTGGAGAGGAACACGACGTCGGCGCCGCAGCGCCTCGCGAGCTCGAGGCAGTTCACGGTGCCGACCAGGTTGGTCTGGATCACGTAGTCCGGCGAGCCGTCGCGCCCGGCGAGCACGGAGGGCTCGGCGGCGCAATCGACGACCAGGTCGACCTGTCCGGCGGCCAGCAGGTCCTCGCGCACGCGCACGTCGCCGTGCAGGAAGGTGACGCCGCCAGCCCGCAGGCGGGACAGGATCAGCTCCGACCCGCGGCGCCGGAGGTTGTCGAAGGCGATGACCTCAGCCGCCGGCCGACTTTGCTTGAACCGGAGCGCGAGGTTCGAGCCGACGAATCCCGCCCCCCCGGTGATCAGGATCTTCTGCATCGGTGATGTTGGTGAAGACTTCGTCCGCGACGCCTTGCACGTTGTGGATGTGATCGAGCTTCTTGCCGTGTTCCGCCATGAGGTCGTCGTGGATGAAGCGGCGCTCCGCCCAGGCCTTCATGATGGTGGCGAAGTAGCGCCGGCCGAGGGTGCGGATGTTGAACTTGGCCGAGCCCCAGGTGCGGCCATACCAGTTGATCGGAATGCTCGCGACGCGGAACTTCCGGATCAGCAGGCCCAGCGAGATCTCGATCGTCAGGTTGAAGTGCGAGGCGTAGAGCGGCAGCAGCGACCGGATCGCGTCGGCGCGGTAGGCCTTGAACGCGTTCGTCATGTCGTTGTGCCCTGTCCAGAACAGCAGCTGGATCAGCTTGTTGCCGACCCGGTTCGCGATCAGCTTGATGCGCGGGTAGTCCTTCACCACGCTCCCCTTCATGAAGCGCGAGCCGAACACGGCGTCGTAGCCTTCGTTGATCTTCTCGTAGTAGCGGACGATGTCCTTCGGGTCGTCGGACAGGTCGGCCATCACGACCACGACGATCTCGCCGCGGAAGTGGTCCAGGCAGGAGCGGATCGCGCGGCCGAAGCCGCCCGGCGGCCGGCGGGTGATCAGGCGGATCGGGCAGCCCTGCTCCATCTTCTCGCGCACGACGCGCTCGGTGCCGTCGGTGCTGTTGTCGTTCGCGATGACGAATTCGTGCGGCACCCCCGCTGCGTCGAGCTCGCTGTGGATCGTGTCGATCGACCGCGTGATGTTCTGCTCTTCGTTCCGCGCCGGGATGCAGACGGACAACAGGGGTTTGGCGGTCATGCGGTGGTCCGTCGGAGGGGCGGCGAGCATACCATCCACGCCGTTGCCCGGAACGCAACGGGTGGCCCCGGCGATGTGCTCTTACGCTCGTGCATGGTCAGCCGGCGTGCGATGATCGCGTCTGCCCATGCGTTCGTTCCGCACGATCCTGCTCTGCCTCTTGGCGGCGCCTGCATTCGTGGCAATGGTCCTGCACTGGGGCCATGACCCCGTTGCCGCAGAAGCGCAGGCGCCGCTGATCCATCGCGAACAGGGCTACGTCGGTTCGGCCGCCTGTGCCGCCTGCCATCCGGACCACCACGCGTCCTGGCGGCGTACGTTCCACAGCACGATGACGCAGCTGGTGTCCGAACCGACCGTGCAGGGTGCGTTCGACGGCCAGGTCGTGCGATACGGGCGCGACGCGGCGAGGCCCTTCCGCGACGGCGAGCGATTCTGCATCGAGGTGCGCCCGGCCAACGGTGCCTCGCGCGTCGCCGAGGTGGCGCTCTTGGTCGGCTCGCGCCGCTACCAGCAGTATTTCGAACGGCAGCAACGCGGCAGCGGCGCCGCGTTCGTGCGTCTGCCGATCCTCTGGCATGTCGCGCTGCAGCGGTGGCTGCCGCTCGAGACGGTGTTCCTCGGTCCCGATGCCGAAGGTCTCGGCGAACACGCCTCCGTGTGGAACGAGAACTGCATCTTCTGCCACAACACGGGGCCGATGCCGCGAATGATGAACCACGCGGATCCGGCGCGCGGCGTCGATGGCGGCCGCTTCGATACCGAGGTCGGTGAGCTCGGCATCGCGTGCGAGGCCTGCCACGGACCCGGCCGCGAACACGCCGCGCGGAAACGCGACCCGCTCGTGCGCTACGGCGGCGGCGACGTGCATGCGATCGTCGATCCGAAGCAGCTCGACCAGGAACGTGCGGTCGGTCTGTGCGGGCAGTGCCACGGCGCGAGGCTGCCCGAACCGCTGGCCCGCCTCGATGCGTGGTTCACCACGGGGCCGACGTTCCGCGCCGGCGACCGCCTCGGCGAACACGTGCGGCCGATCCGGCGCGACACGCCCGTGCGCGGCGGGGCCGACCCCGAGTTGTTCTCGCTGCGCTTCTGGGGCGATGGCACGCCGCGACTCACCGCTTACGAGTTCCAGGGCGTCACCGATTCGAAGTGCTACCGCGGCGGCAGACTGACGTGCCAGAGCTGCCACGCGATGCACGCGGGCGACCCGCGTGGCCAACTGCGCCCCGATCGGCCCGGCAACGAGCTCTGCACGGGGTGCCACGCCGAGATCGGGTCCGCCGTGGCAGCCCACACACACCACCGTGCCGACGGCTCTGGCTCGTCGTGCGTCGCCTGCCACATGCCGAAGATCGTCTACGGCATCCTCGACGTGCATCGCAGCCACCGCATCGACAACCCGGATCCAGCGCGCGATGCCGAAGCGGGCCGGCCCCACGCGTGTACGCTGTGTCACCTCGACCAGAACCTCACCTGGAGTGCTCTGGCGATGCAGCGTTGGTGGGGTGAACGCTACCGCACCCCGACCCGCCGCGCCGACGGGGCGCCGCTCGAGCTGGCCGACGCCGCGGCCAACCTGCTAGCGGGCGACGCGGCCGCGCGCGCCGTCGCCGCGAATGCGTTCGGCGAACGCGGCGTCGTGATCGGCCCCGGCTGCGAAACGGCAGCGCGCGCGTGGCTCGCGGTGACGATGGGGGATGGTTATCCGAGCGTGCGATTCCTCGCGCAGCGCAGCCTGTTGTCGCTCGAGGCGCGTTCCCCGTCCGGCATCGGCGAGATGGCCCGCGCCGTCGATCATCTTGCGGCAGCGGACGCGCGGCGGCGCGACGTCTTCGCGCTGCTCGACGGCATCGCGACGCGAGCGCGCGGGCGTGCTGCGCCACCTGCGTCGACCGCGCTGCTCGACGCCGACTTCCGGCTCCAGCTGCCGGCGGTCGTCCGGCTCACCGACCTGCAGGGTCGCAACCTCATCGCAATCGGCGAATGAACGACACCCCCCCGCGCGTCGCGCTGCGAACGGGCTTGATGCTGCTCGCGGTTTCCCTCCCGCTCGGACTCACGCTCGAGGCGTTGCACGCGATGAAGGTGCAGGTCTACCTCGGCAGTGCGATGCGGCGCGAGTTGTGGCGGCTCGCCCACGCGCACGGCAACCTGCTCGGCATCTTGTGTCTCGTGCTCGCGGCGCTCGGCCCGCGACTCGTGCCGGACCCCGGTAAGCGCCTGCGTTTCGAACGGCTGCTCGCGGTCGGTTCGGTCGCGATGCCGCTCGGCTTCTTGCTCGGCGGCGTGCTCAATTCCGAGGGTGATCCGTCGCTCGGCATCCTGCTCGTGCCGGCGGGTGGTGTGCTCGTGTTCGTCGCGTTGGTGCTCGCGATGCGATCGGCTGCGTCCGCGTGACCACTACGCGTCGCGGTGGGCCAGGCCCGGGAACAGACGCACGAAGTCGGGCTCGTGTTTCGCTTCGACGTCGACGGTCCCGTCGGTGCCTGCTGCGGGAAAACGCAGCCGGGCCCCATGCAGCATGGTTCGACTCACGCCGAAGGTCGCGTTCGCCGCCGCGTTCGCCGTCGCATCGCCGTAGCGTGGGTCGCCGAGCAGCGGGTGGCCGATCGCCGCGAGGTGAGCGCGGATCTGGTGTGTGCGGCCGGTCTCGAGGCGCACGCGGACGAGCGTGCTGTCCTTGCGGCGACCTTCGACCGCGACGTGCGACACGGCGCGCTGGCCCTTCGGATCGGCGATCGTCTTCGGCTTGTCGCCGCGTGGTTCGTCGGTGACGAGCAGTGGCAGGTCGATCGTGCGCGCGTCGCCCTCGAACACGCCATTGACGATCGCCAGATACTCGCGGTCGATCGCGCCGCGCTCCATCGCCGCGCCGAGCGCCTTCAGGGTTTGCGCATCGCGTCCGACCAGCAACAGTCCCGACGCTTGCCGGTCGAGCCGCTGCGCGAGCCCCGCTCCGGGCAGCACTCGCTCGAGCGCGGTAACGACCGAATGATCGACGAGCGGGCCGCCGTGCACCGCGAGCCCAGGCGGTTTGTGCAGCACGACGACTGCCGCGTCGGCGAAGACGACGGCGATGCGCAGCTGCAGCGTCAGCTCGGCGAACTCTCCCGCGAACGAGACGGTCTGGCCGGCCCTGACGCGATCGCCGGCCAACGCCCGCACGTTGTCGAGCGCGACGGCACCGGCCGCACAGAGATCGCGCGCTCGCTTGCGCGAGAAACCGGCGACTCCGTGCAGCAACGCATCGAGCCGGCTGCCCTCATGGCCGGTCGGTACGGACACGATCGTCGACACTTCGCCGTTCCCCGCAGTCCGTCCGGCAGGAGTTGTACTCGATCACTTCCCGGTGGCTGCCGGCTTGCCGAAGTACTGCTCGAGGATCTTCGCGAACCTCGGATCCTCGCGCAGGTTCTTCAGATCCTGGTCTTCGTCGACCATCACGCGGTTCAGCCTCCTTTCCTTGTTGTCCTTGTCGGCCTGGAGCGCGCGCTCGAGATACTGGAAGGACTCGTCCGGGTTCTTGCCCAAGGAGAGCACGCACGCAGTGTTGTAGAGCGCCGTCGGGAGATCCTCGGCTTTTCCCGACGCCTCCATCAGTGGAATGAGGCTCTTGTAGTGGTTGGCTGCCTCTATGTAGTCGCGCAACTGGTAGTGCAAATCGGCCAGCGTGTTCGTCGCACTCAGTTTTTGCTGCGCGTCCTCGGAAGCCGCACGCTTCGCCATGCCTTCCTTGATCTTGTCGAAGATGCTCGGGTCCCCGTACTGATGCAGTGCGCACACTGCGCCGACGAACAGATCGTTGTTGCTGGACTGGGCCTTCGCGGCGATCTTGCGCAGGGCTTCTCGCATCGCGTCGGTCGCTTGCTCCGCGGGAACGATGTCGCGCAGCGCGCGCAAGCATGCGCCGGGGAATCGATCGGGGTATGGCGCGTCCTTCGGCGTGTTGTGTGCCCAGCGCAACAGGGTCTGGCTCGCTTCCGGCTCGAAGATCGCGAAGTCGTTGTATTGGCCCGCGTACATGGCACCCGTCTGGATCTTCTTGCGGAAGGTGGACTGCAGGCTGCGCTCGAAGATCGCCTTGCCGCGCTCGTCCAGGCGCTGCAGCGCTGCGGTCCCTGTTTCCTTGTTCTCGGCCAGCTTGGCCAACGCGGCTTTCGATTCTTCGGGGGTTCCGGTCACCACGCTCGCCATGAGCTGCTTGATCTCGTCGGCGAACTCCGGAGGTTTGGCCGCGGCAGGTGTCGTCGCGGGAGGAGTTGCCGCGGGAGGAGTTGTCGCGGGGGGAGTTGCTCCAGGAGGAGTGCCTTCCGCGGGCTTGGCATCGGACGGGGCCGGTTTCGGTTTCGCGGGCTCGGCCGCGGCCGGCTTCGGCGCGACCGCGGCGATCGCGCGCAGCGTCTCCATGAACTTCGTGCGGCCGGCCACGTCACTCGCGAGCACGCGCTCGGCCGCCTGGGTGATGGCGGTGCGGCTGGCCTCGGCATCGATGAACGCAACGTGCAGCGCATCCCTCTTCGCGCCCTGGGCCGCGGGGGCCTGGGCAGTTGGAGGAGCCGCAGGAGCCGGCGTGGACCCGGGCTGTTGCGCAAGCGCGGAGACACATACGGTCGTGAGGAGGCAGCAAACGGAGAGTGGGTTTTGCAGCATTGGAGGTTCCCGCTGACGTGACCGGCCGACAATACACCCACGCTGCCCGCGGCGTCACGCTGCAGCCATCTTCCCCCCCAAGGGCGTGCCCGCTCCCTTGGAAACGTCGCAGCGGGCTTCTGTGGGGTTTCAGAGCTTGTCGATCGAGAGCGCTAGTGCCTCGGTGTAGTCCAGTTGCACCGTATCGCCGATCTTCAGCCCTTTGACGAACCCACGCCCCTCGGGCGTCAGGATGCGGCGTGCGATGAGCTCGCCGGAGGCCAGCGAGCAGACCACGATGTCGCGCTCACGGTCGATCGACTCGATCCTCGCGCGCACGCTGATCCCGGCGCCGACACCGACACCGGGTTTCTCGCCGGCCTTCGCGCGCACGGCGGCTGCGCCGGCTTCCACGGGCTTGGCGGTCTCGCCCGCCGGCCGCAGCGATGCCGCCAGCGTTTCGCGGTATTGCACACGCAGCGTGTCGCCGGCCGCGATCTGCGCGAAGTTGCGCACTTCCTGTCCGGCCTTGACCTGGAACAGGCTGCCATCTTCACGGCGCAGCGCGATGATCCGCGTCGTGGGATTCGCTGCCACGACCTCAGCCATCGCGGTGACCTCGTTCGTGATCTGGGCCCGTTCGGCGCGATTGGGATCGGCAGCCCCGGGTTGCGTTGCGTCCTTGGTGGTCTTGCAGGCGCACAGCGCGAGCAGCGCGCAAACGACAAGACGGGTCGACGAGAGGACATCGGGAGTGGACATTGGAGGAGCCCAGTTGGAAGGAGGGGGCGGTTGCGACCGTATCTCGCGCCTTCTTGGAAGTCACGTGCCCCGCGGCGGCGCCCGTCGCACCGATCCGGCAACGACTACTTGTCGCCTTTGCGCTCGGCGAACCACTCGGTCACACGCGGTGCCTTGATGTGTCCTTCGCTCACGAGGAAGGTCAGGCCGACCAGACCGAGGATCACGAAGATGAACGTCTTGAACACCTTGGCCATCAATCCGTAGACACTCAGCAGCACCGTGATGATGGCGGCGATACGGCCTGCCCACTTCACCGTGTCGGGATCGACTTCGGCCTGATCCATCACCAACGGCACCAACAGCACGAGGAAGATCATCATGAACAGTTTGAACTTCCGGCCGATGGCGCTCTTCGTGCTCTTCTGCTCTGACATGGGCGATCCTCGCTGCTCGCGGCGTTGCCGGCGATTGCAACCTTCGCACGACCCGAAGCCAGCAGGAAACTGCTTTTCTGGCGCTGGTGCCGCGCTGGCCCGCCGCACGAGGATCGCAGTCCGGTGAGCGACAAGGCGGCGAGTCCCGCGCGGCGCAGGTTGCCGCGGTTGTTGCGGCGCACGCTGCGAGTGCTGCTGCGTTGCCTGCTCGTGCTCGCCGTGCTTCTCGGCGTGGCGTGGTT
>DASRJH010000331.1:0-8348 GCA_035649575.1 Planctomycetota bacterium
ATCGAGCGCGTGCTGCCGTGTTTCGGGGAAGTGCTCGCGGTTGCGCACGATCCGGCCTTGCAGGAGCTGACTTTCGCGGCCTGGCGCGTGTTCGTGCACGAAGGCCGGTGCGTGTTGGCGCAGCCGCGCACGTGACTCGAGCATGACGAGTTACGGGAGCCGAGTCCTGCGCCGTGCACGGTGCGTCCCGGCGCGTGCACCAGCGTGCATTCACGGAAAGCTCGCGGATTTTGGCGATGAGCTGCGCCGTTCGTATCGGCGGCGAGAGGCAAGCGCGTAGCGCGCGAGCGCAACCTGGCCTGGCGCGCAGCGATGCCGCCGGGAGGCCGGGATCAGTGCATTCCCTCCATCGAGGCCGGTCAAGCACCTGATAGCACGCCTCGCGAGCTTTGGATTCCATGGCGCACCTCGTGGCACGAAGCGCGGCCACGAGCCACCTCAGCGAAACCCACGGAGCAAGCAGATGGACACTCGTTCTCGCCTTGGGCCTGAATTCCTCAGCCAGGTCACGTCACTCGACCGGCCGAGGGGCCGCTCCGGGTTGGGACGTGTGCCGCCGGCCGGGGGCGGGCCCCAGGGTCCGCGGTCACCGTGGGAGGACGACAGGTCAGAGCACCCGTCACTGTCACCGACGGTGCGGTGGCTGTTCGGCCAGCTGCTGGCTCCGGTCGACACGATCGCGAGCATCCGTCGCGAGGCACTGCTGGCCGAGCGGGCGGCGCAGGACCACTCGGTCGTGGTGTTCGAGATCACGGATCCGCGGCGCGAAGCGCGACAGGCGCGACAGATCGTGCTCGCCGCTCGCCGCGCGATGCTCGATGGCGACGAACTCGGCTGGTTCGACGCCACGAGGATCGCCCTGTCGCTGCCGCTCACGGGTCCGACTGCCGCCGCCGTCACAGCTGCGCGGATCGCCGCCGAGGGCGAGCCGATGGGCTGGTTGGTCTACTCCCAGCCGGCCATGCCCGAGGCTCGAGATGGCGACGAGCAGACGGATGTGCGCGTGCGTCCGATCGCTGAGCTGTTGCGCGATCCGCTGCCGGCGTGGAAACGGTTGATCGACATCGTCGGGGCCCTGGCCCTGTTGGTGCTCACGTTGCCTGCGCTCGTGCTCGGCGGCGCGCTCGTGCGGTTGTCGTCGCGGGGACCCGTGATCTTCCGCCAGCGGCGCGCCGGCCTGCACGGCCGGCCGTTCGTGCTGTTCAAGTTTCGCACGATGATCGACGGTGCGGAGGCGATGAAGCAGTCGCTACTCCAGTTCAACGAACTCAAGGGCGCCATCTTCAAGATGAAGAACGACCCGCGGATCACCAAGATCGGGCGGTTCCTGCGGATCACGAGCATCGACGAACTGCCACAGCTCTGGAACGTGCTGCGCGGTGAGATGTCCCTCGTCGGTCCCCGACCGCCGACGTTCGACGAGGTGAGCTGCTATCGCGCGTGGCACCGCCGGCGCCTCAGCGTGCGGCCAGGCATCACTGGCCTGTGGCAGGTGTCGGCTCGCGAATGCAACGACTTCGACGACCGCGTGCGCATGGATCTGCGCTACATCGAGCGGCGATCGCTGCTCGGCGATCTCCGGCTGTTGAGCGCCACCGTACCGACCGTGCTGTCTCGGCGAGGTGCGATGTGATGCTCCTGCGCTGCAGATCGACCTCCGGTCCGGCAAGGCGTCTTGCGTGGACCGGCCTGCAGCGTGCACCGCCGTCAACTCAGGCGGTGCAGTGGGTGATGGCCACGGACGGGTACCATTGAGTCCCGACGATACGAAACTCAGTGAGTGTTCACCCGATGCCTCGCCGTGGCGTGCGCGCGTAGTTGTTCCCGCCCCGTGGAGGTGGCGGGTCCACAACCAGCCACCGCAACCTCGATCAACAAACAGGGTCGCTTCTCGTGCTGCCACTTCATCATCGGTTCTCGTCGACATTTCGTCGTGTGGTCAGACGCACGCCGTGGCCCCCTGGCGACTCCACCGCGAAGCCCGCGTCGCTCAACGACCTGCCCGGACCGGAAGCGACCGTCGGCATCATCCAGCGCCACGAGGCATTGCGGCGCCGCGGTCGGCCCGCGTTCTCGGTGGTCGTCGTGGACGTCGGAACACCCCCGGCCGGCGAAGCCTTCGCACGGCAACTGCTCCGGCCGTTCCGCGAGCGTGCGCGGCTTGGCGACGAGATGGGCTGGCTCGCCCCGGATCGCCTCGCGTTGATCCTGCCGCTGACTGGCCGGGAGGGCGCGCTGCGGTTCGTCGCTGAGTTGTTCAGTCGACTCGACGAAGGCTATTCGGCGATGCCCTTCGACATCTTCACCGCGTGACAGGCACGAGCGTGCCGCCGTCGGTTGGTCGCGAGTCGCATCACGGTCAGCGACCGCGGTCAGGAAGATCCTGCGAGAATCAGGCGGCTTGTCGGGTAATCCCCCTGTATCGCGTTGTAGCCGAGCGTGCCACGATGCGTCGCGGCTGACGACGGCGGGCCCTTCGCCGTTGCGCTGAACATCCCCCAAGGGGGGTAGTCGAACCGCGTGGCAAATGTACAGGAAACAGCGGTCGAGCGGGCAGCGTCTACCGAGAGGCAGCCGCACGTGACTCTACGAGTCGCGTATCTGACCACCGCGTACCCGAAGGTCAGCCACACGTTCATTCGCCGCGAGATCCTAGCACTCGAAGAGCTCGGCCACTTCGTGCTTCGCCTGTCGATCCGCCGCGGAGACGCCGTGCATGCAGTGGATCGGGCAGAAGCCTCCCGCACCGCAGTGTGCCTCGACCTCCCCAAGGTGCGCATCATTCTTGCCACCTTGATGACGGCGCTCGGCCGGCCGCTCGCGATGCTGCGCGGCCTCGTCATGGCGATGCGCATGAGCCGCGCCTCCGACCGTGGTCTCTTCCGGCACCTTGCCTACCTGTGCGAGGCCGCCGTGCTGCTGCGCATCTGCGAAGCCCAGGACGTCGGGCACGTGCACGTGCACTTCGGCACCAACGCCGCCGCGGTCGCGCGCCTCATGCGATGTTTGAGCCGCGGACAGTTGTCCTACAGCGTGACGATCCACGGCCCGGACGAGTTCGACGCGCCGCTCGGCTTCGCGCTGCGCGAGAAGGTCGCCGATGCGGCCTTCGTCGCGGTCGTCAGCGACTTCTGCCTCGCTCAGGTGATGCGCTGGAGCGATCCCGAGCACTGGCACAAGATCCACGTCGTGCGCTGCACGGTGGATCGTTCGTTCACTTCGCTCACCTCGATGGGACCGATTCCGGCGGACTCGCGCACGCTGCTCTGCGTGGGCAGGCTGACGGCGCAGAAGGGGCATCTGCTGTTGCTCGAGGCGCTCGCGAGCTTGCGCGACAACGGCGTCGACGCCGACCTGATCCTCGCGGGCGACGGCGAGTTGCGGCGTGCGATCGAGCAGACGATGCGCGCGCTCGGCCTCGAGGCGCGTGTCCGGATCACCGGGTGGATCGACGAGCCGCAGCTGCGGCGACTGTTGGCGAGGGCGCGCGTCGTCGTGTTGCCGAGCTTCGCGGAAGGGCTGCCCGTGGTCATCGTGGAGGCGCTTGCGATGCAACGGCCCGTGATCGCGACCTGGGTGGCCGGTGTGCCCGAACTCGTCCGACCCGGTGAGAACGGCTGGCTGGTCCCGGCGGGCAGCGTCTCCGAACTGGCCGCGGCGATGACCAGCGCTCTCGAGACACCGGCTTCGAGGTTGGATTCGATGGGGCGATTCGGCGCACGACTCGTGCGCGAGCGTCACGATCAGGTGACCGAAGTGCGCAAGCTCGAGTCGCTGCTGGCCGCGGCGAGCCCACCTGTCGCGGGCGGGGGTCGCCGCTGATGTGCGGGCTGGCCGGAGCGATCGGGACCATCGAGCCGCGGTTGCTCGACGCCGTTCGCGCGGCATCTGACGCGCAGCGACACCGCGGGCCCGACGACGAGGGTTGCTGGCAGAGCGGCGGCGCCGGACACGTCGGCGCGATCCTCGGTTTCCGCCGCCTGGCGATCATCGATCTGTCGCAGGACGCACACCAGCCGATGGGTGATCCGGAGACCGGCAACGTGATCGCGTTCAACGGCGAGGTCTACAACTTCGTCGAGTTGCGCAAGGAACTCGAGTCGATCGGAGCGACCTTCCGTTCGAAGAGCGACACCGAAGTCGTGTTGAAGGCGTACGCGAAGTGGGGTGTGGACGCGCTGTCGAGGTTGTGCGGGATGTTCGCGTTCGCGATCTGGGACGCGCAGCGGCGCCGCATGGTGCTCGCGCGCGACCGGCTCGGCATCAAACCGCTCTACCTGTGCGAGGTCCCGCCGCGGAACGGCCACCGGACGCTGCTGTTCGCATCGGAGCTGCGCGCGCTGCTCGCGACCGGGCTCGTGCCGCGGCGTCTCGCGCCGGCCGCCGTCGCCAACTACGTCTGGAACGGCTTCGTCGTCGGGCCCGAGGCGATCATCGAGGGAGTGCGTCTGCTGCCGGCGGCCACGGTCTCGACGTTCGACGTGCACGGAACCTGCTGCGAGTCGCGCCAGTACTGGCGGCTGCCGGACGAACGTCCCGCGGCGGACGGCGTCGAGCAGCTGCGGCAGGAACTGCACCGCGCCACGCGTCAGCATCTGGTCAGCGACGTGCCGCTTGGTGTGTTCCTGTCGGGAGGCATCGACTCGAGCGCGGTGACCGCGTTGGCTGCGAGGGCCGCGACCTCGAGCGCAGGCCTGCGCACGTTCAACGTCGCATTCGACGAGCGGAACTACGACGAGGCATCATACGCGCGGCGTGTGGCCGAGGCGCTCGGCACCGAGCACGTCGAAGTGCGGCTGACGCAGGCGCGGTTCCACGACGAGCTCGAGAAAGCGCTCGGCAGCATGGACCAGCCGACGTTCGACAGCATCAACACGTACTTCGTGAGCCGGGCCGTCCGCGAGGCCGGGGTCACCGTGGCTCTCTCGGGAGCCGGTGGCGACGAGCTGTTCGGTGGCTACCAGAGCTTCCGCGACATACCCCGCGCGTCGAGGATCAGCCGGCGCACGCAGCACGTGCCCGTGCCCGTGCTGCGACTCTTCGCCGGGGCGGTCGTGTGGGCCAAGTACCGGCGGCGCGGGCCGGTTCCACCGCAGACCCGGTGGGGGAAGCTCGGCGACATCCTGGCGACGCGCGGGCGCCTCGTCGACCTGTATCAGACGAGCTATGCGCTCTTCACCAGGGACTTCGCGCGCGAGCTGACGGCGGGGCGCGGAGTCGATGACCAGCACTGCGGCTTGCCGATGCATCGCCTTCGAGAGCTCGAGTCGTTGGCCGGTGACGCCCCGACGCTCCATGCGGTCTCGGTGTTGGAGCTGGCCAACTTCCTCGGCGAGCGGTTGCTGCGCGATACCGATGCCGCGAGCATGGCGGCGTCGTTGGAAGCCCGCGTACCGCTGCTCGACCACCGCGTGGTCGAGGCCACAGCGCGGATCCCCTCGGAGCTGCGGTTTCTGCCGCTCGGCCGCAAGTTGCTGCTGCGCACTCTCGCGATGCCGGAGCTCGATGAAGCACTCTTCGATCGACCGAAGCGAGGCTTCGAGCTGCCGATCGACGTCTGGTCGCGCCAGCGGCTGCGCGGCGAGGTCGAGGGCGTGCTGCTCGATCGTTCGCTTTGTGCGTCCTGTGGCCTCGATGCCGACGCCGTGGGCCGCCTCTGGCGAGCGTTCTGCGCCGACGCTCCTGGGTTGTATTGGTCGCGCGCGTGGGCGCTGTTCGCGCTGTTGTGGTGGTCGAAGCGGTATCGCGCTGCGGTCTAGCACGGTGCCGTGGCCGGCGGCCCCCGTGTACGCTGTGCCCTGCTTCGGGTGTTCACCCTACAGAGTGAAGTGGGGCCCGCGGGTTGGATCTGGCTTCCTGGCCGGCCCCCTCTCCGTACCCCTCGCGAAGCTCCCTCACCGACGCCCGCAGCGATGTCTCCGCTCGTACCGCTGATGCTGTTCGGTTGGATCCCGTTCGCCATCGCCGCGTTCGGGATGCTGCAGGCTCGCACCGCGACCCTGGTTGTCGTCATCGGCGGTTGGTTGTTCCTGCCAATCGCTTCGTACGCGCTGCCCGGGATCCCCGACTACACGAAGACCATGGCGGTTGCGCTCTCGGCGACACTGGGCATCGCGCTGTTCGCCGGTGATCGGCTCAGGGGCCTGCGTTTTTGCAAGCTCGACGTGCCCATGCTGGCGTGGTGTCTGGTGCCGGGCATTTCCTCACTCGCGAACGGCCGTGGTCCGCACGACGCGATCTCGAGCGTCCTGATACATTGCGTCGAGTGGGGGCTCCCCTATCTGATCGGCCGCGCCATGTTCCGCGACAGCGCGGCACTCGATCAGCTCGCGCGCGCGCTGTTCGTCGGTGGACTCGTCTACGTGCCGCTGTGCCTCTACGAGATGAGGATGAGTCCGAGTCTCCATTGGAGGATCTACGGCTTCGCGCAGCACAGCTTCGCGCAGCACATCCGGATGGGTGGCTACCGGCCGTTGGTCTTCATGGAGCACGGGCTGATGGTCGGGCTGTGGATGTCGATTGCGACGGTCGGCGGCTTCGCGTTGTGGTGGCGCGGCGGCTTGCAGCGACTCGCAGGGATGTCGGCCGGTTGGCTCCTGCTGGTCCTGTTCGCGGCGACGGTCCTGTGCAAGTCGATGGGGGCCCTGGCGCTGCTCGCACTGGGAGCAGCTGCGGTATACGCGGTTCGAGCCGCTGGCAAGAGAGTAGCTATCTGGGTGCTGGTGGCCGCACCGGTCGTGTTCGTGTTCGCGCGAGTGATCTGCAATTGGCAGGCGCGCGAACTGATCGACCTGTTGCAGCAGCATTACCCTGATCGCGCTCAGTCTGTCGAGTTCAGGATCAACTCCGAGCAGGTCTTCATGCCGGGGATCTGGCACCACCCTTGGTTCGGTTGGTCGTCCTGGGGCTACACCCCGACCTTCCCCGACCCCGACGACAAGCCGCATGTTGCTCGCGACAGCTACTGGTTGATCACGAGCTGCTGCTTCGGCCTCGTCGGGTTGGCACTGTTCTTCTGCGTGCACCTCGCGCCGATCGTCGCCGTGTTGCGCAAGCTCCCAGTGCCGATCTGGACGGGGCGGCACGGTGCTGGTCTGACGGCCCTCGTCGTCGCCATCTGCATGTTCGTGGGTGATTGCTTGTTCAACGCGATGATCAATCCCGTGTACACGATGGCGCTCGGGGGGCTCACGTCTTTCGCGGCCGGCCTCGTCACGCGCCCGGCGCTCGCGACCCTTCGGCCGGGACACAGGCAGCCGCCCTGGGGGCGCTACGCCCTCTCGCATCGATGACCACATCGCAGCCGCCGCTGCTCGAGGGCGCCGCCGGCCGCGAAGCCGCGGTGGAAGCAGCCGCGTGCCAATGCGTCGTCATCGGCAGGAACGAAGCTGCGCGGCTGCGTGAGTGTCTGGCGTCCGTTCTGCCCGGATGCCGGCGGGCTGTCTACGTCGATTCCGGGTCCACCGATGGCAGCGTCGGCATTGCGCGCTCGTTCGGCATCCCGGTCATCGAGTTGGATCCGTCGCTGCCGTTCTCGGCTGCGCGAGCGCGAAACGAGGGTTTCGCCTACCTGAGCCGCGAAGGAGCTGGGGTGATCGACCATGTGCAGTTCGTCGACGGCGACTGCATTCTCGAACGCGGTTGGTTGGCAGCGGCAGTGCGTGCGCTGGACCACGATCGCAGTCTGGCCGCGGTCACGGGTATTGCGCGTGAACAGTCGGCGCGGAGCTCGATCTACAATCTGCTGTGCGAGATCGAACTGGCCGTGCCTGCGGGAGAGATCGAGGCGTGCGGTGGTGTGGTGATGATGCGCGCCATCGCGCTGCAGACTGCAGGTGGCTTCGACCCGACGCTCGCGGCCGGCGAGGAGCCGGAGTTGTGTCTGCGCCTGCGCCGGTTCGGATGGCGGCTCGAGTGCCTGCCCGTGCCGATGATGCGGCACGACGTGGACATGCACAGCTTCCGGCAGTGGTGGGCCCGCAGTCGGAGGTGTGGGCGGGCCTACTTCGAGTCCTGGTGGAAACACCGCGCCGGCCCCGAGGCGTTCCGTGCCCGGGAGGTCGCGCGCATCCTCCTGTGGGGCGGGATCGTGCCACTGCTCACGTTGGTCGCCGTCATCGTCTTCGGCGCGTATGGCCTTTCGTTCACGATCGCCGAAGTCTGGCCCGGCGCGAGGGCGTATCGATGGGCGAGGCAGCGTGGACGCGACCGGCGCGACAGTGCCGTGTATGCCGTTGCCTGTGTGGTCGGGAAGATCCCCGAATGCGTCGGCGTGCTCGATTCCTGGTCTCGGTGTTCGTGGGGGCCGCGGTTGGTTGCACTGCCGGCGGCGGCCTCGGACACAGTCA
>DASRJH010000332.1:0-5992 GCA_035649575.1 Planctomycetota bacterium
GATTGACCGTGGCGGTGATCGTCTTGGTCTCGGCGGTCGTCGTGGCGATGGTGCCGGTCGCGACGCCGTTCACGTCCGTGATGCCCGGTTGCACGAGCGTGTTGTTGCTGCCGGTCGACGCGAGGGCCACGCTCTGGGCCGCGACCGGGTTGCCGTTGCTGTCGCGCACCGTGACCGTGATCGTCGACGTCGCGACTCCGTTGGCGACGACGTTCGTGCTCGGCGCGGCTACCGCGGTCGACAGCGCCGCACTGAGGTTGTTCGGGTCGCCGACGAAGAGCACGTCCGGCTGTTGCGCGACGACGACCTGGCCCGGGCCGGGGTTGACCGTGGCGGTGACCGTCTTGGTCTCTGCGGTCGTGCTGGCGATGGTACCGGCCGCGACACCGCTGGCATCCGTGATGCCCGGTTGCACGAGCGTGTTGTTGCTGCCCGACGAGGTCAACTGCACGGCCTGGCCCGCGACGGGATTGCCGTTCGTGTCGCGCACGGTCACCGTGATGGTCGAAGTTGCCACGCCGTCGGCGATCACCGCTGCCGTGGACGCAGTCGCCGTGGACAAGCTGGCACTGATGTTCAGTTCGCCGCCGACGAATTCGACGGTCGGGTGCTGCGCGAGCTCGATGACGTGTGAGCCTTGAAGGACCGCGATCGTGATCGTCTTGGTCTCGGCAGTGGTCGACGCGATCGTGCCCGTGGTCGTGCCGTTCTGATCGGTGTCAGCGGGTTGCACGATCCTGTTGTTCGAACCGGTCGCAGTCAGCTGCACGGTGCGGCCCGCGATGGGGTTGCCGTTGGGGCGCCGGATCACCACGGTGATGGTCGAGGTTTCGATGCCGTTCGCGAGGACGCCCGTCTGCGGCGCCGCGGTCGCTGACGACTGGGTCGGCGAAGCAACAGTGGACACGTCGGTCATCTTGGAGCCGCATCCACCCAGTACCGCGAGCACCAGGAAGGCAGCGAGACGGAGGCGCTTGCGGCACTCTCCCACGATCGCCAAGCGAGACATGTCCGTGCCTTTCGGCGGCAGACGGTGTCGACTTTATCGACGGGGACCGCTCGTGAACCCGAATGAGACGTTTGTCCGCAGCGGACCCCAAGCAGCGTCGAACGCCCAATGGCAGCGCCGGCATGTCGAGAATGCCGCCGTGCGAAGCGCGTTCAGCTTCAGTGACGTTCAGCAGTGACGCTCAGCAGTGACGTTCAGCAGTGCCGTTCCGTCGTGCTCGTCGATGCGCCGCCAATCGCCTGCGATGAGAAATGGTGGAGAGTAGGGGAGTCGAACCCCTGACCTCGACAATGCCATTGTCGCGCTCTACCAACTGAGCTAACTCCCCGCCCCGATAAGCAGGCCAAGTCCCTTTCAGCCAGCGGCTTCGGCATCCTGGACCGCGAGGTCCCACCAACTGTCGGCACTGGGGTTTCAAGGGGAACGGCCGAACGTAGCGCGCCCGACGTGAAGTGCAAGCGCTTCCTCGTGCTCGGTGGTTTGTCATCGCCGCAACGCGGCGTCCCCGTGCGGAGCAGCCGCGAGCCGCCGCTGCGGCGATGAGTCCGGACCACCGGGGCGGGGGCTCGCGGCAGTTTCCAAGTAGCCCCAACCTTCCTCTGGCCGCGTCCGACCGCGCGCGCTAGGCTCGCCTTTCGCATCGACGGCTGGTTCAGGTCAAGGCCAGCGTGTCGCGCCGGGAGCCGGCGCGGCTGGTCGCGGTCGGCGATGGCTGAGGCGGTGGCGTGATCGCCGTATTTCGAGGGCGCACGATGGTCAACAAGGGATCGTTTTTCCAACGCTTGAAGGAACGATGGGGTAGTTCAGGCTCGGGGGTGCGCGTGGATGCGCGCAGCGGTGAGAGGGGCGCGGGCCCCGTGCAACGTGTCGAGCCCGAGCGCACGAAACCGAACGGCCGCGAGCTCGCGAGCGAGCTGGCGCCCGCCGAAACGCGTTCGCAGCGCAAGCTGTCCGAGCGGGAGGAGGCGCTGCTCGCGCTCAGCACGCACTTCAAGGAACTGTCGACGATGCTGCGGGGTTCGCAGGCGCGCATGGACGACCAGCTCGAGAAGCTCGTCACGGCGACGAGCTCGCTGACGACGCTGCCGGCACTGTCGCAACAGCAGCTCGAGATGCTGCGCGCGGTTTCGGCGCACATGGAGCGCCAGAATGCTCTCGGCGCACAGCTCACGACCACGATCACGAAGCTGCCGAGCCTGCTGCAGAACGTGGAGGCTGCGCTGCAACGCGCGGCGGCCACCGACGAGCGCACGGCGGCGACGGTGCGCGAGTTCCAGACCACGATGGATCGCATCCACAGCTCGATGGGGCAGATGGTCCAGAGCAGCGACCGCCAGGCCAAGGCTACGCAGCAGCTCGCCGAACACCGCGACGAAGCGCTCAAGGGCCTCGTCGAGGGCATCGAGCTGTCGCACCAGAAAACGTCGCACGAGCTCATGCGCACGACGGACGAAGGCCTGCTGTCCTTGCGGCGCATCAACGAGGACCAGAGCAACCGCCTGCAGCGCACGATCGAGGACAACGCGGGCTGGAGCCGCGCCGTGATGTTCGGCATCGGTGTCGTCGTGCTCGGCATCGGCGCCCTGATCGTGCTGCAGATCGCGCGGTGACAGCAGCCGGCAGCGAACGCCGCCTCTGGCTCGTGCGGCACGGCGAGACCGAGGGCCAGTCGTCGGTGCGCTTCCACGGTCGCAACGACGTGCCGCTGTCGGACGAGGGCCGTTGCCAGATCCAGGCGCTCGTGCCGTGGTTGTCGGGCGTCGACTTCGTGCGCGTCGTGCATTCGCCGCTGGTCCGGGCGGCCGAGTCGGCGGCCATCCTCGCGGCCGGGTGCGGCGTGTCGTTGCAGCGGCTTCACGCGGACGAACGGCTGCGCGAGATCTCGTTCGGTGCCTGCGAGGGCCTGACGGCCGACGAGATCGCCGCAGCCTTCCCGGACTTCTGGCGCGCCCACCGCGCGGGCGCCGCCGAGGGTTTCCCGGACGGCGAACGCAAGGACGACTTCGCGGCGCGCGTGTCGGCGGCCGCGATCGACCTCGCGCGCGACCCGTGGCAGGGCGACCTGCTCGTGGTGGCGCACCGCGGCAGCGTGCGACAGACCCTGCGGGCGCTGCTCGGCGTGCCGAGGGGCGTGCAGGACCCGTTCGGCGTCGCTCTCGGCAGCCTCACCATCCTGCGCGAGGCCGGAACCTGGCAGCTCGACCTGATCGGCGCCTTGCCGTAGCGCAACCGCGCGACTTTGCTTGGCAGGACCGGCCCGATCCGCGATCCTGCGCGGTTCCCGATGATCAGTCCTTCGCCGCGCCTGCGTTTTGCTCCGTCCCCGACCGGTCCGCTGCACCTCGGCGGCGTCCGCACGGCGCTCTACAACTGGGCCGCGGCGCGCGCGCTCGGCGGTGCGTTCCTGCTCCGCATCGAAGACACGGACCAGGCGCGCAGTTCCGCCGCCTCGCTGCAGATCATCCTGCAGGGCCTGCGCTGGCTCGGCATCGACTGGGACGAAGGTCCCGAGTTCGAGGGTTGCGGGGGCGGGGGTTTCGGCCCGTATTTCCAGATGCAGCGGCTGCCGCTCTACCGGCAGGCGGCGGATCGCCTGCTCGCGTCGGGGCACGCGTATCCGTGTTACTGCACGTCCGAGGAGATCGAAGCGGGCCGCAAGGAGCTCGAGCTGCAGAAGACCGGGTTCTACGGCTACAACGGCCGCTGCCGCCACTTGACGGCCGGGCAGCGCGCTGCGTTCGAGAAGCAGGGCAGGAAGCGGAACCTTCGTTTCCTGATGCCCGAGGCGCGCGCGATGAAGGTCCACGATCTCGTGCGCGGCGAGGTCGAGGTCAACACGAAGGAGCTCGACGACTGGGTCATGCTGCGCCCCGACGGCGTGCCGCTCTACAACTTCGCGTGCGTCGTCGACGACATCGGCATGAAGATCACGCACGTCGTGCGCGGCGAGGAGCACTTCCTGAACGGCATCAAGCAGCGGCTCTTGTTCGAGGCGCTCGACGCGCCATGCCCGTTCTTCGCGCACATTCCGCTGATCCTGAACAAGGAGGGCAAGAAGCTCAGCAAGCGCGACGCCGACACAAACATGCTCGACTACCGCGACAAGGGCTTCCCGCCCGAAGCGGTCTTCAACTACATCGCGCTGCTCGGCTGGGGTTTCTCGGCCGACCGCGACGTGTTCACGCGCGAGGAGATGGTCGCGGCCTTCCGGATCGAAGGCATCGGCAAGTCCGGGGCGAGGTTCGACGAAGAAAAACTGCGCTGGATGTGCGGCGAATACGTGCGGGCATGGTCGAAGGCGGAATGCGTCGAGCGCGCGCGGCCGTGGCTGCAAGGGGTCGTGCCCGAGGTCGTGTTCACGCAGCACGCTGCCTGGTTGCAGAACGCGATCGCGTGTTACCAGGAGCGCGTGGCGCTGCTGTCCGAGTTCGCGGGCAAGATCGGCTGGCTGTTCGGCGATCCGGCCATGGACGAGGCCGCGAAGAAGAACCTCGCGAAGGAGCCTGCGGCGGCGCAGTGGCTGCGCGACTACGCGGACGTCCTGGCGCGGTCCAACCTGCCGCCGAGCTTCCCGCAGGATCGAGGCAAGGCGGACGCCGCCGTTTCGCTGCCGTCGAAGAAGGACGCGCCGATGCCGGCCTGCGCGTTCGACACGCCATCCCAGATCGAGGCCGCGTGCCGCGCGTTCACGGAGGGCATGGGCGTGCAGTTCGGCAGCTTCGTGCATCCGGTGCGCGCGGCGCTCACCGGTACCGACAAGGGGCCGGGCCTGTTCGACGCAATCTTTCTGCTCGGCAAGGAGACGTGCGTGCGGCGGCTGCGCGCCGCGGCGGGGCCCTGACTCAGCCGCCGCGCATCTGGGCGAATTCCAGGTCGAACACGATGGCGGCGCCTGCAGCCTCGCCGTCGGACACCGAGGCGTGGCCCGTGCGCGCCATCGCCGCCGCGCGACGCAGCGCAGGCTGCAGCGAGGGATCCGCGACCTTGGCCTGCTGGTGCAGCCAGTCGTAGCGCGTGACTGGCACGAGGCTCGCGAACAAGAAGCTCGCCGACAGGGCCGCAGTGGCAATGCGCCAATGCCACAGCGACCGCGAGGACTCGCGCGGGCGTGCGAGCGCAAGGAACGTCAGGCCGAAGCCCGCTACGAGTCCGGCGATGTGGGCCGTGTTGCTGATGAAGGGCAGCAGCCAGCCGATCACGAGGTTGGCCGCGATCATCCCGAGCAGGCGTCGCGGTCCTTCGAACTCGAGGAACGAGAACAGATGGCGGCCCGAGCGCATGTTCAGTGCGACGAGCGCGCCGAGCATGCCGAACAGCGCACCCGAGCCGCCGACGACCGGTTGCCAGGGGTCGCAGACCAGGCACACGCCGATGCTGGCCCCGAGCGCGGAGACGACGTAGAGCAGAGCGAAACGCAGGCTGCCGAAGAAGCGTTCGAGCGTGGGGCCGATGCTGAGCAGCATTGCCGTGTTGAAGGCGAGGTGCACGATGCCGCCGTGCAGGAACGCGCACGACAGCATGCGCCACGCCTCGCCGTCGGCGGCGAGGGCCGGTTGCAGCCAGCCGTAGTGGTAGAGCTGCTCGCTCGAGGGTTGGAACGGGTTGGTCAGGATCGACAACGTCACGTAAGCCAGCGCCATGACGAGCGTCACGGGGATCTCGTCGGCGTGTTCGAGCAGGGCCTTCACGAGTGGCTCCCTCGTCGCCACAGGGCCACGCGAGCCCGGGCGCGGAACCAGTTCTCCTCGGCCGTCAGCGGCGTGGTCTTCGCTGCGGCGGCCGCGCGCAACGCGGCGAGGCTGCCTTCGCGGTCGCCGCTGCCCTGCAGCGCCTCGGCGAGCCAGAAGTGGCTCCGCCGGTTGCCGCCGTGCTGCTCGGCATGCTTCTGCAACACCTGCACGGCGCTTTGGTGATCGCCGAGCAGGTCGAGGCAGCGGCCGCGGTGCAGCAGCGCATCGCCGAACGCATGGCCGGGCTCGAGCG
>DASRJH010000333.1:0-11433 GCA_035649575.1 Planctomycetota bacterium
GCGGCGTGCGGCCGATCGGCGCCTGGTCGATCTCGACCACCTTGTCGAGCAGCTGAATGCCTTCGATGCGTTCGCAGTGCGACGCGCCCGCGTCGGCGCCCATGAGCTCGCGCATCAGGGCCGGCACGAGCACGTGGTGCACGAGCGTCGACTTGCCCGAGCCCGACACGCCCGTCACGGCGACGAAGCGCCCGAGCGGGATCTCGACGTCGACACCCTGCAGGTTGTGATGCAGGGCACCGCGGATCTGCAGCGCGCCGCGGTCGGCCACACGCCGCTGGGCCGGGATCGGCACCGACAGTTCGCCGCGCAGGTAGCGCCCCGTCAGCGAATGCTCCGTGCTGCGCACCTGGGCCGGCGTGCCGGCCACGACGATCTCGCCGCCGTGCACGCCCGCCGCGGGCCCGACGTCGACGAGGAAGTCGCTGCGGCTCATCGTCTCTTCGTCGTGTTCGACGACGACGACCGTGTTGCCGCGGTCGCGCAGCGCCTCGAGCGTGCGCAGCAGCCGCGCCTGGTCGCGCGCGTGCAGGCCGATGCTCGGTTCGTCGAGCACGTAGAGGATGCCGCGCAGCCCGGCCCCCACCTGCGCGGCGAGCCGGATGCGCTGCGACTCGCCGCCGGACAACGTCGGTGCCTTCCGTTCGAGCGTCAGGTAGCCGAGACCGACGTCGGTCAGGAACTCGAGCCGGCGCTCGATCTCCTGCAGGATCTCCTTGCCGATCCGAGCCGCGTTGCCCGTCAGCACGAGTCCGCGCACCCAGGCCAGCGCATCGTCGATCGAAAGCGCGAGCACTTCGGGCAGCGCCTGGCCTTGGAACTTCACGGCGCGTGCGGCCGCGGACAGCCGCGTGCCGCCGCACTGCTCGCACGGCACCGCGGACCGGAAGCGGTCGAGATGCCGCGCGCGCGAGGGCCGGTAGACGTTCGCGAGGTGGCCCATGATGCCCGGGAACACGATGCGGTCGCTGCCCGTGGTCGTGAACATGGCACTCTGGCGCTTCCACTTGAACTCGAACTTCTGGTTGCCCGAGCCGTGCAGGATGACCTTCCTCGCCTTCGCGGACAGCTTCTGCCACGGCGTGTCGAGGTCGAAGCCGAACGCGCGCCCGACCTCCGCGAGGTGATCGAGCGTCAGCTTGCCGTAGACGAGCTTGCCTTCGTCCGTGAACGCGTGCAGCGCGCCTTCGCGCAGCGACTTCGTGCGGTCTTTGACGAGCAGCTCGGGCGCGAAGCCGAACGTCTCGCCGAGCCCGTCGCAGTGCGAACACGCGCCGCTCGGGCTGTTGAACGAGAACAGACGCGGCTCCATCTCGGGCAAGGCGCCGTGGCCGTTCGGGCAGCTGCGTTGCGTCGAGAACAGGCGGTAACCCTTGTCGCCGTGGCTCAGCGCGCACAGTCCCGAGCCGAGCTGCACGGCCTGTTCGACGGCTTCGGCGAGACGCGAGCGCGTCTCGGCGTCGATCGTCACGCGGTCGATGACCAGCTCGATCGTGTGGTACGAGTAGCGCGCCAGCTCGATGTCCTCGTCGAGCCGCCGCACCACGCCGTCGATGCGGGCGCGCACGAAACCCTTCTGCGCCCACTCTGCGAGCTCCTTGCGATACTCGCCCTTGCGTTCGCGCACGACGGGTGCCAGCACCATCGCGGGCTTGCCTTTGTGGTCCGCGAGGATCGCGTCGGTGATGCGGTCGGGTGACCACGCTTCGATCGAAGCGCCGCATTCGGGGCAGCTCGGGTCGCCGAGCCGCGACCAGAGCAGGCGCAGGAAGTCCATGACCTCGGTCAGCGTGCCGACCGTCGAGCGCGCAGAGTGGCTCGTCGAGCGCTGATCGATCGACACGGTCGGCGAGAGGCCCTCGACGAGGTCGACCTTGGGTTTCTCCATGCGGCCGAGGAACTGGCGCGCGTAGGAGCTCAGGCTCTCGAGGAAGCGGCGCTGGCCTTCCTGGTAGATCGTGTGGTAGGCGAGGCTCGACTTTCCCGAGCCCGAGACCCCCGTGAAGGTGGTCAGGCTGTCCCGCGGGAAGCTGAGGTCGACCCCCTTGAGGTTGTGCTCACGTGCCCCCTTCACCACCACGTATGCCGTGGTGGCTCCGTCAGTTGCAGCCGGCGCGAGGGGCTCCGGCGCCGGCTTCTCGGAGTTCGTAGCCAAGCGTCGAACACCGCAGCATAGCGGGTGTGCGGCCGTTGGCTAGTAGTCCTGGCAAGTCCCGAAAGTCCCCACGCGGCTGAGGCGTGGCTCAACAGCTGCCGGGCAGCGCACCGGCTTGCACCGCTGCTCGCCGCGCGACACCGTCTGGGCCATGGCAGATCCCGAGCACCCCCCGGCGCCAGCGATCTCGCTGCGGGCGGTCAGCAAGTCCTTCGCTGGGAACCCGGTGCTGCGGGGCATCGACCTCACGGTGCCGCGCGGGCAGGTGATCGGCTACGTCGGTCCGAACGGTGCGGGCAAGAGCACAACCGTCAAGATCCTCGTCGGCATGCTCAGCGCCTTCGATGGCGAAGCAACGGTTGCTGGCTGCGACGTGCGCAGCCGACCGCTCGAGGTCAAACAGCGCATCGGCTACGTGCCCGAAGCCACCGCCTTCTACGAGTCGCTGACCGTGCACGAGCACCTGCTGCTCGTCGGCCGCATGCACGGTCTCGCCGACGCGCTGACGACCGCGCGAGCGACCCGCATGCTGGCGGCCTTCGACCTCGAGCCGAGGCTGCACTCGTCGATCGGCTCGCTGTCGAAGGGCATGCGGCAGAAGCTGCTCTTCACGGGTGCTTTGCTGCACGACCCCGAGATCCTGTTCCTCGACGAACCGCTCTCCGGTCTGGACGTGCAGAGCACCGTGCTCGTCAAGGAACTCGTGCGGGGGCTCGCCGGCGCTGGCAAGACGATCTTCTACTGCTCGCACATCCTCGACGTCGTCGAACGCGTGTGCGACCGCATCGCCGTGCTGCAGGCCGGGCGCATCGTCGCCGACGGCACGTTCGCCGAGCTCGTCGAGAACAGCCGCAGCGGCGGCACGCTCGAGCAGGTTTTCCTCGAGCTGACTGCCGACAGCGGCGCCGTGCAGCGGGCCCAGGCCCTGCTCGACGCGCTCGGCGAAGGCGCTGCATGACGAAGCCGCGTCGCCCCCGCGAAGGCAGTCGGCTCGTGAGCTTCACGCTGCGGCTCGGGGCCCTGCTCGCGTTCGTGCTGCGCCCGTTCGGCGTCGATCGCGCGCGCTTCCTGGCTCTGCTCGAGGTGCGCCTGCTCGAGGACATCGGACGCGGGCGCAGCGCCGCAGCGGAACAGCGGCCCGGCATGTTCCACGGCGGCATGGTGATGACGCTCGTCATGTACTTGCTGTTCGGGGTGTTCCTGGCCCTGGTCCTGTTCCACGTCGGCGAACCGCTGGCCGCCCTCACGCTGGTGCTCGGCGTCGTCATGATCTTCGTCACCATGACGCTGGCGTCCGAGCACATCGGCACCCTGTTCGAGACGACGGACCTCGACGTGCTCGGCCCGCTTCCGGTCGACGGCCGCACCGTGCTGGCCTCGCGCGTGGCGCACACGCTGCTCTACTTCCTGCTCCTGGTCGGCAGCCTCGGCCTGCTGCCGCTCGTCGCTGGCACCATGCGCTTCGGGTGGCCTTTCGCGCCGACGTTCGTGCTCGCGCTCGCGCTGGCCACGGCGAACTGCTTCGGCCTGGCGCTGCTGCTGCTGGTGTCCGCCTTGCGCTTCGTCGCACCTGCGCGCGTGCGATCGGTCCTGCTCTTCCTGCAGATCGGCGGCGCCTTGATCGCGTTCGCGTCGATGCAGATCCTGCCCATGCTCGGTGAAGTGCCGACCGCGTGGCTCGTGGCGCACGACTCGTGGTGGCCCTGGCTGCTGCCGCCGGCGCATGGCGCCGCGCTGGTCGTGAGCTCGGTGGGCTCGTCGCCCGTGTTGCTGGACGGCCTGCCAGCGGTCGAGTTGGCCGTGCCGCCGCCGCAGGTCGGCCTGGTCGTGCTCGCGTTCGCCGCTCCATGCTGCCTGCTCGGCGCGATCGCCCTGATGGCATCGAGCTTCCAGAGTCGGTTGGCCGGCATGGCCTCTTCCGAACGCGGCACCGTTCGCCCCGCGCGCCGCGCCTGGCTGCGCGATCGGCTGCTGCGCAACGACGAAGCTCGCGCCGGCTACGACTTCTTCGCCGCTCTCACCGCGCGCGAGCGCCAGTTCCGGATGCGGACGTGGCCCGGCATCGCGCTCGCCTGGTTCCTCGCCGGATGGTGCGTGTTCCGCAGCAGCAGCGGCACCGGGGGCGGGCCCGCGCCGGCGATGGCGTGCACGGGGCTCTACGTGGTCGGCGTGATGATGCCGCAGATCCTCCTGTTCACGCGCTTCTCCGACCACTGGCAAGCCCGCTGGCTGTTCCGCATCGCACCGCTCCGTTCGCCCGCGATGTTCGTGCACGGCGCGGTGGTGGCGCTTGCAGCGCGGTTCGTGCTGCCCGTGATCCTGCTGACCCTCGTCGTCGTGCTGATCGTCGGCGGTCTGCCGATCGTGCTCGACGCGCTCTACGCGGCGTTGGTCGTGGCGTTGTTGTCGCTTCTCGCGCTGTTGCATGGTGAGCGACACATACCGTTCACCAGGAAGTTCCATCCGAGTGAGGTCAGCGGCGCTCTCGGTCGCACCTTGCTGTTCCTGCATTTCGCCGCTGCCCTGGCGCTGCTGCACACGCTGGTGCGCCGGCATACGGCCGCTTTGGTCGGTCTGTCGGTCGCGATGGCGGTGCTCGTTGTCCTGCAGGTGCGGGCCCTCGCCCGTTCGCTGCACCAGCCCGCCCGCGTCAAGCTCGATTGGGACGACGAACGAGATGAGCGCATTGCAAAGCGCGCCTGACACCGCGAAGCGCCGCCGTCAGATGGGCAGCCAAGCGTCGAACACAGCAGCAAAGCAGGTGTTCGGCGCCTGGCCACGACTCAGCCGATCAGCCATCACGTGGATGCCATCGGACTCGATGACATAGAGGACGACGAACGGAAATCTGCGCACCGGAGTCGCACTTCACCGAAGACTTGTCGAAAGCGACTGGGATGGCGACCAATCACCGCGAATGCAGCCTCCACGCAGGAGAGGAACTGCTTGCCCAGACCTGGGCTCTTCTCGTCGTACCAGATTCGCGCGGCACGCAGTTCGACTTCGGCCTCTTCCCGAACGTGGAGAGGGAGCGTCACGTGTCTTTGCGCAGCCGGTCTCGAACCTCGCTCCAAGGAGAACTCTTGCCAACTCCAGATCGATGAGCCCGCAGGCGCCGTTCGAGTTCCGCAGTTTGAGCGTCCGTAAGCGGCAACGAGTCGCTTGTTGCGCTGATCTGGTCCCAGAGGTCCTGCAGACGGAGGATCTTCTCCGCCAAGCTGAGTTCGTCGTAGTCAGCCAACCCTGGATCGTGCGGCATGCTGGCAGTCTACGCCGTCCCGCGCGGTTGGCCAGCCGCAGGCAGGACGGGAAGACGGGGAAGACGGGGCGGATCCGGCCATCGACCGCGTTCGCGCGCGGACGTGTCATGCGGAGTGCATCGTTCGCCCCCCTTGCTGGCGGCAACCGGGAGTGGTGAACTGGGCGACCCTCGACGGCGGCCACCACCCGGCGCTCGACGCAAGTACCTGCCATGCCGTCGCCGCCGCAACAGTCCGCGAAGAAGCGCGTCCTGATCGTGAACGCGTTCCTCGACGACGCGCGTTGTCCGACGCGCCGTCCGACGACGGTGCTGAAGGCCATGGGGCCGCCGTTCCTCGCGGGCGCCTTCGCGCGCGACCGCAACGAAGTCCGGCTCTGGGACGAACAGTCGAGCGGCCCGCTCGAGGATCGAGCACTGCTCGGCTGGCCCGACATGCTCGTGCTGACCGGCATGACGGCGGCCTTCGACCGCATGCTGCACCTCGCCGCCTACGCACGCACGAGGAACCCCTCGGTGCGCGTGGTCGCCGGCGGCCCCGCGATCCGCACGCTGCCGCAGTACGCGGCGCGGTTCTTCGACGACTGCTGTCTCGGCGACGTCGAGCAGATGGGCGAGATCGCCGGATCGGCGTTCGGACCGGACCACGTCGATCGCGAGATGATGCCGCGGTACGACCTCGCGTACTGGTTGCGTTCGTTCGGCCACGTCGAGTCGACGCGCTACTGCAACTTCCGGTGCTCGTTCTGTTCGATGACCGCGGAGGACCGGCCCTACCAGCGCTACGACCTCGACGTGCTGCGCCGCCAGATCGAAGCATGCGGCCGGCGCCGCAACCTGCTGTTCATCGACAACAACTTCTACGGCAACAATCGCGAGCACTTCCTCGCGCGGCTCGAGCTGATCGGCGAGCTGCGCAAGCGCGGCTGGTTCCGCGCGTTCGGCGCCTTGGTCACGAGCGACTTCTTCCTGCGCGCGGACAACGTCGAGGCGGCGCGTCGCGCCGGCTGCGAAGTGCTGTTCTGCGGCCTCGAGTCGTTCGACGCGGCCCAGCTCGAGCGTTTCCACAAGACGCAGAACAAGGTGCTGCCGCAGGTCGAGCTCGTGCGCAGGTGCCTCGAGCAGGGCGTGCTGCTCGTCTACGGCCTGATCGCCGACGTGAGCTCGCGCCGCATCGCCGACCTGCAGCAGGAGCTGGACTTCGTCACGCGCTGTCCCGAGATCACGCTGCCGACGTTCGTCGTGTTGCCGATCCCGTTCCCCGGCACACCGTTCTTCGCCGACCTCGCGCGTCGGGGACGGCTCTTGCCGCGCACGCGCCTGCGCGACCTCGACGGCACGACGCTGTGCATCGAGCCGCTCGATCCGATCGACGAAGTGGCGCGCTTCGTGCGCGACCTGCAGACGCTGCGCGGCCACCGCTGGAACGTGATCCGGCACGCGTTCGGGTTCCTGCGCCGCTACGGCCGCAAGTTGTCGGCGCGCCAGCTCGCGGTCGCGCTGGCCCGCGACCTGGCGCTGCTCGGCCTGCCGTCGCTGGTCCGCGGCGGCATGGCGCCGCTGTCGGCGCTGCTCGGTCGCCGCAACCTCGTGCGCACGCACGTGAGCACGACCGAGCGGCTCGATCGCCTCTACACACCGGCGTTCCCGGTAGCGCCCGATTACCGGTCGTGGTTTCTGCCGACGACGATCGTCGGCGACGACGGCCGGCTCGTGCCGCACCTCGCCGACCAATTGCTCGGGCGATTCCGCGAGCTGCCGGCTACGGGAACGGCGCGATGAACGGCGGCACGGCGAACGGCGGCGCGCCGGCAGGGCTGCGTCTCTGGCTCGCGTTGGCCGTGCCGGTGCTGTTCACCGTGTGGCTCGCCTGGCCCGTGCACGACGGCGGCCTGCTGTCCGACGACCTCGCCTTGATGACCTACCTCGTGCTGCCCGGTGGTGGCGCGGAGGCCGTGAACTGGTCGCAGGTCGCCGCCGACTTCACGGGACCGTGGGCGTTCGGCAACCTGAACTACTATCGCCCGCTCGTCTCGCTGACGCTTGCGGTCGAACTGTGGCTCGGCGGTGGTGCCGAGTGGGTCTTCCATGTCTCGTGCATCGCGATGTTCGCGCTCGCGGTCGGTTCGTGTGGTGCCCTGTTCGCGCAACTCGCGGGACCGCTCGCGGGCGCCGCCGGCGGTCTGCTGCTGGCCGCGCATCCCGCGGGCCACGAGCCGCTGTGCTGGATCTGCACGCGCGCCGATCTGATGGTCGTCGGTGCAGGTGCCGTTGCCTGCTGCCTGTTCGTCGCGCACCTGCGCAGCGGCCGGCTTGCGCCGGCAGTCGGTGCCGTGTTCGCGTCGGCGCTGGCGCTGCTGTGCAAGGAAACCGCCGTGATGCTCGCGGTCTGGTTCCTGGCTCTCGACCTCGCGGTGCGAGGCCGCGGAGTGCCGCTTGCGGCGCGCGCGCGGTTGCACCTCGCGTTCGCGGTACTGTGGCTCGGTTACCTCGCGTGGCGATGGCACATGTTCGGCGTGGTGTTCGGCCGTGCGCTCGGCGCCTCGCCCATGGAGCTCGGTCCGTGGCTGACGTTACAGGCCGCGAAGCTGCGCGCCTGCGTCGCGCCGGCGCGCGCGGGGCTCGCGCCGACGACCCCGTTCACGGTCGGGCTGCTGGTCGCAGGCACGCTGTTGCCGGGCCTGTGCTGGCGGCGCACGCGGCCGCTCGTCGGTCTCGGCGTCGCCGGTGCGGCCGCCGGCATGCTGCCTGGGCATACGGTAACCGTCGACGGCGACTGGTTCGGGATACGCACCCTGCTGTGGCCTTTCGTCGGCGTGGCGTTCGCCGTGGCCGCGGTCGTCGGTGCTGCATTGCCGCGCTGGTGCCGCGCAGCGGCGCTGGCGCTGCTCGCGGTCGCGGTCGCCGACCTCGCGCGGGGCACGCGCGCGTACCACGACGCCTACCGCTTCGGCTGGCGGTGCATGCAGACGCTGCGCACGCAGATCGACGAGGTGGGCCGCAGCGGTTCGGTCGCGCAGCCGATCGCGCTGCTGACGTTTCCGCGGCCGCCGGGCGTGCCGTTCTTGTTCGACTTCACGTCGTTCCCGCTCGCAGAGCGGCCCGTGGCATCGGCCGACCATCCGTTCGTAGCACTCGGCGGCACGCTGTTCGACGAAGGCGGGCGCTCGCTGCTCGCGCGCGATCCGGCGCCGACGCGCGCGCTGTGGCAGCACGGCGCGCGCATCTGCCACGCGGTGAAGGGTCGCGACGACGGCAGCGTGTTCGTGGTCCCTGGTCCGGCCGAGACTCCTCCGGTCGTGCTGGTGGCGCAGGGCGACGGCCGCTTCACGATGTCCGGAGGCCCCGTCTCGCCGCTGGCGATCGCGGGACTGCGCGTGCGCGCCGAGGCAGCGTTCGAGCGCGGGGAGCTCGAGTGGCTCGCGCCCGATGGGGCGCGGCTCGGCGGTGTCGCACTCGGCCGGGCCGTCGCCGACGCGAACGGCTGGTCGGCAGCGGTGGACTTGCGCGACAGCATCGAGTTCCTGCACGAGGGGGTGCACTTCGGTGGCTTGCGCACGTTCGTGGTCCGGCTGCTCGCCGGCGGGGCGCCCGTTGCCGCGCGCGCGCTCGAAGTGCTGCCGCCCACGGCAGGCGCACCGCTCGACCGGACGCTGCGCGGCGCGCGCCTCGGTTACGCCGAGCTCGCGGACCGGCTGCCGTGGACGAGCCTGCCGGCCGATGCCGAACCGGACTCGGCGTCGGTCGTGGTGCTCGGCGGCTGGCGGCCGCTGCGCCTGGACCGCGTGCAGGGCCGCATCAGCAGGCTGCCGCCGATCGACGTGTTGCTGCGCGAGCTGCGCCGCTGGATCCACGTCGATCGCTTCTACTACTACCTCGAGTGCAGGCGCCCGTCGGGTGTCTGGCGTTCGGCGGTCGATTGGTTCGAGCTCGACGTGGAGGCGCCGTGAACGCTGCAACGACGTGCCTCGTCGTGCTCGCGCGCGCGCCCGAGGCCGGGCGCGGGAAGACGCGCCTCGCCGTTGCGATCGGCGAGGCGCAGGCACTGCAGGTCTACCGCCGGCTGCTCGCGATCACGGCCGATGCCGCGCTCGCGTGGCCGGGCCCGCGACTGCTCGCGAGCGCGGGCGATCCCGCCGCGTTCGCGGGCACGCGGCTCGACCGGCTGCCGCGCGTCGACCAGGCCGAGGGCGGTCTCGGCGTCGTGATTGCGGCGGCGCTGGCCGTGGGCCTCGGCCGGGCCCGCGCCGTGCTCGTGATCGGCAGCGACTGCCCGGGGCTCTGCGAGTCGGCGCTCGCGGCGGTCGCGGACGTGCTCACCGCGGCACCGGTCGCGTTCGGCCCGGCCGACGACGGCGGCTTCTGGGCCATCGCGACCCGCGACCACCGCGCCGCGGAGCTCGTCGCGACGTTGCCGGTGCCGTGGTCCACACGCGCGACGCTCACGACGCTGCGCTCCGGGCTCGCGGCAGCCGGGTTGCCGAGCGCGCTGGGGCCAACGCTGGGCGACGTCGACACAGCCGCCGATCTCGACGCCGCGATCGCGGCCGGCGTGCTGCCGCCGCTCCCGCCGCAGGCAGGTGGCAGATGACCGCCGCGGCACCGACCGCCGCGGCACCACGCGTCGCCGTCGTGATCCCGGCGTTCGACGAGGAGCAGGCGATCGGCAGCGTGCTGGCCGAGATCCCGCGCGAGCTCGTGCACGAGGTCGTCGTCGTCGACAACGGCAGCACGGACCGCACCGCCGAGGTCGCGCGCGCGCACGGCGCACGCGTCGTCGCCGAGCCGCGCCGCGGCTACGGCTCGGCGTGCCTCGCCGGCATCGCCGCCACTGCCGACGCGGACATCCTCGTCTTCCTCGACGGCGATCACTCCGACCACGCCGACGACCTGAGGTCCCTGCTGCCGCCCGTCGTGCGCGGCGAAGCGGACCTCGTGATCGGTTCGCGCATGCAGTCGCCCGACGCCCGGCGCGCGCTGCTGCCGCAGTCCCGGTTCGGCAACTGGCTCGCGACGCGATGCCTGCGCCTCTTGTTCGGCATCCGCTGCTCGGATCTCGGCCCGTTCCGCGTCGTGCGCCGCGAAGCGCTGCAGGCACTCGGCATGCGCGATCGCGACTACGGCTGGACCGTCGAGATGCAGCTGCGCGCCCATTTCGCGGGGCTGCGCGTGCTCGAGCTGCCGGTCCGCTACCGCGCGCGGATCGGGCGCAGCAAGATCTCCGGCACGCTGCGCGGTTGCGTTCTGGCCAGCTGGAAGATCCTCACGACGATCGGGCGGCACCGGCTCTCGCCGCCGCGCGTCGAGCGCTACCTTCCCGGAGGCCCGGCACCGCGATCGTGACCCTCGACGTACCGGCTGACACCTGATTCCGAAGGTTCCGCATGCACCATCCTCACTACTACCACGACGGCGATCTCGCCCGCTTCCCCGAACTGGGCAAGAACCGCCCGGAGCTCGCGCAGAAGTTCTTCGACTGGTACGGCGCGGTGTTCGCCGACGGCGCGCTCTCGGCGCGCGAGAAATCGCTCATCGCGCTCGCCGTCGCCCACGCCGTGCAGTGCCCGTACTGCATCGACGCCTACAGCAAGGACGCGCTCGAAAAGGGCGCCGACCTCGATCAGATGACGGAAGCCGTACACGTCGCCGCCGCCATTCGTGGCGGCGCCTCGCTCGTGCACGGCGTCCAGATGCGGAACCAGGCGACAGCGCTCGGCATGTAGCGGGCGATGCGTCTGGTCCCTCCTCTCCGCTCGGGACAGGCCCTCGTCCCCGCGTCGCGCGAGTTTCGCGAAGCTGTCGCGTCCGCCGGCCACTGGCCGCTGCGGCCGGCAGCTATCTCGACGCTGCAGATCAACGTCGGCAAGCTGTGCAACCAGACGTGCCGCCACTGCCACGTCGATGCCGGACCGGCGCGGCGCGAGATCATGACGCGCGAGACGATGACCCTGTGCCTGCAGGCGCTCGCGGCGTCGTCAATCCCGACGGTCGACATCACCGGTGGCGCGCCGGAGCTGAA
>DASRJH010000334.1:0-6931 GCA_035649575.1 Planctomycetota bacterium
CTGCGACCCGAAGGCCTTCCTGCACACCAACCCGCTCGAAGGCCTCGAGCCCGGAGGCGCGTTCGTGTGGGAGAGCGACGCCACTCGCGAAGTGGCGTGGGAGCGCATCCCGAAGAGTCACCGGCAGTGGATCCTCGATCACAAGATCCGCGTGTTCATCCTGCCGGGCTTCGACATCGCGAAGGGCGCGACGGACCGCCCCGAGCTGCAGCTGCGCATGCAGGGCAACTCGTTCCTCGGCGCGTTCTTCGCCGTGTCGCCGTTCCTGCGCGAATTCGGCATCGACGTCGAGCACTTCCGGGACGTCGTGCGCAAGCAGTACGTGAAGAAGTTCGGCCGGCTCGGTGACGCCGTCGTGGCTTCCAACATGGCGGTCATGACGCAGGGCATGGAGCTTTGCAAAGAGATCGTCTACGGGCGCGTCGACGCACCGGACCGTTCGGGTCTGCGCGGCACGCCGCTGCTGCCCGGTTGCGGAGTCGTCGATCGAGTCGCCGTGCACCAGGGCACTCTGCAGCAGGGCAACGGGCATTCCGGCAATGGCCCGTCTGGCAATGGTCACGGCGGTAACGGCAAGACGCAGCCGGTTCGCGCGCCGATCCACCAGCTCGCGACGTTCGACGCCGAGTTCCGCAGCGGGCTCGGCTACCACCAGCCCGCTTCGACGCTGGCATCCGTCGGCGTGATGGCGGCGGCCACCGGAGCCACGGCGAGCAAATTCGTCGCGCGACGCCTGACCCCCGTGTTCCACGCCGAGAACTGCACGCAGTGCATGGAGTGCATCGCGAGCTGTCCGGACACCGCGTTGCCGAACACGGCGCAGGACATCGGCACCATCCTGCGGACCGCGGCGCAGAACTACGTGGCCGATGCCGGCCAGAAGAAACACCTGCTGGCCGCAATGGCCGCGATCGAGCCGCCGCTGCGCGCTGCGATGGTCGCGGCGGCCGCCACGGCCAAGGACACGCCGGCACCGGCGGTCGCCGAGCTGGTGCGGCGCGAGCTCGAACCGCGCGCCGAGCTCACGCCGCAGACGAAGACGCAGTTCCTCGGCATCCTCGAGCAGCTGCCGCTCGCGTATGCCAAGGTCACCGCGATCTTCGCGGGGCCCGAGCGCAAGACTGCCGGCAGCGGCGGCATCTTCGGCATCTTCGTCAGCGACCTCTGCAAGGGCTGCGGCGAGTGCGTCACGGAGTGCGGCGACCACCGCGCGCTCACGATGGCCGAGGAGACCGAAGACGTGAACGCGCACCACGCGACGGGCACGGCGTTCCTCGACCTGCTCAGCGACACGCCGCAGAAGTACCTCGGTCTCTACGACGATCAGGACGCCGCGCATTCGCGCGAGGCCGCGCTGCGCAACCACCTGATGGTGCGCCGCAACTACGAAGCGCTCGTGTCGGGCGACGGCGCCTGCGCCGGCTGCGGCGAGAAGAGCGTGCTGCGTGCGCTGGCCTCGACGACGGAAGCGCTGCTGCGGCCCGCCTTCCACCGGAAAGCCGAACGCCTGCGGCAGAAGGCCGCCCAGGTGCAGCAGCACGGCGAAACGCGGCTGCGCGCGCTGAAGCAGCGTGCGCCCGCGGAACACGACATGTTCGTGCGCGCCGTGGCCCAGATCCTCATGGGGCTCGGTGGCGAAGACGATGGCGACACCAAGACGAGGCTCGCGGCCCACAGCCCGGGCGCCGGCTTGCCGAGCGACGCCGAAGTCGTCGCGGCACTCACTACCGTCCTGAGCCAGGATGCGTTCAACCACGAACACCTGCAACCGCTCGACGGCCGCCTCGCGAACGGCATGTCGGTGATGGCGATGGCCGCGCACACGGGTTGCAACACGGTGTTCGGCAGCACGCCGCCGAACAACCCGCATCCGTATCCGTGGATGAACTCGCTGTTCCAGGACGGCAGCACGATCGGCTGGCTGATGGGGGAGAGCTTCATCCTCGACCACGCGCGCAGCTCCGTGCTGCCCGAGCGCCTCTGCGATGCGCTGCTGCAGCGCGATTCGGGCGTGATCGACGAGGCACAGCTGTTCGACTACCTGCACTTCAGCGACACGTTGATGACCGACCGCGAGGTCCACGAGCTGCCCAAAGTCTGGGTCGTCGGCGGCGACGGCGGCATGGGCGACATCGGCTACCAGAACGTCAGCAAGGTCGTGCTGCAGAACCGGCCGAACGTGAAGTTGCTGATGCTCGACACGCAGGTCTACAGCAACACCGGCGGACAGAACTCCGACAGCTCGCTGATGCCGGGCGGCGCCGACATGAACTCGCTCGGCGCGGCGACGCAGGGCAAGATGACCGAGAAGAAGAGCGTCTCCGAGAGCTTCACTTCGGGGCACGGTTCGCCCTACGTGGCGCAGGTCTCGATGGCCAACGCGGCCAAGCTCTACAAGGCGATGCTCGACGCGCTCGAGTATCGCGGCACCGCGTTCCTGCAGTGCTACACGAGCTGCCAGCCCGAACACGGCATCGGCGACGACCTCTCGACGGTCGAGGCGCAGCGCGCGCGCGACAGTCGCGTGATGCCCGAGTTCACGTTCCACCCGGGCCGCGGCGAGACGCGCGCCGAGGCGTTCGACCTCAAGGGCAACCCGATGGTCGATCGCGATTTCTGGGAGGCGACGTTCGAAAACGGCGAGAAGTACGCGGTGACACCGGCTCACTTCGCCGTGCACGAGCAGCGCTTCCGCCGCCACCGCAAGGACATCAAGCCCGAGGAAGCAGGCAAGCACCAGGCACTGGCCGACGTGCTCGCGCGCGTCACGCAGGACGACGTCACGCATCGCCGCTACCTCGACCCGGGCCACCGCGCGTTCGTTCCGGACTTCGGCGTCTGCATCCGCTACGAAGACGAGGGCAAGTTGCGAGCCTGCCTGCTGTCGCGGCAGCTCGTGTTGTTCTGCGTCGAACGGCGCAAGGGCTGGCGCATGCTGCAGAGCGGTGCCGGCGTCGACAACCTCGACTACAAAGCGCAGCGTGCGGTGATCGCGAAGGTCGACAAGGGCGAGGTGTCGCTCGCGGACTTCCGCGCCGGCAGTGCGGCCATGGTCGCGGCCGAGCGCGAGCGCCTGCTCGGCGAGAAGAAGAAGGTCGTGCCGGCGGCTCCGAAGCCGGCGTCGTGAGGCAGCGCGCGCTACGCAGAAGTTCCTGCGCAGGAGTCCCTGCCCGAGGTTCTCCGGTCAGCGCAACTGCTTACCGAGCCTCCATGCTGGGCGCGTTCTGGCTGGGCGCCTCTGGTGCGGCACCTCGTTGGGTAAGGCTGCCGCGGTCCCGAGGCGGAGCCCCGACTACCATTTGGAACGCGTGACCGGCACGATTGCGTGCTTCGCTGGAGACACACCATGAAAACTATGACCCTTTGCCTCGCGGCGCTCGTCGCCGCGACGTTCCTTCCCGCCCAAGCCGACAAGAAGGCGCCGACCCAAGCGCCGAACCCCAAGACGAAGGAGCACGAAGCTCTCGCGGCCCTCGTCGGCAACTGGCAGACCACTTGCAAGATGAACGCCATGCCTGGCGTGCCCGGCATGGAGAAGGCACAAGAATCGACCGGCCCGGAAACCAGCGAGCTGATCTGCAATGGCCTCTGGCTGAAGTCGACGATCAGCAGCACCTGGGATGGCAAGCCGTTCCAGGGGATCTGGCTCGCCGGCTGGGACGCGATCGCCAAGACCTACCGCAGCGTCTGGATCTCGTCGGATGACGAGCCTGCCTCCGAGGCGACCGGGACCTGGGACGAGAAGGCGAGGACCTGGACGTTCAAGGGCAGTAGCCCGAAGGGCCAGTTCAAGAGCCAGCTCGTCTTCAAGGACAACGACAACTCGACCGAGACCTGCTGGATGACGGGGGCGGACGGCAAGGAGACCGAGTGCATGCTGATCACGCGCAAGCGCGGCAAGCCGGGAATGGCACGGGAGGCGAGTGCAACGACCGACATGGCCACAAAGGAGATGGCGCCGCTGGCGCAACACGTCGGCACCTGGACCGGGAAGGTCACGATGACGATGCCGGGCGAGGCAGCGACCGAGGATACCTGCACGGAAACCGTCGCGAGGATCTGCAACGGCAAGTGGACGTGGTCGGACGTCAAGGGGTCGATGATGGGCCAGCCGTTCGAAGGCCACGCGATCACCGGCTACGACGAAACGTCGAAGCAGTTTGTCAGCTTCTGGGTCGATTCGTGCGGCATGCCGCCGATGCGCACGGCGGGCACCTACGACGAGGCCAAGAAGCAGTTCACGCTCGCGGGCTCGTGCTTCGACGATCAGGGCAAGCCTGCGACCGTCAAGCAGGTGTGCTCGCAGACCGACGCGAACACCCGCAACTTCCACATGACCATGAATTGTTCGAAGGGCGCGAGCGAGATGAAGATCACCTACACCCGCGTGAAGGGTTAGGCGCCTGCCAAGCCGGGTTCGTCCGCGGCGAGTGCTGCGGACACCGGACAGCTGACGGCGCCCTCCGGCGCGCCGTCAGTCGAGCTGCGCTCGCGACACGCCGACATCGGCTGCCGGTGCCTGTTGGAACACGATCAGCAATGCGACGAGGACACCGCTTGCACTGTCCTCGTGTCCGAGCCGGTGGCCGGGTTCTCGTCAGTTCCTCGGGCTCACGTCGAAGCTGCGTTTCCGGTCGACGATCTTGCCGTCGCGCGTGCGCTCTTGGAACTGCGCAGTGAGCACCACGGTGTTGCCGTTCTGTGCGACGGCGAACGCCATCGCGCCGCGCGCCACCAACGCTCTCGTCCGGCTGCCTGCCGTGCTGGTCATGACGACGCGCTCGACGTCGGTGCCGACCAGGCGATAACTGATCGGCAGCGTCAGCTGACCGTCGGCCAGCACGCGATTGAAGGTGATGCTCTCGGCTGTGACGCGCCAGTCACTGTCGAGCCGACCATTGCCGTTGCGATCTTCGCCGGCGTCGAGCACGCGGTTGCCGTTGAGATCCTCGCCGACCATGCTCGCGCACTTCAGCTCCTCGACCATCTGGCGTCCGAGGCACACGAGCTTGTCGTCGACATCCATCCACGTCTTGGTGGGCGTCGAGCTGTCCTGCTCCTTCGCGAGGAGGGCCCTGAGGCCCACCAGCACCAGCGCGGTGATCGTCAAGCTGATCACCATCGCGAGGACCGTGAAGCCCCCGGTACGAGAGTGGGTCTCCCGTCGTGACGTCATTACAGCTCTCCTCGCGCCAGGACCGTGCGGCAGGCAACCCTTGGTGCCCATCTTCGGCAGAACCGCACGCCCCTCGAGGGCTGGCAGGAAGTGGGCAGGCCCAACCGCGAATCTCGCCCGAGACGTTCACCATGGCATGGACGCCAGGCCTCGGTGTCCAATCCGAGACCCCTTGCCGGCGATTTTGGAGAACAGTCCGCCATCGTCACCGCGGTGGCGCTGCGATCGGGTCTGCGAGCCGGGCCTTAGGCGCGAATCGCCGTGTTGCGGCGATGACCAACTACTTCCCGCGCTTGCTCGCGTACTCGACCGCCGCCTGCACGAAGTCGCGGAACAGCGGCTGCGCCTGCAGCGGCCGCGTCTTGAACTCGGGGTGGTATTGCACGCCGACGAACCACGGGTGGTCCGGGATCTCGACGATCTCCACGAGGTCGAGCTTCGGGTTCACGCCGGCCATCACGAGACCCGCGGCCTCGAGCTGCCGGCGATACGAGTTGTTGAGCTCGAAGCGGTGACGGTGCCGCTCGCTGATCGTCGTTGCGCCATAGGCGCGATGGCTCCTGGTGCCCTCCTTGATCACGCAGTCGAATGCACCGAGCCGCATCGTGCCTCCCTTCTCGTTCGTGCGCTTCTGCTCCTCCATGAGCGAGATCAGCGGATTCGCTGCATTGGGGTCGTACTCGGTCGTCGTCGCGTCCGTGATGCCGAGCTCGCTGCGTGCGTACTCGACCACGGCTGCCTGCATGCCGTAGCAGATGCCGAAGAACGGGATCTCGTGCTTCCTCGCGTAGCGGATGCTCGCGATCTTGCCCTCGAAGCCGCGCTCGCCGAAGCCTCCGGGCACGAGGATGCCGTCGACGCCGCCGAGCAGGCGGTCGGGCCCTTCGTTCGCGACCTGTTCGGCGGAGACCTTGCGGATCTTGACTCTGCACGCGTTGCTGATGCCGGCGTGGCTCAGCGACTCGTAGATCGACTTGTAGGCGTCGTGCAGCTCGATGTACTTGCCGGACACGGCGATCTCGACCGTGTGTTCGGGGTTCTTGATGATCTGCAGCATGCGCTGCCAGTCCGTGGTGACGACGGCCTTCTTGGGTACGAGCTGCAGGTGGTTGAGGATGCGCTGGTCGAGGCCCGCTTCGATCAGCATGAGCGGCACTTCGTAGATCGAGTGGGCGACGTCGCGTTCTTCGATGACCGCCTCGGGCCGCACGTTGCAGAACAGCGAGATCTTCTTGGCCATGTCCGGCTCCATGGCGATCTCGGTGCGGCAGATGAGAACGTGGGGTTGGATGCCGATCTCGCGCAGCTTGCCGACCGATTGCTGCGTCGGTTTGGTCTTGAGCTCGCCCGACGCGCGCAGATACGGCAGCAGCGTCAGATGGATGAACATGCAGTCGTTCGGCCCTTGCTCGAGGCTGAACTGGCGGATCGCCTCGAGGAACGGCAGGCTCTCGATGTCGCCGACCGTGCCTCCGATCTCGGTGATCGCGACGTCGGGAGGAGGCGCGCCGGGCGTCGGCGCCGCACCGGCGCGGATCGCCATCTTGATCTCGTCGGTGATGTGCGGGATCACCTGTACGGTCTTGCCGAGGTAGTCGCCGCGCCGCTCCTTCTGGATGACCGACTTGTAGATCTTGCCCGTCGTGTAGTTGGAGTCCTTGTTGACGCGCGCGTGCGTGAAGCGCTCGTAGTGACCGAGGTCGAGGTCGGCCTCGGTGCCGTCGTCGGTCACGTAGACTTCGCCGTGCTGGAACG
>DASRJH010000335.1:0-7932 GCA_035649575.1 Planctomycetota bacterium
TGGCCCTCGCGTCGACGGGCAGCAACAACACGTTCGTGCAACCGGGCGTCACGGATGCCAGCGGCGTCGCGACCGGCACCATCGCCACCACGACCGCCGAGACCAAGACGATCACCGCCACGGTCAATCCGGGTGCGAGCCAGCTCGTCGTCGCGCAGCAGCCGGCCGTGGGCTTCGTCGGCGACCCGAACAACCTCAGCGCAGCCCTGTCGACCGCGACCGCCGCGCCGAGCACGAACGTCGTCGCCAACGGTTCGACGACATCGACGATCACGGTGACCGTGCGCGACAGCAACGGCAACGCCGTCGCGGGCCAGAGCGTGGCCCTCGCGTCGACGGGCAGCAACAACACGTTCGTGCAACCGGGCGTCACGGATGCCAGCGGCGTCGCGACCGGCACCATCGCCACCACGACCGCCGAGACCAAGACGATCACCGTCACGGTCAACCCGGGTGGCAACCAGCTCGTCGTCGCCCAGCAGCCGACCGTGATCTTCGTCGGCGACCCGAACAACATCAGTACAGGACTGTCGACGGCGGTGGCCTGGCCGATGGCCAACGTCGTGGCCAACGGCGTCGCGACGTCGACGATCACGGTCACGGTACGCGACGTGCACGGCAACGCCGTCGCGGGCCAGAGCGTGGCTCTCTCGTCGACGGGCACCAACAACACCTTCGTGCAGCCCGGTGTCACGGACGCCGCCGGCGTGACGACGGGCACGATCGCGAGCATCAAGGCCGAGACCAAGACGATCACCGCCACCGTCAACCCGGGTGCGGGTCAAGTCGTCATCGCCCAACACCCGGCGGTGGTCTTCGTCGGCGACCCGAACAACATCGGTGCAGCACAGTCGACCGCGGTGGCCTCGCCGGCCAGCAACGTCGTGGCCAACGGAGTCGCGACGTCGACGATCACGGTCACGGTGCGCGACAGCAACGGCAACGCCGTCGCGGGCCAGGTCGTGGCCCTGGCGTCGACGGGCAGCAACAACACGCTCGTGCAGCCCGGTGTCACGGATGCTGGCGGCGTGGCCACGGGCACCATCGCGACCATCACGGCCGAGACCAAGACGATCACGGCCACCGTCAACCCGGGCCAGGGCCAGGTCGTCGTCGTGCAGCAACCGACGGTCGGCTTCGTCGGCGACCCGAACAACATCAGTGCCTCGCTGTCGACCGCGACGGCCGCGCCGACCACCGGCGTCGTCGCCGACGGCATCGTGACTTCGACGATCACGGTCACGGTGCGCGACGTGAACAGCAACGTCGTCGCGGGCCTCGCCGTCGCGGTGACGTCGACGGGCAGCAACAACACGCTCGTGCAGCCCGGCGTCACGAACAGCAACGGCGTCGCGACGGGCACCATCGCGAGCATCCGGGCCGAGACGAAGACCATCACGGCCACCGTCAGCTCGGGCACGGGTCTCGTCGCCTTGACCCAGCAACCGACGGTCGTCTTCGTTGGCGACCCGAACAACATCAGCGCATCGCTGTCGACGGCCGTCGCCTCGCCGGCAACGAACGTGGACGCCGACGGCGTCACGACGTCGACCCTGACGGTCACCGTGCTCGACGTCAACAGCAACGCAGTCAGCGGCCAGGCCGTGCAGCTGTCGTCGACCGGCACGAACAACACGCTCGTGCAACCAGCAGTCTCCGACGAGAGCGGCGTCGCGACCGGCACGATCGCCAGCACGACCGCGGAGACCAAGACGATCACCGTTACCGTCAACCCCGGCGTCGCGCAGATCGTGCTCACGCAGCAACCGACGGTCGTGTTCGTGCCGCCCGTGGTCAGCGCGACGCTTTCCACGGCCACGGTCTCGCCGGCGTTCGGCGTTGCCGCCAACGGCATCACCACCGCGACGGTCTCGATCACGGTGCGGTCGACGAACAACGTGCTGCTGTCCGGGCGGGGCCTCCAGATCGCCGCCACGGGCACCGGCAACACGCTGGTGCAACCGGGTGTGACCAACGGCAGTGGTGCGGCGACAGGCTCGATCAGCTCGACGATCGGCGAGCTCAAGACGATCACGGTGACCGCGGATCCGGGCGCGGGCCAGGTCGTGCTCGCGGCCCGTCCCGTGGTCGCGTTCGTCGCGATCAACAGCAAGGTCTACTACGTCCGCAAGACCGGCAGCGACAGCAACGCCGGCACGACCCCGGCCACCGCCTGGCTCACGCTCGGCAAGGCCGAGAACACGATGGTCGCGGGCGACATCGTCTACGTCGGCGCCGGCACCTACGCCGAAGCGCTCGTGATCCAGGCGAACGGCACGGCGACGAACCGGATCACCTACCACGCCGACGTCACGGGCGCGTACGCGGGCGACGCTGGCGCGGTCATCGTGACAGCACCGGCCGGCACGGCCATCCACGTCGACAGCGCCGACAACATCACGGTCGAAGGGTTCACGGTCGTCAACTCCCAGGTCGGCGTGAGACTGACGGCCAACCCGGTCGGCATCCTCGTGCGCGACAACACCGCCCACGGCTGCACCACGGGCATGGCCGTGGAGAGTGGCATTCCGGTCACGCTCGAGAACAACCGGATCTCGAACAACGTCGATGGCATCTCGGTGCTGACCGGAACGGTGACGCTCCGCAACAACCTCGTCTACAACAACGGCGGCCGCGGCATCTCGATCGCCGGCGGCACCGCCAGCGTGCTCGCGAACACCGTCTACGGGAACGTGGACTCGAACCTGCGCTTTTCCGGCGGCACCGTGACCGTGACGAACAACCTCGTCACGAACAGTCTCTCGAGCGGCCTGGAGCGCCTTGCCGGAACGATCACGGGCAGCTTCAACCTGGTCTGGGGCAACACCACCAACTACACCGGCATGGCGGCCGGCACCGGCGACATCTCGTTGAACCCGTTCTTCGTCGACGTCGATGGCGCGGACAACCTGCTCGGCGGCGCGAACGGTGCCGACGACGACTTCCGGCTCGACCACACGCTGGCCAGCCCGGCGCTCGACGCCGGGTCGGCCGCAGCGACGACGTTCGCGCTCGCCGATGGCTCCTCGCTCGCTGACCGCACTTCGCGCAGCGACGGCGTGCTCGACGGCACGGCGCCCGACGGTGCCGCCGTGAACATGGGCTACCACTACGCGGCCGCGACCACCTCGCCACCGAGCCTGCTCGTGAACGACGTGCGCCTGTTCTACGGCGAGGGCAGCGATCGGCAGCCGCGCCTGCGCACGTGGGACGACCTCGGCTCGAGCTGGTCGTCGGAAGGCAAGGCACTGCCAGCCGGCAGCACGATCTACTGGATGCAGCACGCGCTGTCGCCGCTGCTCGACGACCACGGGCTGCTCGCCGTACTGTCGGGCAACGGCGCCTCGACGGAGCTCGACATGCTGCGCTGGAACGGCGCCGAGTGGTCGCTCGACTGGACCAGCACGTCGATCACGGCAGCCAACGCCCAGAAGCGCGGTTTCGACATCGCCTACGAACAGACCTCCGGTGACGCGATGGTCGTCTACTCGAACAACACGAACCAGCCGCGCTTCCGCACGCGTGTCAACGGCACCTGGTCCGCCGAAACCGGGGTCACGAGCGCCCCGCTCGCCGGCGTCGTGCAGTGGGTGCAGATGGCGTCGCGCCCGGGCAGCAACGAGATCGCACTCTGCTACAGCGACTCGTCGAACGACCTCGCGGTGGTCGTGTGGAGCGGCACCGCGTGGGTCGCCGCGACGTCGGCCGTGCTCGAGACGAACCTCAAGACGAATGCAGTGACCACGGCGGTCAGCAACCGCGTCTTCGACGTCGCCTACGAAGCGACGACCGGCGACGCGCTCGTGGCCTGGAGCAGGGCCACGACCAACGGCTTCTGGTACTCGACGAAGCTAGCGGCCAGCACCGGTTGGGCCGCGGCCGCGCAGCAGGCTGCGGCGCCGTCCAACGGCGTGCCGCACTTCGTCGACCTCGCGACGGAACCGGGCGGCAGCCGGATCGCCTGCTGCGCTCTGAGTCTCGACGGCCAGGAACGCCTGGGCCTCGCGACCTGGGACGGCAGCGCGTGGGTGAACGCCGGCGAGTACGACGCGCAGATCCGCGACGTGAACAATGGCGCCACGGGCGACTTCCCGGCCGCGGTGGCATGGGTCGGCAACAGCGGCACCGCAGTGTGCGTCTACGCCGACGACACGACCGACACGCTCGACTGGGCGAGCTGGACGCCGGGGACGGGCTGGGTCGTGCAGACGGATGGGGCGATCCCCGGCAAGGGCTTCACCGAGTCGATCGACCTGCAGTCGTTCGCGAACGTCCAGGACGTCTTGCTCGTGTTCTCGGACAGCAACGCGGATCTCTACGCGCTCACGTTCACGGGCACGGGCTGGGCCCTCACGATCACCTCGCTCGAGGACTCGCTGTCGTCGATCGCGAGCAGACCGTTCGGCTTCGCGGTCAAGGCGCAGTGACGCCTGCGGGCGTCACTCGCGCTGGAACTCGGGCCGCACGAAGGCGCGTTCGACCACGAGGCCCAGCGGGCCGGGCGCGACGTTCTCGACGTGCACGTTGAGCAGGATCGAGGCCCGCGGATGCACGAGGAAGGTCACTGGCTGTTCCTGGTAGACGAGCTCGTGCAGTTCGCGCAGTAGCGCCTGGCGCCGCCCCACGTCGAGCTCCGCTCGCGCAGCGGTCGCGAGGCGGTCGGCCTCGTCGTTCTGCCAGTGGCCGAAGTTGCTCAGGCCCGTGCTGTGCACGAAGTCGTAAGGATCCCCCCACGCGTTGAAGTAGTCCAAGGCGAGCAGCCCGTCCCACGCGCCGTTGTCCCGCTCGGACGCGTACTGCTCCCACTCGCGCGTCCGCACCTCCAAGTCGAGGCCTGCCCGCTTGCCCGCATCCGCGAACAGGTCGACGAGACGCCGCATCGTCTCGTTTCCGTCGGGCGCCAGGAACGCGAGCCGCAGCGGCTTCTGCTGTGCGGGATCGAAGCCCGCAGCACGCAGCTGCTGCCGCGCCGCGGCGGGATCGAAGCCGAACTCCTGGCCCGGGTGCGGATACTCGGCGCTGTCTGGCTTCGCGTGCGCGCGCGCAGCAACCGCGGCATCGGAGCCGAACACGGCCAGCATGCTGTCCTGATCGAACAACCTCGCGAGCGCACGACGCACGCGACAATCGTCGTACGGAGGCCGATTGCAGTTCCAGACGACGCGGAACACGCCGAGGGTCCGGTAGTCGAAGCAGAGCTTGCGATACGACTGCGCTAGCTCGGGGCGCGACTTCAGCACCTCGTCGGCCTGCGGACAGCTGAACCAGTCGACCTCACGGCGCACGAGTGCAGTGAATGCGTTCTGCGGGTCGCGGAACAGCGTGCGGATGCCTTCGAAGTTCCAGCAGCCCGGCTGCGCCTCACGCCGCCAGCTGTGAGGATTGCGTACGAGCAGCAGGTCCTGGCGGCGGCGCCAGGTGCTCGGCCCTTCGGGCAAGTTCTGCAGCATGTAGGGGCCGGTACCCGGCCCACACTCGGTCTCGATCTGTTCGAAGAGCCGCGCGAATGCCGCGCTGTCGACCGGCGGCACCGGCTCGTTCATCGCCGCGGCCCGCTTTGCTATGCGATCGACGAAGAACCGGCGCTGGACCACGAACCAGCCCTCGCCGACGGCCTGGGTCGCGGCGAAGTGCACGCCACGGAAGTGCACGCGGAAGTGCTGGTCGTCGAGCACATCGACCGCCTCGACGCGCGCGAAGGCGTCACCGATGACGCCGAACGCCAGGTGCCCGGCCTTCGCGAGATCCCAGCCGAACAGCACGTCCGCCATCGTCAGCGGGGCGCCGTCCGAGAACCGCACGCCCTGTCGCAGCGCGAACGTGCAGGTCTTGCCGTCTCGAGCCACTTCGAACGTGGCGAGCGCGGGCCGCAGCGCACCGGTCACGGGATCGCAGTCGAGCAGGCAATCGTGCGTGTAGGCGAGCACGAGTCGGCGCGCGACCGCTTCGCCCGTCGTGAACGGATTGATGTCGCTCGGTTCTTCCGCGAGTCCCGTGTAGACGTGGCCCTGCGGAACCGAAGAGGATTCCGAGACCGCATGAGCCGGCGCAGGCGTCAGCCCCGCATGAACCGGCGCGCGCAGCATCACGCGCAGTCCGAGCGCGAGCCCCAAGGCTCCGATCAGGACGGCCAGGACAGGCAGGGCGCGCATGAGGCAGGGACGCGGCAACGCCGGGACGCACGGGGCAGACCAGGCGGGGTGGCGAACCGGCATGCTACCTCGGCCGTCCGCGCGCGCGAAGGCGCAGCAACGGAACACGCCGATCAGCCCCGCGACGCCCCCCTACCGGCCGCGATGCCCGCCCACATCGCGAGCAAGCCGAGCAGGTTGTGGCCGAGCACGTCGGCCGCGAGCACGCCGTAGCGTCGTTCTTCCCACAGACTGCTGCAGTCGAACGCAAACGAGGAAAAAGTCGTGAAGGAACCGAAGAAGCCCACGAGGACCACGGTCGCGACCTGCGGCGACCATCGCGCCTGACCCAGACTCCAGCAGAGACCAAAGCCGCCCGCAGCTGCAAGCGAGACGAGGAGAGTGGCCTGCATGCGACCTGCGAGACTACTTCTTCGGGTAGGTCTTCAGCACCCAGTCGCGCCACTTCGTGTCGAACGTGGCGGCGTCCATCTCGTACAAATCGAACAGCAGCTTCTGCGCCATCGTACGAACCTGCGCACCCTGCTCGGCGTAGCTCGCGGTGCTCAAAGGCAGGCCCTTGAGCTCGCGCACCATGAGCCCGAACTTCTCGCGATCGAGCTGCATCAGGTAGTCGACACGCGACCAGGACTGCGCGTGCGCGTGGTAGCCCATGTCCTCCCACTTCTCCCAGGCCGCCATCGTCTCGAACTTGAACCAGGCGCCCTCGTGCTGCGCGCGCCGGCGCACCTTGAGGGGCCAGTCGTTCTGCTTGTCTTCGGCAACCGCTTCGTCGTCGCGGACCTGGCAGTTGATCGTCGAGGTCGGGACGCTGCGCGAATACCAGTGGGCCAGCCCCTCGTCGAGCCACAGCGGCAGCGGATAGAAGAAGCCGTTGTAGCCGTTCACGAGGTTGTGGTAGACGGCGAACATCACGTGGCCGTGTATGCCGGCTTCGTTGAAGCCCTCGAGCCCTTCCGCGGCGACGCAGACGAGCATCTGGCAGGTCTTGTCGTGGAAGAAGCGAGAAGACGTTTCCTCCTTGCGGTTGCAGAAGCGGTCCATGTAGCGCGCCATGTCCGACTTCTTCTGGAACAGCAGCACGAGGAACTTGTCCGGCAAGCCGAGGTAGGCGCCTTCGCGCTGCTTCGGCCCCTTCGCGGGGAAGTCCGCGTCGGTCGCGCCGATCAGCTTCAGGAACTCGGCGTAAGCGGCCTCGACGCGCTGCGCGTAGAGGTGCATGCGGATCCAGGGGTCGAGCTTCTTCGGCTTCTCGGGGATCTTCGGAACCCGCTTGTGCAGCACACGCAGCTCTTCCTGCAGCGCCTTCTTCTGGTCCTGCTCGTCGGGCCAGCTCGCAGACTTCAGCGTGAGGCCGAGGCGGAAGTGCGCCGTCTCCATCCACAAGACACGGCGCTCGCCGAGCACGTTGTCGATGTCCGCCGTGTTGTGGTTGTCGGCCCACGCGAACGGTCCGTAGGCGACGATCCCTGCGGCCGCCATCACCGCGGCGTCCTTTCCGGTGTAGGGGTCGACGGGTGCGAGCTTCAGGAGCTCGTCGTCGTCCTTCGTGGTCGACTCGGGCTTCTGCTGGCACGGCAGCACGGCCATCAGGAAGGCCACGGCAGCGCTCGCGAGCTGCGTAGAGCTGCCGCGCAGCCACCCGGCGCGCAGCCATCTGGCGCGCCGCCCAGCGGGCGGCTCTGCGGGCAGGCACCGGCCTTGCGGGCCGGCACCCGAAACCCTGTCACTTCTCGGCGCCTGCACCACTCGGAGCAACCGTGGCAGGCATCGTCTTGAG
>DASRJH010000336.1:0-32570 GCA_035649575.1 Planctomycetota bacterium
TGTCCGGTTACCGGACGTTGCAGGCCGTGAGGCGCACGTGCGCGTACCGCCAGTAGTCCTCTTCACCGATCCGATGGGCCAACGCGCTGATCTCGTGCTGCAGGGCGGTTCGGGCGACCTCCAGGATGGCGCGCTCGTGCGGCAGGCCGATGCGCAGTTCGAGGTCGTGCAGGCGGTTCATCAGGATCTGCAAGCGGTTGTGTTCGGCGGGGGAGGTCATGGCAACACCAGCGGGGGTTCAGGTCATGGGGGGGAAGGGGAGAGGAACGCGGGCCGATCCGCACGTTCATTCGACACAGGGGAAAAGAGGCTCCGGAGCGCACGGTTACACCTGCGTGCGGCAGAAAAAGCCTCTGCTCTCGACCGGGGGATCGCGCGGCCCGGACGGGGCAACTACGGCCAGAGCCAGAGTGACTTGTCAGCGGCGACCTCGCGGCCGTGGTCGATCGCCTTCCGGATCAGCTCAGGAGCGAAGGCCGTGGCCGAGTTGTTCCCGCCATACCACTCGCGCGGCGCGAGCACCTTGATGCTCACGGTGCGTTTCCCGTTGGCGGCGAGCGAGGCCTCGAGCGTCTTCCCTGCCGCGGTCAGGGCCGCGGGACCACCGACCGCCTTGGCTGCGGCGAGCAGCTTCCCGGTGTCCTCGAGCACGCGGTTCCACTTCAGCGCGCCGCGAATGTCGTCGAGGTAGATCTCGTCGGTCAGGATGTCGACCGTGCGCTGGAGGATGTCGATGCCGCTGACGGCCGTGCCGAGCCAGTTGTCGTCCCAGTCGCCGTACTGGGTTGGCATCGTTGCGTTCACGGGGAACGAACCATCGGGCTGCTTCAACGTGCGACTGGTCAGCAGCACGTAGATCTCGTCGGGGCCGGGTTTCGCGCGGAAGGCCGACTGGAGCGGCGTGATCTCACGAGCACCACCGTCCACGAGCACGTCGTTGGGCTCGCCGCGGACTTCTCTCCAGACGGGCGGGAACACGACGGGGATCGCGGTCGACGCGAGGATCAGCTCGAGGAAATCCGTCGCGCTCGGCGTGTGCTCCCGATAACCGCCCGTGACCAGGGAGACCGTGCCAACGGCGAAGTCTCTGCCGGACGTGCGCAGCTTCGCCGGGTCGCAGTGCCTCTCGAGCAGCTTCTTGAGTGGTTCGTTGTCGAACAGGCTGTCCTTGCCGGCAGCGAGGCCCGCGTAGCCGAAGGCACGCTCGTCGTAGATGCTGCTGTTTCCGCGTACGTCCTCGAGCCAGATCTTCGTGAGTCCGCCTGCGGCGGTCTTCAGATGAGACAACGACTGCGTGCCCGTGGGGGCTTGGGCGAGGAACGCAGCATTCAGCGCACCGACGCTCGTTCCACGCAGGATGTGGAAGTCGAGGCCCATCTTCTGCACGAGCACCTCGAGCATCCCGACCTGATAGGCACCTCGGGCTCCACCGCCACTCAACACCAGAGCGCGTCTAGTCATCGTACCGACCTCCGCATGCATATCGGCAGCGTGAGTGGTCGTCTTGCCAGCCCTTGCCCGCCGGCCAGACGATCCGCCGGTGCGAACGCGCCGTCAAAGGCGAGACGCGGAGCGGCTTCGATGCAGCCGGTTCAGTGCCTGAACGTGCGTTCGAGCGGTTGATCGCGTAGCGTGCCCGCGCTGCGCAGCTTCACACCGGCCGCGTCCGCGGTGACTAGCAACGGCCCGTCGCCGAGCGGGTCGCGCAGCGGCGGCGCCTCGTTGCCGCGGTGCAACTCGAGCGACGCGCGCAGCAGACGCAGGATGGCCAGCGCTTGGCGCAGGTTCATCTCGGCCGACGTGAAGTTCGGGATCATGATCGACACGACCGGATTGGCTCCCTCCGACAGCCGCCGGAACCACTCGTCGATCTGCGCTTGGCGCTTCGACCACGGGACCGCTGGATCGGCTTCGAGCTGCGCGGCCGCGCCTGCAACCTGCAGGAAGGCGTCGGCGATCATCCAGCGGCTCGAGAAGCCGTAGCGCCATTCGAAACTCGGCACCCAGCTGTCGTCGGCGCCGGCCCAGCGCAGCGAGTGACTGAGGAACAACAGCTCGCCCGTGAGATCGAGCGTCTCGGGCAACTCGCGGTCCAGCCGTTCGAGGCCGCTGGCCAACAGGTCGAGCGCATCACGGTCGAGGCGGCGCAGCATCTCCTCGGGCCAGCAGTCCGTAGCGATCATGAGGATCGCGACCGCGATCATCTGGTTGATCAGGCTGCCGCGATGCAGCAGGTCGGCGCCGAACTGAGCCGCATCGAGCGTGCGTTGCACGGCTTCGATGCTGCGGCCCTCGTGACGCAACACGCGGGCTTCGAGCACGGCGATGTTGACGACCCAGCGGCAGTCGAGCAGGTTCTCGATCGAGGTCTCCGGCTCGTCACCGAGTGGCGGCGGCGACGCGTTCGCGCTGTGGGCGCCGGCCCGCAGCGAGGCGAGCATGGGGGCCCATCTGGCGCGGAACGGCTCCACCGCGCTGGCAAGCTGCTCGTCGCTGGTCGCGAACAGCTTCGCCGGCGGCGGCAGCTGCCTGCTCAGCGGTCTCGCGGCGGCGAGCGCGTGCCCGTAGTGCGAGAACGCGGCGCCCTTGATGACTTCACCCCACAGCGGTTCGCGTTTCTGGGTCCTGGCGTTGAACTTCCGGCGCAGCTGTTCCTTCTGCTCCTCCATCGCGGTCCAGCTGGCCCCGGCGCGGAACGACACGATCGTGGCGCTCGCCAGCATGGCCAGCGTGGCGATGCCGCAGCCGGCGAGAACCAGGCGGCGACGGCCACGCGTGATCGGGTGCATGCCGAAACTATCGACGCGGCTCGAGCCTCGGTTGCGTGGCGCGTCGAAGCACCGATGACAGCGCGATCACCGCGCGGCAAAGGACAGCCGGGCAAGGCCATCACGAGGTCTTCCAGTGCTCGCGGGCGCGGTGCCAGAGTTGCCACAGCGGGCGGCCCAGACGTGGGAACGCCGCCACGATGTGCGCGAGCTCCCGGCGCAGGCTCGCGTCGGCGGTGTTGCGCGCGTCGCGCCGCGCGCGCCGCAGCTCGCGGGCCGCCAGCGAAGCGAAGTTCACGGGCGGCTCGAGGGTCGCAGCCGCTTCGCGCAGCGCAGCGTAGGCCTCGCCGAACGCGTACTCGTGGAACAGGACCAGCGTGTCGAGCACGTCGCGCCGGAACGCGCGGGATTCCGCGTTGACGGCGCTCGCCGCCGCGGCGTGGATCCGGAACGTGGCCAGCTTGTCGCGCACGCGCGCGAGGCCCTCGTTGCTCGCGATCCTCGCCCAGTACTCGAGATCACAGAGCTGGATCAGGTGCGCATGGAATGAGCCGTAGCGCCGCACCGTGTCGCGGTGCAGCAGGCTCGCCGTGGGCTCGCCGAAGAAGTTGATGCCGGGGCGCTCGACCAGGACCTGGCGCACCGCGCTCGCGGGCACACGTTCCGCAGCCCCGAACAGTGCCTCCATCGGCGGCATGTCGAGGAACCATCGCCGCGTCGCTTCGTCGGTGCCCGGCGCCATCTCGACGTTCCGTTCGCAGATCACGAGCCCTGCGGTTCCCGCCGCTGCGGCGACCATTCGTTCGACACAGGTCGGGGCCAGCGCGTCGTCCTGACACAGCAGCTTGATCCACTCTGCGCGCGCTGCGGCCACCGCGCGGTTCCAGTTGCCCGCGAGCCCAGCGCGCTTCTCGTTCGCGATCACGCGCACGCGCGCGTCTGTTGCCGCCACACGCTTTGCTATCGCGACGGTGTCGTCGTCCGAGGCGTCGTCGCACACGACGATCTCGAGGTCGCGCTCGGTCTGCGCGACGGCGCTGCTCAGGCACGCTCCGAGCCAAGGGGCACCGCGGAACGTGGGCACGCAGATCGAGACGCGGGGAGAGGTCACTGGAGTGCCTGGATGCGGCGAAGAGTAGCTTCGAGGCTGCTCGCGCTGAAGGCGATCGCGATCGCGTCGGCGACAACCACCGCCCAGTCCCGTGCCACTCGACCCCTTGACCGGTGCACGCGGAATGGAGACATTGACCTATGTGGTCAAGGGCATCGACATTGCCGCCAGGCACGATTCGACTCCGTCGTCTGCCAGCGAGGCACTGGTCGAAGAACTGCTTGGTGAGCTCATTGGTTTGCCCGCAGTGGAACGTGCGGCGGGCTTGCGCGCAATCTGTGCGCAGTTTCCCGAGCATGCCGAAGTCCTGAGCCGTCGCCTCGCGCTGCTCGAGAGCCAATTGCCGATGGCAATGGCAACCGAGCAGGTGATCCCCCTCGGGCGCTTCGAGTTGGTACGGCGGCTGGGCAGCGGCATGACCGAGGTCTACCAGGCGCGCGATCCGCGCAGCGGCGGCCACGTGGTCGTCAAGGTGCTCCGCCGGCCCGAACTGCTCGACGCGGTGACGCAGCAGAGTTTCGCTCGCGAGGTGATGGCCGCATCGCGGCTGAACCACCCCTGCATCGGCACCGTGCTCGAGGTCGGTGCGATCGAGGACGCGCTGTATCTGGTCCAACCCTACCAGGCCGGCATCACGCTCGCGGACTGGATCCGGCAGATGAAAGCGCGCGGTCGCGGCCTTCGCCCCGTGGACGTGGATCTGGTCCTCAGATGGCTCGAGGACATCCTGCGCGCGCTGCACGCCGCGCACAAGGCTGGGCTCGTGCATCGCGACGTGAAGCCGTCCAACATCCTGCTGCCGTTCCAAGGTCGGCCACAGTTGTTGGACTTCGGCCTGTGCAAGCAGATCGCAGCCGGAACCACGCCGGGCACGCCGACGCCGATCGCCGGAACCCTCGCCTACATGGCGCCCGAGCTGCTCGTCTTGCCGGCGCGTCCGCGCGGCCCGGCCGCGGACATCTACGCGCTCGGCGCGACGATGCACGAGTGCCTCGCCCTGCGCCCGCCGTTCGAAGGCGACAACGAGCAAGCGCTCTGCCGCGCCATCCTGCTGCAGGATCCGCCCGATCCGCGACGCTTGGTGCGCGGCCTGTCCCGCGGCATCCGGCGCGTGCTCGCGTGCTCGCTCGCGAAGTCGCCGGACGAACGCTATCGCGATGCGGCGGCATTTGCCGATGACCTGGCGCGGTTGCTGCGCGGCGATCGCGTGGCGCCGCCGCGCGCCCGCTTCGTGGTGCGACTCGGCCGCTGGTGCTCCCGGCATCGGTGGACGGTGCTGCCAGCGATGCTCGCTGCGGTGCTGTCGTGTGCCGCGCTGTTCGCCGAGTGGGCGCTGGCTCGTGCGGTCGATCCGGATGCCGCGCTGCTCGCGATCGCGGAGCGCGTCCGAGTGTCCGAAGCGCACGCCGATGCGCTCGTGCCCGGCTGGCCCGAGCAGGTGCCGGCATTGCGCGAGTGGTTGCGCAGCGAGGGCGAACCGCTGCAGGCGCTGCTGCCGCGCCTGCGCGAGCGCACGGCCGCGCTCGATCTCGATCCGGGCAGTGGTCCTGCTTTGGCCGCAACGCTGCGTTCGGCGCTCGCTCTGCTCGAACCGTTCGCGGCCGGCGAGCACGGCACGCTCGCGGCCGTGCGCGAACGGCTCGACTGGGCACAGCAGGTCGAGGCGGTCACGATCGAAGCGCCGGCCGCGGCGTGGCGCGACACGATTGCCGCGATCGCGGCCGACCCGCGCTACGGCGGGCTACGCCTGCAACCGCAACTGGACCTCGTGCCGCTCGGCCGCGACCCGAGGTCGGGTCTGTTCGAGTTCTACCATCCGCGATCGAGCTTGGCTGGTTCGCCGGCCGTGCAGCGCGAGGCAGAGCACCTCACGCTGCACGAGTTCAGCGGACTCGTCTTCGTGCTGATCCCGGCCGGGAAGTGCGAGATCGGTGAGCAGCGCCTCGATCCGCTCGGGCCACGCTACGACCCGGACGCGGCCTACTATGCCAAGCCCCACGAGGTCGAGCTCAGCGCGTTCTTCATCTCGAAGTACGAGATGACCCAGGGGCAGTGGTGGCGCATCACGGGTGAGCGGCCGTCCTGCTACCGCATCGGCCAGCGCTACGGTGAGGATCCGCCGATCAGCTGGCAGCACCCGGTCGAGTCGATCAATGCTCTCGTGTGCGACGCCGTGCTGCGCCGCATCGGCCTCGCGTTGCCGACCGAGGCCCAGTGGGAATACGCGTGCGGCACCGGTGTCAGGTCGTGGTGGTTCTTCGGCGACGACCCGCTGCTGCTCGTCAAGTACGCGAACATCGACGACCGGCGTTACCTCGCCACTCATCCCGGTGCCAAGGGTACGCTCGATGTCGACGATGGCTTTGGCTTCATGGCCCCGGTGGGTCGGTTCGCCCCCAACCCGTTCGGCCTGCACGACGTGATGGGCAATGTCTCCGAGTGGTGTCGCGACGAGTGCGCGGACTACCTGCTCAGCGTGCCGGCGCCCGGAGATGGCATGCGCACGCCGCACCGCGCGGATCCGGCGCGGTCGTTTCGCGGCAGCCACCATACGCAGAGCATCTTGAAGACCTCGAGTCGACCGGGCGCGTTACCGGACTTGAGGAACTACACTCTCGGTCTGCGGCCCGTGCGTCCGGTCTCGGAGCGTCCGCGATGAGCCCTCCGACCACGCCGCTGTCGTTCGGCCCCTTCGAGTTGCTCGAGCCCTTGGGCGGCGGCATGAGCATCGTCTATCGCGCGCGACGAACCGGCGATGCGCGCGAGTTGGCGGTCAAGCTGCTGCGCCAGGAACGTTCGCTCGACGGCGAGTCGCGCGGACGCTTCGCGCGCGAGCGGCGCGCCATGCAGCAGCTGTCGCATCCGGGGATCTGCCCACTGCTCGATGCAGGCGAGGTCGATGGCATGCCCTACCTGTGCATGCCGTTGTTGGCCGGCCGATCGTTCGCAGCGCATCTCGAGGACGCTCGGACTCGCGGTGTTCCGGTTGCGGCGACGCTGCCGAGCCGGCCAGGCGAGGGGCAGGATTGGCGGCGCGTCGTGGCGATCACGGCCGCGTTGGCCGACGCACTCGAAGTTGCGCACGAGCACGGCTTCGTGCACCGCGACGTGAAGCCAGCCAATGTCTGGATCGACGAACACGGCGAAGCCATGCTGCTCGACTTCGGCCTCGCCCACGACCGGGCCGACCGCTACCGCAACCTGACACGCACGGGCCAGGTTCTCGGGACCCCGACCTACCTGGCGCCGGAGCAGCTCGATCCAGGCCTCGGCACCGTCGATGGCCGCGCCGACGTCTACGGGCTCGCCGCCGTTCTCTGCGAGGCACTCACACTGGAGCCTCCGTTCCGGGGAGAGACCCGTGCAGAGCTGTTCGCCAACATCCTGACCGGGCAGTTGCACCTTCGATGCGAGGCCTTGGCGATTCCCGAGGTGCTCATCGACCTGATCCGGGTCGGCATGGCCCGCCGGCAGGCGGACCGGTATCCGAGTGCTGGCGCCATGGCAGCGGACCTGCGGCGCGTGCTCGCGGGCAAGCCGTTGGCGAAGCACGGGCCGGCGCGTGTGCGCAGCGCGGTCGCCTGGCTGCGTGCACGACCCCTGCGCGTCGCCGTCGCCGGTGTTGTGTTGACCGGCGTCGGTCTGTCGACCTCGGCCTTCGTGCGTCTCGCGCAAGCCGCGGAATCGAACCGCGAGCTGCAAGCGGCGAGCGAAGTGCAGGTGTGGCTCGGTCGCTTCGAGCTCGCACGGAGCAGCCATGCCTGCTTGCCGCCGCCGTGGCCGCAGCACCGTGCTGCGCTGCAAGCGTGGTTGCGCGAGCACGGCCGGCCCCTGCTGGCGGCGCCGGCAGAAGCCGAGCGCGGCGCACCGGATCTGCAAGCGTTCGCGCGGTCTGCAGTGGCAGAGCTCGAACGCCAGCTCGTGTTTCTGGCAGCGCTCGAGGCGCGTGGTGCCGCAGCCGACGCCGATCGCTGGGCCGCAGCCCGGGCCTCAGTGGCGGCCGACGTGCGCTTCGCCGGCCACACGCTGCTGCCGCAACCGGGCCTGGTGCCGCTCGGCGCCGACCCGGCTTCGCACCTCGAGGAGTTCTACGATCTCGCCTCCGGAGATCCGGCACTCGGAGTGCCGCAGCGCGACGACATGCAGAGGCTCGTACTCGGAGAGGCGCACGGCATCGTCTTCGTGCTGCTGCCCGGCGGGCGCTACCAACCCTTCGGAGACTCGCAGTCCGTCGTGCTGAGACCCTTCCTGCTCGCCAAGCACGAGCTCACGCGCGCGCAGCACGGCCGGTTGCACCCGGGCGAGGATCCCAACGACGTGCCGCTCGGCGAAGTCTGGAACGGCGAACTGCAGACCCTGCGGCATCCGGTCAATCGGGTGCCCTTCTCCGAGGCCCAGGCGCGGCTCCGGCGTTGGGGGTTCCAGTTCCCGACCGAGGTGCAGTGGGAATACGCGGCGCGCGCCGGCGGCGCGGACGAGATGCAGGCATGGGCGGGCAACTACAGCGGCGACGAGGATGGCGTGCACCGCTCTGCGCGCGTGGGCTCGTATCCGGCCAATGCCCTCGGTCTCCACGACATGCTGGGCAACGTCGCCGAACCGTGTGCCGACGCCGATGGCGCGCGCACGTTGCCGGCCCGGGACGGTGATGGTCTGCGCGATGCCGCGCCCGAGCAACCGCGTCGTATTGCGCGCGGCGGCAGCTATGGCAGCATTCGCTGGGCGCTGACCGGTGCCTCCGTGCTGGCCGCCGATCAACGCGAAGCAGCAGTCGGAATCCGTCCGCTGCGGGCCCTGGAACAAGACTGAACAAACCGGAAACACACATGCCTCAGAGATCACTTGCCGGAGCCACGGGTGGAGGTGGCACCTCGCCGACGCTCCGCGAACTCTTGCCGCAGTATCTGCCGCAGCTCGAGGGCTACGTGCGCGAGAATCTCGGTCGCACGCTGCGCGACCGCGAGTCGGCGTCGGATCTGGTCGACTCGGTGTGCGGCGACCTGCTCGCCGAGAACATCGCGTTCGAGTATCGCGGCGAGGGTGAGTTCCAGAGCTGGCTGCGCTCGGTCGTGGTCAACAAGATCCGCGGCCGGCTGCGGTTCGTCCGGGCCAAGAAGCGCGGGCACGATCGCGAGGTCGCGGCGGACGATTCGCGAGTCGAAGCGGCTCACGTCGATCTCGCTTCGCCGTCACAAGACGCCATGCTGCGCGAGGACCTCGGGCTGCTCGACCGGGCGCTGGCCCGGTTGCCCGAGCATTACCGGGATCTGATCGTGCGCGTGCACTTGCGCGGCGAGCCGCGCGAAAGAGTGGCTGCGTCGTTGGAGAGCACGGTGGATGCGACGCGCGGCATGCTGACGCGGGCGATGGTGAAGCTCGCCGGGGAGCTGGATCGGCTGCAGAGAGGGCACTAGGGCGTAGTCGCGGTTTTTCTCGAGATTCCGCGTCACGTGCCCGACCGACCAGAGCAGGGTGTCGATTGCCCTCGCGCAAGCCGAGGCCAACGCCGTCGTCGCTGCGGTGGCAGCCACGAACTACTCCTGGGACATGTACAATATCCTCTGGAGCCGGGGCTACATGCAGACCGGCATCGAGCCGGACACCGGCCCGAACCAGTAGTCGTTCGCGCTGCCTCGCACGCCAAGGAGTCGACTCCAGACGATCGTCAGGGCAGTGCGACGCCGAGCTTGCGCAGCTCGGCGCACAGCCGAAGCAAGGGGAGCCCCACGATCGCGGTCTGGTCGTCGCACTCGATGCGATCGAACAGCGCGACGCCGAGTCCCTCGATCTTGTAGCTGCCGGCGCAGTCGAACGGCTGCTCGGCGGCGACGTAGCGTGCCGTTTCGGCGGCCGTGAGCGGCCGCATCCAGAGGCGCGTGCGGTCGAGGAATTCGACGAGGCCGCCGCCGTGCGCGATCGCGACGGCCGTCAGCAGCTCGTGCGCACGCCCCTGCAGGCGCTGCAACTGGGCGATCGCTGCGGTTGCCGCACCCGGCTTGTCGAGGATGTCGCCGTCGAGGCAGACACACTGGTCGCTGCCGATCACGATGGCGTCGCGGTGATGCGTTGCCACGGCGAGTGCCTTCCGGCGCGCGAGCTCTTGCACGACGGCCTCGGGCACGCGGAGGCTCTGCTTCACGGCGGCTTCGTCGACGCCGGGCGACACCGAGGTGAACGGCACGCGCAGCCGTTCGAGCAGCTGGCGGCGGTAGGGCGAGGTGCTCGCGAGGACGAGTCGCATGGCGGCGGCATTCGATCCGGCAGAGCGCGCCCGGCCCAGGCGAAATCCGCGGCCCGAGGCCGGTGATGAATTGCGGGAGGTTGACTGCGGACGCGCCAGCAGGCAGAACGAACGTTCTGCAGCCTGTCCCAGGGGGTTCTTCATGACCGAGACCAAACGATTCACCTACTTCACGATCGATTCCGAGAGCAAGCCCGGACAATTCCTCGCGATCGCTCGCAAGTTCCAGCAGGCCAACGTCGGCCTGCTCGCGACCTGGGCCTTCGAGTCGCGACCGGGAACCGGCCAGTGCTGCGTCGTCGCGCAGGATCCGACTCCGCTCCGCAAACTGCTGCAGACGTCGGGATGGAAGTTCACGGAGGGCACCTGTTTCCGCGTCACGGGCGATGACCGGACCGGAGCGTTGATCGAGACTCTCGAACCCCTCGCGAAGGAGGGGATCAACCTGCAGGTCGTCGACGGGATCGCGGTCGGCGGCAAGTACGCTGCCTTCCTGCTGGGCGATGCCAGGGAAACCGACCGGATCGGCAAGGCGCTGAAGGCCTAGCCGCGGCGTCATCTCGACTCGCTGTTCGACCAACGGCCGCAGCGGTTCATGCGTCCTCGGGTCTGCGGTGTCGCGTTAGCGGCGATGCACGCCGTCCGCTGCTGCGGTGCGGGCCGTGAAAAAGCAGGATGCCTGCAGGCATTGGCCCGAGTGTGCAGGCGGCCCTGCCATGCCGTAATCTCGCGGATCCCCATGAAGCCCGGTTTCTCGATCCCGTGCAGTGCGCTCGCGCTGCTGTTCCTCCAGGCCTGCGGCGGCGAAGCTGCTGCCGCACCCTCGAACCCGACGGCGGCCCCCCCGGCGCCCGAGTCGCAAGCCAGGCCCAGCCCTGCGGCCCCGGCAGCACCCGAGCGGACCGCACCGTCCCCCGCGGCCGAGACCGCGACGCCGGATGCGCCCCAGAACCCGGCCAAGAAGCCAATGGCGCCGGTGCGCGTCAACTACGACCTCGCCAAGATCCTGTTCGGCAACGAGCCGGCGACGCCCGCGGTCGACAACCCGTCCACGCCCGAGAAGGTCGCACTCGGCAAGGCGCTCTTCCACGAGAAGGGCCTGTCGAAGGACGGGAGCGTGAGCTGTGCGTCGTGCCACGATCTCGCCAACTACGGCCAGGACGGCAAAGCGACATCGCCGGGCGCCGGCGGCGCGCACGGCGAGCGCAACACGCCGACCGTGTGGAACGCGTTCCGCCAATACAAGCAGTTCTGGGACGCCCGCGCGGACACGATCGAGGACCAGGCGCTCGCGCACGTGATGGAGCCCGAGGCGAACGGCATCGCCGACGAGGCGGAACTCGTGAAGAAGATCAAGGAGAAGGCCGACCTCGTCACCGGCTTCCAGAAGGCGTTCCCCGGCGACGCCGATGCGGTGTCCGCGAAGAACTTCAAGCTCGCGATGGGCGCCTTCGAGCGCACGCTCGTCACGAAGTCGCGATTCGACAACTACCTCGACGGGGATCAGAAGGCGCTCTCGAACGAGGAGAAGCTGGGCCTCAAGACGTTCATGGACGTCGGCTGCACGCAGTGCCACATGTCGCGTCTCGTCGGCGGCAACATGCTGCAGAAGCTCGGTCTGCTGAAGCCGCACGGTACGAAGGACACGGGGCGCGAGCGCGTGACGAAGAGCGACGCCGACAAGTTCTTCTTCAAGGTGTCCCCGCTGCTCAACGTCGAGAAGACGGCGCCCTACCAGCACGACGGCAAGCTCGCGACGCTCGAGGAGGCGATAACCAACATGGCGTCGGTCCAACTCGACAAGACGCTGAAGCCCGAGGAGACCGCGGCGATCGTCGCGTTCCTGAAGGCGCTGACCGGTCCGCCACCCGAGCAGAAGTAGGCGAGCGGGCGGTCGTACTTCACGGCACGGCCTCGACGTGCCCAACCATGCCGGCATAGATGCCGCGGCGGTCCATGAGCTCGCGGTGTGTGCCGGCTTCGGCGATGCCGCCCTTTTCGAGCACGAGGATGCGGTCGGCGCGTCTGACGGTCGACAGGCGGTGTGCCACGACGATCGCGGTGCGCCCGCGCAGCGAAGCCTCGAGCGCGAACTGCAAGCGCGCTTCGGATTCGCTGTCGATGCTCGACGTGGCTTCGTCGAGCACGAGCAGATCGGGCTCGACGACGAGAGCCCGCGCGAATGCGAGCAGTTGTCGTTCGCCTTGCGAGAAGGTGCCCCCGCGTTCTTCGACCTGCGTCGACAGCCCCTGCGGCAGCTGGCGGACGAAGGCCAAGGCACCGACGGTCTCGATGGCCTTCCAGACGCGGGCCTCGTCGATCGTGCGATCGAACAGGCGCACGTTGTCGAGCACGGTGCCGGTGAACAGGAACACGTCCTGGTCGACGGAGGCGATGCGCGAGCGCAGCGAAGAAGGATCGAGGTCGCGCACATCGACGCCATCGAGCCGCACGGCGCCGCTCGTCACGTCGCGCAGTCGTGCGATCAGCGACAACATTGTCGTCTTGCCCGCACCGGTCGGGCCGACGATGGCGATCGTCTGGCCCGGCAGCGCCGTGAACGAGATGTGCTCCAACACCGGTGTGCCGGGCACGTAGGCAAACCCGACGCCGTCGAACTCGATCTTCGCGGCGCCGCGCCGCTCGGTCCGGACCGCGTTCGGGTTCGGCGGCGGGAAACGCGGCTCGCCGAGCAGCTGGAACACGCGTTCGCAGCTCGCGAACGCCGCTTGCAGCACGTTGTACTTCTCGCCGAGTTCCTTCACGGGCCCCGACAGCAGGCCGAAGTAGAGCCAGAACTGCACGAACTGACCGGGCTGCATCGTGCCCTCGAGCACGGCCGAGCCACCGAACCACAACAGACCCACGGTCGTCGCGCGCAGCGACAAGTCGACGAGCGAGAAGAACACCGAGAAGTGGAACACGGTCTCGCGCCAGGACGTGGCGGTATCGCCGTTGCGTTCGGCGTAGCGCCTCGTGACTGCGTCCTCGCGGCCGAAGGCGCGCGTCGTGCGCACGCCGCCGATGAGCTCCGCGGTATACGCGTTCTGCAGCGCGAGCCGCGTGCGCACGGAGCGGTAGGCGCGCTGCGCATTGCGGCGGAAGAGCACGCTGAGCAGCACGACGACAGGCGTGGTGGCCACCGTGAACACCGCGAGCTCGACGTCCAGGAAAAACAGCACGACCAGGACGCCGCCGATCTTGAGCAGGTCGAACACCGACTGCAGCACGCCCGTCGCGATCAGTTCGTTGAGGTTCTCGACATCGCTCGTGACGCGCGTCGTCAGCTTGCCGGCCGGGTTCTTCTCGTGGAACGAGAGGCTCGTGCCGAGCAGGTGACCGAACAGGTGCCGCCGCACGTCGCGGATCACGCGCTGGCCGTTCCATGCCGTCAGCAGACCGTAGACGTAGCCCAACACGGCACCGCCGGCCGTCGTGCCGAGGAAGCCGAGCCCGTACCACACCAAGACCCCCATGCGATCGGCTCCGGGGCCGTCGCCGCCGCGCATCGGTCCGTCGATCGCGAGCCGCAGCAGCCACGGCCCGAGCATTTCGAGCGCGAACGACACGAACAACAGCGCGAGGCAGGCCGCGAAAGCGCGCCGGTAGGGGCGCACGAACGGTCCGAGCTGGCGCAGGAAGCGCAGCTGGAAGCGGCCCTCCGGCGCATCGTCGAGATACGGATCGCTCACGCTCCCTCCTCGGGCAGGCTCTCGAGCGCCGCCGCTTCGCTCTGGCGCCGGAACGCGCTCGCGTAGAGTCCGCGTTCGGCCAGCAGCGAATCGTGGTCGCCGCGTTCGCGCACGCGCCCGTTCTCGAGCACGAGGATCAGGTCGGCAGCGGTCAGCACCGACAGCCGGTGGGACGCGATGAGCATCGTGCGTCCGCGCCGTTCCTGTTCCAGCCCGTTCAGGATGCGGCGCTCGGTGACGGGATCGACAGCAGAGATCGTGTCGTCGAGCAGCAGTCCCGGACGCTCGCTGAGCAGCGCGCGCGCGAGCGCGACGCGTTGCTTCTGGCCACCCGACAAGGTCACTCCGCGCTCACCGACGATCGTCGACAGCCCTTCGCGCAACTGCGGCAGGTCCTGGTCGAGCGCGGCTGCTTCCACGGCGGCATCGACGGCCGTCGCCTGGCTCGCATCGAGCGCGAATGCGACGTTCGCGGCGACGGTGTCGCTGAAGAGGAACGGCTCCTGCGAGGCCAGCGCGAACAACCGGCGTAGACAATGCGGCGCGAGGTCGAGCACGTCGTGTCCGTCGACGAAGACCGTGCCGCGCGGCGGATCGTAGAAGCGCATCAACAGTGCGAGCAGCGTGGACTTGCCGCTGCCGACGGGGCCCACGAGGCCGAGTTTCCTGCCCGGTTCGAGCTCGAACGAAACGTCGGCCAGCGCGGGGCGCGACGCACCCGGGTAGGTGAACGTGAGCCCCGTGACGCGCAGGTGCCCGCGCAGCGCGGGTGTGGAACCCGCTGCGGTCTCGGGCGCCACCTCGAAGATCTCGGCAATGCGGATGCCCGCTGCGTAGGCGCGTGGCAACGTCGCCAGCGTCCAGCCGAGGATCTCGAGCGGGAACGTCAACAGGGCGAGGTAGCCCGTGAACTGGAACAGCTGCCCGATCGTGATCTTGCCCGCGATGACCTGATGGCCGCCGACGAGCAGCACGCCGAGCATCACGACGCCGCTCGTCGAGTGCGACGTCGCATTCAGCAGCGCGCGCAGCCGCACGGCTCTCAGGTTGACGAGCAGATACCGGCGGTTCTTCGTCGCCATCGCGGCGCGTTCGCGCGTCGCGGCGCCGAACTGTTGCACGACGCGGATGCCGGCGAAGTCCTCGTGTGCGCGCTGGGAGATCTCGGCGATGGCCTCCTGTGACTTCTTGCTCCACGCGTGCAGACGAGGCACCAGCACGCGCATCGCGACGAACAAGAGGCCGAACACGCCGAAGCTCGCCAGCGTCACGGGCAGGTCCATGCCCATCATGAGCCACAAGCCGGCCGGCAGCAGGCACAGCGTGCTGCCGCCGTGAAGCAGCAGCGGGCCCATCACGAATCGGACCAGTTCGACGTCCTGAGTCAGCCGGCTCACGACGTCGCCGGTGCGCGACCGGTCGTACCAGGCGATCGGCAGGCGCTGCAGGTGTGCAATGACGTCGTTCTTGAGGTCTTCCTCGACGTGTCGCGACGCATCGATGAGCGTCCTGCGCGATACATAACGGCTTCCCGCTTCGACGACGGCCAGCGCGAGCAGGAGCCAGCAGGTGTCACGCAACGAGTCCGCTGTACCGCCGTCCTTCAGCCGGTCCAGCGTGTCGCCGAGCAGTCGCGGCATCCACAGCGACACCGCCGCATGCACGGGGATGAGCAGCGTGCCGACCACGACGAGGCCCATGTGTCGGCGCAGCAGGGCGGCTGGACGCGCGAAGGCGCGAGCGATCGAACGGAGCCAGGACAAGAGGAACAGCATCGAGCTTTCGTCGCAGCGATGCAAATGCCGATGGCAGGGTGGCGAGTCCTCCCTGTGTCCCGATGCAGGACGACCGGTTGGCGCGCTGTCGGAGCGCGGGTGCAACCGTCGATAAGGCTAGATGCCTCGGTCAGAGGAGCTCCTCACGAGAGGGATGAACATGCGACACTTCGACGCGAAAACAGAGACTGGTGGATTCACGTTCGCCGAACTGGCGTGCGCCATGCTGGTCCTCGTCATCGGCGTGGTGCTGTTGCTCAATCACCTGTCGATCAACTACATGTCGACGGCGACCGAACGCGACCGCGTGTTCGCCTACAGCAAGGCGCAAGCGATCCTGTCCGAGGTCCAGAGCTTCGCCGATCGCGGTACTCTCGACGTTCCGATCGACCTCGATGCGCTCGACGACGGCATCATCAACAAGTCGGAACTGACGATCCAGACCGACTCGCAGGGAAACCTGGTCCTGCCCGATCATGTCGTCTCGGGCAACTACCGTCGCGATGGCGATTGGATCTGGTCGCGGCGAATCACGGTGCGCCCGTTCGCGGGTGTCCAGAACCGCAACGTGCGCTACGTCACGGTGAGGATCTTCCGCAGGGACAAGAACGGCGTCGAGCGCTCGATGGCCGACCTGTCTGCCGTCATCAACTCCGCGGGCGGCGCGTTCCCGACCACGCAGGTGTTCGACGTGTATCTGCTGGCAGTCGAGAACATCCCCGGCTGGTGGGTCTTCATGGACTCGATCAAGCCGTTCGTCGAGTCGATGATCAGCGACCTCGAGAATCGCAATCCGGGTCTGCAGTTCCGCACGCACTGGATCACGAAGGCGTCCTTCGGGCGCAACCAGGGCTATCGCCCGTACACGAACGAGGACACGGACAGCCTCGCGCCGATCCCGAGCGTCTATCACTATCCGGGTCACATGCCGGTCGGCAGCGCGTCGATCTACTACTACGTGCCCGAGAACATTCGCGCGCGCCTCAGCGTCGACGGGGTCGAGAGGAACGGCTACGACGCCGCGTCGAATCCGCTTCCGTATGCGCTCGCGGACTTCTTCAACCACGGCATGCGCTATCCGGACGAACTCGCGCTCTGGCAGGCTCGCGTCGCGGCAGTCGAGCTGCGCGAAGCGGAGATGGCCGCGGACCGGGCGGCCGGCCTCCCGCCGCGGCCTGGGCTCACGGACATGTCCAAGGAGCCGACGCTGCGGCTCCTGCTCGAGGACATGTGCACCGCACCCCAGAAGCACAAGAACTCGCTCGTCGTCAACCTGCACGGCGAGTTGCTGCCGATGCCGGCGCTGCGCAACTACAGCGATGCGGCGCGCGATCCGGAGACGGTTGCGCACCAGGGCCTGCGCGTCGTCACGCACCCTGAGAAGCTTCGCACGACGCGCGCCAGCCCGGTCACCGAGGCGCTGAACCTCCGCATGTACGCGTGGCACACGGGCAACACCCCGGGCGTGATGCCGGCGCCGATGGCCGTCGAGGTGGTCGGCATGAACCTGACCGACCCCGGCAACCCGAGCAAGCTCCGGAACGCAACCTGTACGCTGACGAACGTGCCGGGAGGCGTCACGATCGTGGGAGGCTCGGCGAACTACAGCACGACGTGGATGCCTGCCAAACACGTCAATGACGCGCACCAGTCGAACGAGATGTACTACCAAGCGGCGTTTGTCACGCCGGCGGTCGGGGAGCCGTTCACGCGCATCCTGCTCTACAACACACCTGTGACAGCACCTGCAATCACGCAGTCAGGGCAGGTCTACGGTCTGGCCAGCAGCACCGCGGCCTTGAAGGAGCAGTCCCACCTCTACCAGATGCCGTACGTTCCGAACCCCGTCGGCGTCTCACCCCTGACAGGTCTCCCCGACTTCAACATCAGAGACCTCACGAAGCCCAATACCGGTCCGAAGAACACCGCACGCTGGGTCCTGAGCATCAACCCGAGTGTGTTCACGACGAACGGGTCGTTCGTGCAAGCCCCCGCCGGCGATGTCATGCTCCAGATCCGGACGCGCATCTGGAGCACCACGGAGACCATTGGCAGCAGCCTGTACAACAGCGGCACCATGTGGCCGACACCCGTGCAACCCGAGAACCTGTCCACGACCTACGCGTGGTGGGCCGACAGCAAGGACGACGTGCCCTTCACGGAACGAGCGCAGTTCAACGGCGATCCGCGGCACGTGCCCTACAAGGACTGCTTCAACGGCGCCGTCGACTACCGGAACGGCTACAACTGGTACCACGACAGCCTGAACAACAACAGCGAGCCGTCGATCCAGGACTACCCGTGCATCGCCGCTTCGGTCGCGACGTCGCCGCTGCGCAATCGGTGGCAGGCCTCGGGCGGGTCGCAGCTCGGGATGTCGTGTGACGTGCCGCGCTACATGGAGTTGCTGCGCACAGCGCTCGTGCGCAGTGCCTGCGTCTACACGACGCTCACGGGCTATTCGTACTTCTACCTCGGCATCGGCCAGGACATCGGCTACGACTCGGCGAACGGCTACCCGAACTCGATCCCGAGCAACATGACGCCGCACGGGTCCCCGGGCACCAACGGCTACATCAACACGATCCTCGGCCCGCGCCGTTTCGCGCGAGCTGCGGGCTCCAACTACTGGTGGGGCATGCCGTGGCTCGGCGAGCTGTGCCCCGACAACCAGTACGCCACGATGTGGAGGACGAACGGCAACCTGACTGCGGGAACCTCCGCCGGGCAGTACTACCAGGGCACCGTCAACAGCGTCTACACCGGCAGCACCGGCACCGCGGGCCGCCAGGCCTACGGCACGGCGATGCTCGACTACTTCCAGCGCACCTACCACAACGGGTGCACGAGCTTCTTCAACATCGGGACCGCGTCGTCGACGTTCCACCACACCAGCAGCAACGCCAACGGCACGTTGACACCGATCGGGCTCGAGCTGGCCAACAACTACAACATGGCGATGCCGACGTCCGCGCTGATCAGCCGGCCGTTCGGACTCAACTGGAACGGCACCACCACCGGCGGTACCGGTGACGAGTTCTCGCACCCGCTGTACCTCAACAACCGTCACTCGGCGACGCTCTACCGAACCTACTACACGCACCCCGCGGGCACCGGCTCGGGTCTCGTCAAGCTCGTCGATCCGACCAACACGAGCGCTGCCTACATCGTCGTCAACGGCATCGACAACACGGTGGCTTCGGGCACGACCTTCATCGCCAAGTTCGCGGTGCTGTCGCTCGTGCACTCCTTCTTCGAGGCCGGCAGTACGACCAACTCGCTGCGGATCCCACAGCTGGCGCGGCTCGAGATCGAATCGCCGACCGAAATCACGGAGCTCATCAGCCCGTCCACGATCGTGATCCAGTACGGGGTCGATTGGAAGCGATGGGACGGATTGCCATACACGGCGACGGGCACCTTCACGGAGGACGAGCTGCAGCTCGAATACGTCCTGATGTGTTCGAAGGACGGCGGCCGGACATGGCGCCACATCCAGGACGATTCGGAGGCGACGCCGGGAACCCGGCCGGCCCCTGCCTACCTCGTGCCCGACTCCGGTGTCGGATCGGAGACGTTCGACTGGCCCGTGCCCGCGTTGAACTTCCCCGAGGGCAGCTACCTGCTGCGCATCGACTGCTTCCGCCGCGGCGCAGCGGTCCACTACTCGTACCACCAGACCAGGATCTACATCCAGCGCTGAGGACAGGATGATGCACCGCAACAAACGCCGCTCTGTAACCGCGGGCTTCACGCTGCTCGAGCTGATGATCGCCGCGGTCCTGCTCAGCATGATGGTCATGGCGGTGTCCTCGCTGTCGGTCAGCGGTATGGACGCGCAGGAGTTCGCCAAGCGCCTCAATCGGGCTACCGAGGTCAACCAGGACCTGATGGACCAGATGCGGCTCGAGCTGGTCACTTGCGTGCGCCTGTTCGGCAGCGACGTCGAAGGCGACAGCAACCTCGCGTTGCTCGATCTCGCCGGGGTCCCGCAGCCGCTGGCGGACGTGCGCATGCCGAAGATCTCGCCGAACGAGAAGATCAGGCAGGACACGCTGATGGCCGAGATCACCGGCAATTCGCTGTTCTTCACGCGGTTGGCCTGGAGCGATCGCTTCGCGTGCACGAGCGGCCGCGACTACCTCGTCGACGTCTACAGGTGGCTCTACTACTACCCGACTCCGGAAGGGGCTGGCCCGACGCCGGGCAGCAACATCGGCCTGAACTTCGTGCGTGTCGCCAGTGAGCCGCTGGTCGATGCCATCGGCATCGATCGCATCACGAACGCGACCGACCGGGTCGAGGTGTTGCAGCACCTCTTCAACGCCACGCCAGATGCAAGCGGCAAGAGGCACTCGCCTTGCCAGGTGGTCTGGAAGCGCGGGGAACTTGCCTCGGTCGTGGGCACTCTGCGACAGATCGAATCCGCGGGCACGCTCAGCGACTTGCCGACGGCGGGACGACCCAGCCCCTGGAACATCCTGCGATCGGACACTGTCGTGAAAGGCTTGCTGACCTACCGCCACCACTCGCTCGCCACGAACTACGCGCGGGCGAGCTTCGGCGTGGGGTCCTACAGCGTCCCCATGAACACGGGCAGCGGGTTCCCGCATGGGTTCGAGGTCCAGATCGTCGGACCCTCCTCGGCGCGCCAGGCCATGATCCACCTCGTGCTCTGCAGCACGGTCAGGCGCCTTCAGCCGGCCTGGAGCGACATGCAGATGATCGTCGACGTTCGCGAATACTGAGCCTGTGCCCGCATGCATTGCCGACATGGCCATTGATCGCGCAGGGGCGGCGGCTACGCTTCTTCGCCCTTCGGCAGCCCAATAGACCCGCAGCACATCCCCATGGAACAGAGCCTCCCCCAGGAGCTCGTCAAGCAGGTAGGCGGATCGTTCCGCCTGACGGCATTGTTGCAGAAGCGCGTCCGTGAGCTGGTCCGCGGCCAGAAGCCGCTGTTCGAGACGCGCGAACGCAACTACATCAAGATCGCCAGCGAGGAGCTCAGGCGGGGCCTCATCGAACTGGTCGCCGACGAGGAGCAGACCGGCCCGACGCGCCTCGAAGTCTGACCGCGCTCACTCGGGCGGCTGCCGCCGCTTGGCCTCGATGGTTTCGATCGCCTCGAGCAATTCGTCGGGGTTGCGTGCGACGGCATGCGTCGTCCGGCCCACGGTCACGTAGACGACGGGCCGCTCCTCGACCTTGAGGCCGCTGCGACCGAGCAACACCGGATCGTGGCGCGGGTCGAGCATCTGCACGATGCGCGAAGGCACGTAGGTCGACAGCGCCGTGCGCCGCAGCTCGACCGACTCGGCCGCATCGCGGTCGCCGACGATCGTGAGGAACAGCGGTTCGTAGAAGATGAGATCGACCGCGCGCCCGTAGCCGGCGACGTAGTAGCCGTACTCCTTGTAGTCGTCCACGAACGACTCGAGTGCCAGCACGGCCTCGTTGTAGAACTCCTTGCGCCGCGACAGGTAGGAGAGCCGCACGAGCGACTCCGACATCGTCGCGTTGTCGAGGATCGAGCGATTGCGCCGCCGCATCGAGCCCTGGCTGCCAGGGTTGTACAGGATGTCGTAGAAGCCTCCGCTCGGCGCTTTGTGGCGGGCAATCGTGCGCTCGGCGATCACCTCCGCCGGCAACAGCAGATCGGCGTCGCCCGTGTTCTGCGAGGCATCGATGAGGGCGCGCACGAGGTGCGCCTGGTCGCTCAACATGCCGGGCAGGTGGTAGGTGCCGTCCCAATAGTGATACACGTCCTGCCCGTCGTAGAGGTTCTCGAGCAGGAAGCGCAGCGTATCCATCGCCTTCTCGCGCCATGCCGGTTGCGAGAGGACCGCCGCCGCCTTGAGCAAGGCGGAGACGGCGAGCGCGTTCGCATTGCAGTAGACCGTGCGGTCGAGGGCAGGCGGTTCGCGATGGCGCCGCTCCGCCTTGTCGCAGACGAAGTAATCGGCGTCACCGTCCTGGCTGCCCGCGAAAGCGCCCGTGTGCTCGTCGCGCATCGTGTTGAGCATCCAGCCCACGATGCCTTCCGCTGCGCGCCGGTAGGCATCGACGCCGAAGACCTGGTAGGCCTCGAGGTAGGCGCGCAGCACGAGCGCATTCTGATCCAGCAGCTTCTCGTGGTTGGGCGTGTGCCAGTCCGGAGTGCGCGAGAAGCGGAAGAAGCCGCCCTCGACGATGTCGTGCAGCGGGCTCTCCATCATGCGACTGAGCGTCAGCGTGACGACTTCGCGCATGCGATCGTCGTTGCGCTTGCTGACCTGGACGAGCGCGAAGTCGAGGGCCTCCGGGTGGGGGAACTTGATGCCCTCGCCGAAGCCGCCGTAGCGGTGGTCGAACTTCTCGTAGATGGCGTCGGTGATGTCGTCGACCATCTCACGCCGCAGGCGGTCGCGTGGCGACGCCTTCCGGTCTTCGCGGTGCGCCCACAGCTCGCGCAGCCCTTTGCGGATGTCCTGCTTCTCGTTCTGCCAGATCGTGCGCACGCGGTCGAGCTTGCTGCGCAGCGCCTCCGTCGTGAGGAAGTTCTCGTGCGCGATCAGTTCGCCGTCAGGCGTGAGCCAGGCGATCGTCGGCCAGGCACCGGTTCCATAGCGCTGGTTGACGTCGGGTCGGCGCTCGGCGTCGACGAGCACGGGAACGAAACTCTCGTGGATCGCCGCAACCACGTGTGAGTCGGCGAAGCTCGTGGCGAGCAGTTCGCGGCAGTGTTGGCACCAGGGGGCCGTGATGACCATGAGCATGGGCCGATCGGCAGCGATGGCGGCCTTCAAGGTCGCCGGTTCGAAGTGCTGCCATCGGATGCTGTCGGTCATGCGATACCTGTGGTCGCCCGGGGGTATTACCTGTCGCTTGCTATCGTCGTTGGACCTGCCCGTTGAACAGCCATAGCCTGGGAAGCGTACAGCGCAAGGTGGGCAAGCGACCGCCGGCTAGCCGTTCCGATTCCGGTCTTCGGGGCCGCCGGGCACGGCATCCCTGACGGAAGAGTCCTTGCTCCCGTGGGGCAGGAAGGCGCCGAATCCGTCAAACGTCGGCTGTCGGATCTCCGTGCGCGACACGGGCTTTGGCTCCGCCTTCGCGAAGTGCACGCGCGGCACGTCCACCCAGAGCGTTTCGAGCCCGTAGTATTCACGCGCTTCGGGCAAGAACAGGTGCACGATGATGTCGTCGAAGTCGAGCAACACCCAGTTCGAGGCCTCGGTCTCCATGCCTCCCGTGTTTCGCCGACGGCGACCGCGCACCGCCTTGTTCTCTAGGTCCAGTTCCCTCGCGAGGGCCTGGCCCTGGCGAGTGCTCTGCACGGTCGCGATCACGAAGTAGTCGGCGATGACGAACGGCCCCGATACGTCGAGGATGACGATGTCGGTGGCCTTCTTCTCGTCCAGCCGCTGCGCGATCGAGCGCGCCATCTGGAGGGTGGCCGGGTCGGGGGCCCTGTTCGGCCCAGGTTTCGGGATTCGGGAGAAACGCTCGGATGTTGGGATGCTCAAATCTCGGTGCTCAGGGCATGGTGACTGACGCGCGACGCTGGAAGGATAGCGAACGCCGCGATGGTCGTAACCCCCCCGTAGGTGTTCGCATCTCGAGATGATTCGGGGGCGCCGAAACGTCGCCGCCGCTGCCTAGCTGATCGACAATGTGCGGCGGCTACTTGAAGAGCGGCAGCGCGAGCAGGGCCGCGATCGACATGAGCTTGATCAGGATGTTGATCGACGGGCCGGCCGTGTCCTTGAAGGGATCGCCGACCGTATCGCCGGTCACCGCCGCCTTGTGCGTGTCACTGCCCTTGCCACCGAGGTGGCCGGCCTCGATGTATTTCTTGGCGTTGTCCCAGGCGCCACCCGCGTTGGCCATGAAGAGCGCCATCATGACGCCGGTAACGGTGGCTCCGGCGAGCAGGCCTCCGGCGGCCGCCTTGCCGAAGATCATGCCCGTTGCGATAGGCGCGACGATGGCGAGCAGGCCCGGCAAGACCATCTCGCGCAGCGCGCCCTCGGTCGAGATCTGGACGCAGCGCGCGTAGTCGGGTTCGCCGCCGGTGCCCTCCTTGAGACCGGGGATCTCGCGGAACTGGCGGCGGACCTCCTCGACCATCGCGTTGGCCGCCTTGCCGACGGCCTTCATGGCCATCGAGGTGAACAGGAACGGCAGCATCGCGCCGAGGAACAGGCCCATGACGACGTCCGCGTTGGCGAGGCTCAGGTCGACCTCGGCGCTGACCTTGTATGCGGCGAACAGGGCCAGGGCCGTCAATGCGGCTGAGGCGATGGCAAACCCCTTGCCGATCGCAGCCGTCGTATTGCCCGTCGCGTCGAGCGAGTCGGTGCGCTTCCTGACTTCGGGCGGCTGGTGCGTCATTTCGGCCATGCCGCCCGCGTTGTCGGCGACGGGGCCGTAGGCGTCGACACCGAGCGAGATGCCGAGCGTGCTCAACATGCCGACCGCGGCGATGCAGATGCCGTAGATGCCCGCGAGAGCACTGCAGAGGTAGATCGCGAGGGCCAGCAGGAGCGTCGGGATCCACGTCGAAGCCATGCCGGTGGCGAGGCCGTAGATGATGTTCGTCGCGGCTCCGGTCTGCGACTGGTGCGCGATCGTCTGTGCTGGCGCCATCTTCTCCGAGGTGTAGTACTCGGTGACCTTGCCGATCAACACGCCGGCGACGAGGCCGATGACCATCGCAAAGTAGACGCTCCAGTACGAGTAGGCCTCGGGCTTGTTGGCTACGACCGCCGGTTCCGGCTGCATGAGCACCGTGACGAGGGCGCCGCCGACGATGAGGAGCGCCGAGGCCGCGATGAGCCCGCCGAACAGCGCCGCGGACAGCTTGCTCTCGTCCTCCGCCTTGACGCGGAAGGTGCCGAGGAAGCTCGCGACGACGCCGATCGCCGACAGCACGACGGGGTAGAGCAGCAGGCTCGTCAGGGCGCTCGAAGCGGCGTCCGGCTGCAGGCCGGACGGCACCAACGACCAGCCGATGACCGCGGCCGAGAGGATGGCGCCGACGTAGCTCTCGAACAGGTCGGCCCCCATGCCGGCGACGTCGCCGACGTTGTCGCCGACGTTGTCGGCAATGACGGCCGGGTTGCGCGGGTCGTCCTCGGGGATGCCGGCCTCGACCTTGCCGACGAGGTCACCGCCGACATCTGCTGCCTTGGTGTAGATGCCGCCGCCGACGCGGGCGAACAACGCGATCGAACTGGCGCCGAAGCTGAAGCCAAGCACGTAGTTGACGAAGTTCACGCTCTCGTGCCGGTAGAACATCATCAGCAGCGTGATGCCGAGCAGGCCGACCCCGACGACGGTCATGCCCATGACGGTGCCCGACTTGAAGGCGATGTCGAGCGCGCCGCCGAGGCTCGTCTTGGCAGCCTGCGTCGTGCGCACGGCGGCGCGCGTCGCACAGTGCATGCCGAAGTAGCCGGACGCGGCGGACGACGTCGCACCGATCACGAACGCGAGCGCGGTCTTCCAGCCGAGGAAGCTCTTCGAACCGTCGTTGGGACCCAGACAGAGCATCACGAAGACGATCCCCATGAACACGGCGAGCCACCGGTACTCCGCGCGCAGGAACGCGCGGCCCCCTTGTTGGATGGCGCGCGCGATCTTCTGCATCGCCTCGTCACCGGCGTCCTTCCGCATGATCTGCTGGAAGAGATTGACGGCGTAGGCGACGCCCAAGGCCGCCATGACCAGGGAGATGATGTTCCAGAAGTAGTACATGGAGCGATGAGTGGCCCCGTGGCGAGGGCGGGCTCGAGAAGGGGGCGGACGTTAGCGGGCCCCGGCACCCAGAGGCAAGCGCAACTGCTCGCCCTCCCTTTTCCACAATCGGCTAGCCAGGTCGCGTGTAGGAGTCCGATGGCGCCTGCGGCTTGGCTGGCAACGCTTCTCGTGGCTGTGCTGGCGGCTCGGCCAGCTGCGGTGACACCTCGGCGGCCGCCTGCGCGAGCGGGTTGTCGGCGGCTGGTGGTGCGGACTCGCCGAGCACGGGTCGCTTCGGCTCCACGAACGCTTCGGCGGGCTGCGGCCGGCGCCTGAATTGCTTGCGCCGGCGCCAGAACCAGAGCGAGGCCGCGACCAGCAGGCTGCCGCCCACGATGCCATACAGGATGCCGCGCTCGACCTTCTGCACGATCGCGATCAGGCCCTCGATGAAGCTCGCACTGTGGTAGCCGAGCAAGGACAGGAACGGCACCATCAGCACGATGCCGACCCCGTCCAGCATCACGAATCGCGTCCACGACATCTTCATCGTTCCCGCGGTGAAGAACGCGACGATGCGGAGTCCGGCCAGGAACCGCGCGATCAGGATCACGAGGTCGCCGCGGCGGCGGAACCAGCGATCGAAGCTCGCAAGGCGCTTCCTCGTGACGAGCCAGCGCAACCACCGCAGGCGCAGCAGGCGGACGCCGAAGACGCGGCCCAGGACGTAGGGGATCAGGTCGCCGGTCAGGATCGCGCCCGCACACCAGAGCATCATCCAATGCAGGGTCGCATGCTCGGGGAATTTCGCGCACACGTAGCCCGCCGCGAGCAGCACGATCTCTTCGGGCAACGGCAGCCCGATCCCGCACAGCAGGAACACCAACGCCGCCCCCAGGTAGGGGTACTCGGTGATGGTGCCTACGATCTGGTCGAACATGCGGGTGGGTCAGCGCAGATAGGGCAGCAGGGGCGCCATGCGGGGATCGGAGTGCACGGCCCCGAGGTCTACCGACGCCTCGCCGCGCAGGTGGCGGCAGACTTCGATCAGACGCTGGCGCCATTCCGCGGCCAGGGCCTGGTCGCGCACATCGGTACTGCGCGCGATGGCCGCGTCGAGCACGAGCAGCGCGCGTTGGCGATCGCCGCTCGCGAGGAAGCCGGCGGCAAGCCCCGGGCCCCGGAACGTGCGTTGTTCGCGGACGGCGCCGTGCGGGTCCAGGACCTCGGCTTCGGCGAGGTAGCGGTCCGCCATTGCGGCGGCGCCACCGGGCGGCAGCAACGCCTCGAGACCGGGCTCCTGCCGCACCGCCAGCTCGGGCAGGAATGCCATCGTCTGCAACAGCTCGCTTTCGCGCCGGCCGGCGCTGGCGCGCGCGTCTTCGAGCCAGGCCAGCGCGACCATCAGTCGCTGGTGCGCTCGCTGGGCTCGCAGCGCTTGTGTCGTCGCGAGGGCTTCGTCGAGCGCGAAGCTGCACGCGAATGCGCTGTAGCCATCGGTCCAGGTCGGCAACAGGTGCAGGATCTGGCGCGCGCGCGCGAACATCTCGACCGCATTCCCGTTCTGCCGCGCCTCGGCGAGCGCACTCCACGCGAACGGGAGCGTCGCCGGGCGGACGAACCACGCCGCGAACTCGCGCAATACGAAGCCGTTCGGGGGGCACAACAAACCGGCGCCGAGGTAGCACGCTGCGGCTGCGGCCGCCAGCAGCCGATGACGTGTCATCGGCGAGGCCTCGTGCGGAGGAGCATGGCCACGATCATGGCGACGCACCCTACCAGCAGGGAAGGGAGGCAGGAGGGGAAAAGCGTCGCACTTCCGAGCCATTGCCCCCGCATCACGGACAACAACGCAGGGCCGAGTGGGCCGAGTCCTCCGAGCATCTGCAGGAACAGCAGGCTCGCGACCACGGTCAGCACGGTCGGAATCGCGGCCGCCACGCCGCAGAGGCAGCCGACTGCCAGCGCCAGGAAGGTCGGCACGATGGCAAGCAGCATGGCAAGCAGCCCGTTGCCGAGCCTGCTGTGCCCTGCCGCGGCGACCACGACGACCGCGCCGCGCGGAAAGAACAGCGGCACGTTGCCGTCGAGCAGCTCGAGCTCGAGCTGCCCGATGATCGTCGCTTGAAACGGCACGCGCACGAGCTGCCCGGTCTGCACGAACGAGATCTCGAGCGTCGTGAGCGGCACGCCGTCGGCCCACACCGCGAGTCTGCTGGGTTGCAGCGGACCCTCGGGTGCCGCGGCCAGTGGGCGCAGCTGCAGCTCGGTGCAGGCGACGCCCGGGCCGGCAAAGGTCAGGTGCCGCTGGTGCTGCTCGAGGGTCGGCAGGGAGGGCGGTTCCAACGCGAAGTGTGCGTTCGCGGTCGCGGGCGCGCCGAGGGCCGGCAGCAGCAGCACAGCGAGCGGCAGACACAGCAGACCTTGCATGCACAACGCCGCGCCGATCACGGCGCCGTTGCCCCGCAACCTTCCGCGCTGGAGCCTCGTGACCCAGTCGGCGCCGGGACGCCGATCGGTGAACGTTGGCCAGAAGACCAGAGCACTGCAGGCGCAGGTCAGTGCGGCGACGAACACGGGCAGCGCGAGCCACGTGGACATGGCACCCGGAGCCTCGCCGGCTGTCGCGAGATCCTGCCGCAACAGCGTCGCGAGCAGCAGCGTGAGCAGCGCCGCGAGCACGGTCGGCATCGTTGCGACGCGCAAGCAACGCCGGCACGTGAGGCCGAACGGGCCGCGTGCGCGGGGTCCGATCACGAGCGACGGTCCTCGCCGCGACGTTGCGCCAGCCGCCGGAACAACGCGAACAAGTGGTCGCGTGGTCGCTCGGTGCGCAGCACTTCCCCGCCGCGAGCCTTCGCGGCCGCAGCGAGTTGGGCGAGACCCTCCTCGTCGAGGCCGCGCACGACGAGCGCGTGAGCGTCCGTGCCGAGCAGGTCCGAGAGCGCGCCACGCGCGGCCACGGCGCCGTCCTGGAGCACGAGGACTTCGTCGCAGATCTCTTCGACCTCGAACAGCTGGTGGCTGGCCATGAGCACCGTGGTGCCGGCCGCGGCGCGTTCGCGCAGGATCGTCATCACGATCTCGCTGCCGAACGGATCGAGACCCGCGGTCGGTTCGTCGAGCAGCAGGATCTCGGGATCCCCGAGCAGCGCCGCGGCCAGTGCGAGGCGCTTCTGCATGCCGGTGCTGAAGGTGCGGATCCAGCGCTTGCCGGGGCCCAGCAAGTCGAGCCGTTCGAGCCAGCGACGGGCCCGCGCATCCGACTCGGCGTTCTGGAGGCCGAGCTCGGCGCCGATGTAGGCGAGGAACTCGGCTGCCGACAGCACTCCTAGCGGCAGCGCGCCCTCGGGCTGGAACGCGACGCGGCGCCGCAGGGACCTCGCGGTCGGCCGTTCGCCCAGGATCGTTGCCGTTCCGGCAGTCGGCTGCTCGAGGCCGGCGAGCACGCGCAGCAGCGTGGTCTTGCCCGAGCCGTTCGGGCCGAGGACCCCGACGATGCGGCCAGAAGCGACCTCGAGGTCGAGGGATTGCAGGGCGGTCACCGGCCTGTTCCGTCCCCGACCGCGAAAGGTGACCCCGAGCTGCTTGCACGAGATGGCCATTGCCATGCGGGCCGCGATGGTATCCTGGGCGGATCCTGTTTCCTCGTGGACGCCGGTCTCCGGCGTGGATGCGTGTGAGCGGCTACTTGTCGTTGTCCGATGGTCGGATGGTTCCCGTCAGCAACGGGATCACGGTCGGGCGTGTCGCTGGCTGTGACATCGTCATCAATGATGCGAAGGCGTCGCGCCGCCACGCGCGGTTCGTGGTCGAGAGCGGGGTCGTCGAGATCGAAGACCTCGGCAGCAGCAACGGCACTTTGTTGAACAGCAAGCCCGTGACGCGGCGGCTGCTGCGCGACGGCGATCAGGTGCAGATCGGCATGACGATCCTCACGTTTCGCGAAGGCGCACCGCCCGGCGTGGCGGGTGCGGCCGGCGCCGTGACGAAGGGCGCCGTGGACAACGACAACGATCTGTTCGGCAGCGATTCGGCGACGGCCACGGACCTCCAGAAACCGCCGGCTCCGCCACCGAGCCCCGCGCGGCCGCCCGCGGCTCCGAGCGTGCCTGCGGCTCCCGCTGCGGCCGCTGCGCCACCACCGCAAAAACCGCAGCCACCGCCGCAGCCCGTGCCGACCCGGCCCGCGTCGCCACCGCCGGCACCGCTCCCGCCGCACCCTCGCCCGGCCGTCGTCGAGTTCGCGGACGAAGTCGTCGAGATCCGCCGCGCGGAAGCGCCGGCCGCGAGCAAGCCAGGTGCTGTGGCTGCCGCTCCCGTCGTCGCTTCCCCCTCGCGCATCTTGCAGTTCCAGAAGCAGAAGGGCGGCGGAGGCCTGCTCGGCGACGACATGTCGCAGCTGAGCGGCGGCACGCGGTCGCTGATCTTCGCGGTCGTTCTGGTGTTCGCCGCGGCGGTGGTCTGGGGCGTCATGGAGCTCGTGCGGTAGCCGGCAGGCGGGCATCGCGGATCCCGCCAGGATCTACGCCAGCGCTCAGGGTTGGATCGTGAAGTCGAGCGCATTCGGCGCCGAGAAGCCCTGCGACCGGGCTACCGCTTCTCGACGGCGGCCGGTTCCCAGCGGTACTCGATGTAGCGCGCGACGCCCGTCGCGACGTCGTCGCCGAACAGCCGCCCGACGACGTGCAGGGATCCCTCGATGCCCGACGACACGCCGGCCGACGTGACGATCGCGCCGTTGTCGACCACCTTGCAATCGCTGCGGACCTTCACCTTTGGGTGCCGTTGCTGCAACGCCGCGAGCGAGCCGTGGTGCGTCGTCGCCTCCTTGCCGTCGAGCAGCCCGAGCTGGGCCGGCACGAATGCGCCCGTGCAAACGGTCAGCAGCACTTTCGTCGTGGGCATGCTCGTCCTCACCCAGGCGAGGAACTTCTCGTCGTTCTGCAGCACGCTCGTGTCGCCGCCCGGGATCACGATGACGTCCGGGCGCGGACAGTCGTCGATCGCGAAGTTCGCCTGCAGCTTGACGAAGCCCTGGCTCGTCACGGGTGCCTTGCCCGGCGCGACGAGGAACACGCGGCAGAGCGGCTCGCCATCCTTGCGCGCGCTCGCGAACACTTCCGCGGGCCCCGCGAAGTCGAGCAGTTCGACGCCGTCGTGGACGACGACTGCGACCTGCAACCGCGACTTCACGATGCGTTCGATCAACTGCTGGAAGCGCGGGTCGTCACGCACGCTCGCGAGGTCCTGGTCGCGCAGCATGAACGCATCGCGGCGGAAGCCGCGCTCGACGGCGAGTTCGAGCGCTGTGAGCGCACGTTCCCGTTCGCCCTTCATGGCGAGGATGCAGGCGATGTTGTAGGTACCGAGGCGCGTCGTGGCCGGCTCCTTGGGGAACAGCGCCGCGCAGCGCTCGTGCGCCGCCAGCGCGTCGTCGAGCTTGCCGAGGCTGTGCAGGGCGTAGCCGAGGTGATGCCAGGCCACCGCATCGTCGGCAGCGGCGGCCGTCACCTTGTCGTAGAGCTCGGCACACGCGGTGAAGTCGCGTGCCTTCCAGGCCGCTTCGGCCTGGCTCCGCAGCGTGACCAGATCGGCGCCCGCCTGCGACAGGGCCGCAAGCGCGAGCATGGCAATGGCGACGAAGCAGCGGGACAACGAATGCAACATGGACATGGCTTCCTCGGAGGTCGGGTCTGGGCCGGGGAGCACCGGCGGCCACCCGGCGAGCGGCCGCGTCGATGCCTGGGTGAAACGGGCTTCTACGGCAGAGCGCGCAGCGTGCGAGAAGACGGGAAGAACCGGTCACGGACGGCCCGCGGTGGACCTGCGCCACGTCTCCACCAGCGTACGCGCTGCCTGTGGCCAGCCGAACAGGGCGGCCTGCGCCCGCCGGCGCGCTGGAGCCGCCTCGTCGTCAGGCGTCGTCGTGGCAATTGCCAGGGCCCAGGCCTCGACATCATGCGGCGGCAGCAGACAGGCCGCGGTCCCGAGCACCTCGGGCAACGCCGCGGCATTGCTTGCGAGCACGGCTCGCCCATGGGCGAGGCCTTCGAGCGCGCACAGGCCGAAGCCCTCGTAGTGGGAGGGCACGACGACGGCGCGCGCGTGGTCGTAGAGCCTGTCGAGGTCGCGATCGGGAACGACGCCGAGCATGTGCACGAAGGCGCGGCAGTGCAACGCGGTGGCGAGGGCTACGAGTTTCGACTGGTCCCCTGCATCGCGTCCGACGAGCCAGAGCTCGGGCCGTTCGGCCGGCGGCAGCGTGGCGAGGGCCTGCACCACGATCGCGAGATTCTTGCGCGCCTCGAGGTGGCCGACGTGCAGCAGGTAGCCACACGCCGGCAATGGCCTCGGCAGCGGTTGCCGCGCGAGCGCGGGCAGCTCGACGCCGTTCGGCACCACGCGCGGCGCCGCCGATGGCACGAGGGCGCGCAGGCGCTGCGCGGTCCACTCGCTCGGCACGACGATCGCCGCTGCGCGCGCACACGAACGGCGCAGCACAGACTGCGCGAGCCAACGCGGCCATCGCGTCAGGCCTTCGCTCGCGCGCAGGTCGTGCAGCAAGAGGCACGCCGGCACCGGCAGGGCCGGCAGCGGCAGGAAGCCATGGTCGCAGATCGTCGCGCCGAGCTCGCGCAGGCATCGGGGCAGAAGCCGCCGTTCGGCGAGCACGCGCCGCCACACGGGTTCCGACGGGATCGCGATCTTGCACCAGTCGACACGCGGCAACTGCGGTGGCGCGAAGTCGGGCCGATGCAACACGGTGATCCGCTCGCCCGGCGCGAGCTGCGGCCCGACATGCGCGAGCAGCGACAGCAGGCGCCGGTTCGCACCCGATGGTGGCCCGAGCAACCAGCCGGAGACGGCGACGTGCATCGTCATCGCGCGAGCTCGGTGTGCAGGCGGTGCCACTGCTCGGCGACGCCGATTCGTCGGAAATGTGATGCCCGGTGCCATCCGGACCGGGCCAGCTGCTCGCGCAGGTGCTCGTCTTCGTGGATGCGCACCATGCCGCCGGCGATGGCTTCGACCGACTTCGGGTCGACCAACAGCGCGTTGTCTCCGTCCTTCGTGATCTCGCGAAACGGCGCGATGTCCGAACACAACACAGGGGCACCGTTCGCGAGCGCCTCGAGCACGGGCATGCCGAACCCTTCGAACAACGAGCACTGCACGACGGCGCGGCAGGAACCGAGTAGCTCTAGCTTCGCGGACTCGTCGACGTAGTCGTCCGGCGGACCGACGAAGCGCAGCTCG
>DASRJH010000337.1:0-20092 GCA_035649575.1 Planctomycetota bacterium
GTCGTGCCGTGCGCGGCGAAGCCCCAGAGGTGTCGCTCCGTGCACTCGGCGAGGTCTTCGAGCGCCATCTCGCGCACCGATCGCATCGAGCTCAGGATGCCGCCGCCGCTCGCCGCGATCGCCATGTAGTCCGCGCCCGCACAGCGCATGTGGAACTCGTTTTCGCGCGTGCGCGCGAACACGGGATGCGTGTGGCAGTCGACGAACCCGGGCATCACGACGAAGCCCGACAGATCGAGCTCTTCGTGCGCGCGGAACTTGCGCGTCACCTCGTCGGTCCGGCCGACCGCGGCGATCCGGTCGCCGCGAACCGCCACGGCGCCGTCCTCGACCACGCCAATGCGTCGCATGGCTTCGCCGCGGCGCGGTCCCGTGGGTGGACCATCACCGAGCGTGATCAACTCGCGGCAATGTACGAACAGGCGATCGACGGTCTCGACCATGCCCCAAGGATCACCGGCGACCTCCGCATTGCAAGATCGCTTGCGGCACCTTCGCGGCCTGGGAGTCCGCAGCGGGCCCCACCGCCGGACCGGATGCGGACTCGGGCCATGGCGAGGTGCCGTTCCCGCGGTCGGGCCGGGCAGGCCGGTGCGCGCTTGCTGGCCCGCACGATCGCGGGACCTGCGCAGCAGCGGGTTTCACGCCGACGTGGGAACGGCGCGCGTCGCCCGCTACCTTCCGCGGCGCCGGCAGGCCGCGTCGATCCTGTGCGCGACTCCCCGGCGATCCGGAGACAATCCATGCGCGGAAGTTCCTGCTACACCTGGGGTGCGCTGATGTACCTCGTCAGCGGCGGCCTGCACACGCTCGCGCACTACCAGCCGCCGCCGGCGGAGCTCGCCGGCGTACACGAAGCCATGGCGAACGCGACGCACTCGTTCGCCGGCATGACGTTCAGCGTCGGCGGAGCGGTGAACTGCCTGTCCTGGTACCTGACGACCTTCTCGGGGATGGTCGGACTCGTGGGACTCGTGCTCGCCGGCCGCTGCCGCTACGACGCGTGGCTGCTGCGCAAGCTCAGCGCGGTGTTCGCGCTCGGCGCGGGCGTGCTCGCGGGCTTCGCCTTCCACTACGGCATCGCGCCGCCGGCGGCGCTCTACTCGATCACGGCGCTGCTCTTCGTGGCCGCGGCCGTGCGCGCGCGCAAGCCGGCGAAGACCCTTCAGGCGTGAAGGCGCTCGTCTGCGCCGAGGTTGCTCGTGCTCGCAAGACTGAGTTTGCCGACGGCAGCGTCAGTCGTTTCGGGCGGTCGACGTAGGATCCACTCACAGCCATGAACGCGAACGCCACCGTGGGCACGGGCGAACATCCGATCATCTTCTTCGACGGCATGTGTGCGATGTGCGACAGGTTCGTCAGCCTGATCGCGCGCGTCGACAAGTTGGGCGTGTTCCGGTTCGCATCGCTGCAGGGCGAGACCGCGCGTGCTCTGTTGCCACCACTGCCCGACGACCCGAGGCAGTGGTCGATGCTCTATCTCGACGAGCGCGGACTGCACGACCAATCGGAAGCGTCGCTGCAGGTGTATCGGCGCCTCGGCGGCTGGGCGTGGCTGCTCAGCCTGTTCCGCTTCGTACCGCGCTTCGTACGCGACCCTGTCTACCGCGTCGTGGCGCGAAACCGCTATCGGTGGTTCGGCCGTCGCGATACCTGCCGCGTGCCGTCGGCCGCGGAACGCGCGCGGTTCCTGCCTTGAGGTCCGACGCAGTTCGTGTTCGAACACCACCTGCTGGCCGAGTCACGCATCGGGCCTCGTATCAGCCGCGAACTCAGGCCAGGGCCAGGGCCCGTTCGCGCGGTCGATCCGAGCAGGTAGCGAGCATGCCCGCGACGCGGTCGTAGACGCGCTTGCGCGCGCGGAAGACGACCATCTTGAGCGCCTCGGCCCTCGTCCCGATCACGTTCGCGAGCTCGTGGTAGCGCATCTGCCGCACCTCGACCATCTGCAGCACGAAGCGTTCGCGTTCGCTCAAGGTGCCGAAGGCCACGAGGTAGCAGTGCAGCAGCAGCGAGTAGGCGCTCAACGTGCACTTGCACTCTTCGTGGTCCTGCGCCTGCAAGCTCGGCTCGCGCGCGCCGTGGTCGGCATACTCCTGCAGCAGCTCTGGCGAACTGATCGTGACGTCCGCGGCCCGGCGCCCACGGCGAAGCTGCCGGCGGATCGTGTTGTCGACGATCGTCGAGGACCAGGCCGCAAAAGCCCCGGGACGCGACGGCAGGAATCGGTCCGGGTAGCGATAGATGTTGACGAGCGTGTCCTGCAGGATCTCGTGGGGATCGTATTGGGCTCCGAGCGTGCGCAACCGCGAGCGGATGCGGAGGAACAGCTGGGGTGCGACCCACCGCGCGAGGCACTCGAAGACCTCGGCAGCCGCCGTGCGGCGGAACAGATCCATCAAGGCAGTCGCGAGGCCTGGGTCCGTGGCCGTGTCCGGGACTCGAGTCGCACCGGCGGGCGGCTTGGCGTGGTCTGCCAGCAGGGTCTCCGCGCGAAATCGGATCCGCTCACGCTCATCGGAGATGGCTTGGGGCTTGGCCGTCTGCGAGGGGGTGCAGGTCATGGCAACCTGCCCATGCGAAGGGTGGGCCATGTTCCCACGAAACGGCGAGTGGCCGACGGGAATACTACGTAAGCATATTTTATTAAGTAATTTACGACTGTTCGATCTCGCTCAAGCCGTTGCCGCCGCCGCGGAACCGGGACGATCTGCACCGTCGCCTTGAGCGAAGCTGCGTGCGGAGCCGAACAAACTCTGTTAAGGCCAGCCGTGACCGTCAAACCGCCATCCGAAAGCCCTGGGAACCCGCTGATCGGGCTGCCATCGGTCCTGGCGATCCGCGACTTGCAGCGCCGCATGCGCCACGGGCTGCACGAACTGCCGATCAGGGAAGACCTGCTCGTCACGCTGCTGCAGTTCGATCCGCTCTCGGTCTTGCGCGGGCTGCGCGTCGCCAACTCACCCGTGTTCGGCAGGAACGCTTCGCCGCTCAGCGTGCGGCGCATGGTCCAGGTGCTCGGACCCGCGATGTCGGCGCGGCTGCTCGACACGGACCCCGTCACGATCCCCGGCACCTCGCGGATCCGCCCGCTCTGGCTGCACGCCATCGCGACCGCGCAAGCCAGCCACGAGCTCGCGTCGCGCGGCACGGTCATCGACCCCGACGAAGCCTACCTGCTCGGGCTCTTGCACGACCTTCCCGAGTGGCTCGGGTTGCTGACCGAACAGTTCGCGACTGCCAAGCCCGGGGTCGCGGCCCCGGAGTGGGTATCGCACTGGCAACTCCCGGGACAGCTGTTGGACTTCGTGCGCGAGATCGCGGGCACGCCGATGGCGACGACGGCTGCGGGCCCGTTCGCGAACGCCTGTGAGCTCGTGCGCGCAGCGGAGTTGCTCGCGAACCTCGCCAGCTTCGGGCACGACAACGCGCCCGAGAGCCTGGATCCGGACGGGATCCTCGGCACCGCCGAGCGCACCGACCTCGTCGCCGCGCAACACCTTCGCCGCCGCGTCGAAGCGTCCTTGCGCACGTTCGGTCTCGATCCGACGGTGCCCGACGTGGACCTCGATGGAGCCGTCGCGGATCTGCCGTTCGCCGCCAAGCGACGCGGCAATCTCGACGAGGTGCTGCTCAACATCCTGGGCAGTGCGCGGTCGGAAAGCTACCGGGGCATCATCACCGTGATGACGGCGGCCTCCGTGCGCTACGGCTCCTACGACTGCGCGTTCTACGGCAAGTGGAACCAGGCCGATCGCGTCATGACCCTGCGCAGCAAGGCAGACTCCTCGGCGCGTCACATCCGGATGCCCCAGCTGCTGGCCTCTCACGACGAAGCCGCAGCGCTGCAGTCGGCTCTGCGCGACGAGCGCCCCGCCATCCTGAAGTCGCAGTTCCGTCGCCGTCAGGGGATTCTCGGCGCGCTGGCGGCTGACGAACTGATGGCGGTGCCACTCAACTTCTCGTTTGCGATGCCGGGCTTCCTGCTGCTCGATCGCACCCTGTCGCTCACGCCGATCACGGTGGCTGCCGACGGGCCGCTGGCCACGACGCTCGGCATCAGCGGTTCCCTGCTCAACGAGAACCTGCTGCTGCGCCGGCGGCGCCAGCGGGCCCAGAAGTTCTCGCTGACCGACAGCCTGACGCGGCTGTTCAATCGCCGCATGGGGCTGGTCGCCCTCGAGCAGGAGATCGCGCGGGCCGACCGCATGGTGAGGCCACTCACGGTGCTGATGTGCGACCTCGACCACTTCAAGCAGCTCAACGATCGCTACGGCCACCTCGAGGGGGACGCCGCGCTGCGCGCCACGGCGGACATCCTGCGGCAGACCCTTCGCAAGGGCGACACGATCTGTCGTTACGGTGGCGAGGAGTTCCTGGTCGTTCTGGCCGGAACCAGCGCCGCCGATGCGACCGTCCTGGCGACGCGGCTGTTCACCGCGGTCGAGGAACACGGCAAGGCCGTCGGGCTGCCGATCTCGATCTCCATCGGTCTCACCTGCTACTACTCGGGCGATACCGTCGAGACCCTGCTGCAGCGCGCCGACCGCGCCCTCTACGCGAGCAAGGGCTATGGCCGCAATCGCTTCTCGGCCGACGTGGATTCCGTGGACGAAGCCAAGGTCCTCCCTCCCCAGCCGTAATGGACTTCCCCTGAATGGGTAAGGCCATGAGGTGCGGCCTCCGCCCCACCGGGCGGAAAGGCGAACACGTCAGGCGCGGCCCGCTTATGCTGGCAGGTCCCTTGTCCGCAACGACCCCACCCCGCCCGGCGCCCCCGATTCGCCTGGCCACCCTGGCCTTGCTGCAACCAGCGCTGGGCGATGCGGCTGCCCTTCCGGCGCTGCAGCTTTCCCCCCTGCATGTCGGGTCAGCGCTGCTGGCCGCCGCCGCCGCGGGTTTCGGTACCCTGGCCATGGCGAGCCTGGTCGGCTACTCGCCGGCCCGCCTGTCGCAGCTGCTCGAGGAGACCAGGCGCCCTGACCGGGCCGAACGGACCGCCGAAATCGCGCGTCGCGAGACCGAGTACCTTGCGGTCGCGACCTGCTACACCGCCCTGGGCTGGGGTGCTGGCGTCTGGTCGGTCGCCCACGCCGTCGACGCGGCGAACCGCCCCGCGGCGTTCGTCGTGTTCGTGGTGGCGATGCTGCTCTTCGCGGGCAGCCTGCCGATGTCGATCGCGCAGATTCGGTCCGAACGCGCGCTGCTGGCCGTGTTGCCGGTCGTGCGCGGCGGTTGGTTCCTGCTGCGGTGGCCGCTGGTGCTGCCGCTGCTGGCGATCACGCGCCTCTGCCTGCACGTGCTGCGCATCCGCACCGACCCGCAGCCCGACACCGCCAACGTGCAGAAGCAGGTCATGGCGGCCGTGGCCGACACCGTCGCCGACGAGACCTTGCCCCACTCCGAGCGCACCTGGATCGGCAACATCGTCGCGTTGAAGGACCTGCAGGTCTCGACCGTGATGACGCCGCGGCCGGACATCATCGCGTTGCCCGATTCGACGCCGCTGCGGGAGGCCGTCGAGAAGGCGCTCGCCCACGGTTTCTCGCGCTACCCGGTCTATCGCGACCGGATCGACGAGATCACGGGCATCTTCCACGTGAAGGACGCGCTGCGGCTCCTGCCCGATGCCAAGCAGGCCCAAGCACCCGTCCGGCCGATGCTGCGGGAACCGCTCTTCGTCCCGGAGACAACCGGGGTCGCGCTATTGCTGCGGCGGTTCCAGGCGGGCCACCAGCACATGGCCATCGTCATCGACGAGTACGGGACCACGGCCGGACTGGTGACCGTCAGGGACATCCTCGAGGAGATCGTCGGCGACATCGGCACGGAGTACGAGCCGCCCAAGGACACGGCGGATCAGGAGCCGGTCCGGGTCGTCGAAGCCGGTCGTGTGGTCGAGATCCCGGCGCGAACGACCGTCGCCGAGCTCAATGGCCTGCTCGGCACGCAGCTGGCCGATGGCACCGACTACGACACCGTCGCTGGTCTCATGATCGGCAAGTTCAACCACATCCCGGTCGTCGGCGAGACGATCGTCGTGGACGGTGTCGAGTTCCGCGTGCTGCAAGCGGACGAACGCCGCGTGCAGCGCGTGCGCGTGACGACTCTCTCCCCCGAGCCGGCCGAGGGTACCAGTTGATGGGCGAGGGCGCGGCCACCGCCCGCGCCCGCGCGCGCGGCGCCACGACGCTGGTCGCCGTGGTGTGGCGCCGCACGGACTTCAGCGAAAGCAGCCGCATCGTGACCTGCCTGTCCCGCGAACACGGCAGGATCTCGGGTCTCGCCAAGGGGGCACACCGCGACCATTCTCCGTTCCTGGGGCGTCTCGACTTCCTCAACGAAGTCCGCGTCACGCTCTCGGCGGATCGCGGTGGGCTCCGCTTGCTGTTGCGCGCCGAGCTCGTGCGCGAGCGGCGTGCCTTGCGTGAGCCCGCGCGGTTCCTCGCCTCGAGTCACCTGGCCCACCTGTGCGACTTCGCGATGCCGGACCGCGCGGAGCCGGCCGTGTACGACCTGCTCGTCGGCGGGCTGAACCTGCTCGAGCTCTGCCCGACCGCGGCGATCCCACACATCGTGCTCGGGCTCGAACTGCGCTACCTCGAACTGCTCGGCGCCTTGCCGGACCTGCAGCGTTGTTCGGTCTGCGGCAGCAGCCTGCCCGCCGGCGCCTTCGTCAACTCCGACTCGCCGGGTCTCGTGTGCCGCACGCATGCCACGCCGCCGCGACGCGCGATCAGTGCCGCGGCACTGGGGCTGTTGTGCACGCTGCGCGCCACCGCGGGACGCGAGTGGCCCGACCTGCAACCTGCGCTCGCGCCGCGCCTCGCTGCCCCCTTGCCGGCGTCGTGGCTGCTCGCCGCGACCGAACAACGCTCGCGCCTGCGTCACCTCGTCTTCGATGCAGAAAACACTCGCAGCCGCGAACGCGAGCCCCGAACATGACCGCGATGCTCAGGCGGCACCTGCTCCTGCCACTGGTCCTGTTCCTCTGCGGCTGTGCTGCCGCGCCGCCGCCCCAGGATCCCGAGCTCGAGCTCGCCAAGGCGGAGGGCCTCGTAGCCGCAGGTTCGTGGCAGGTGGGCCTCCAAGCACTCGAACCGCTGGCCGGCAACGCTTGCCCCAAGCGCGTGCGGGACCGCCGCGATCTCTGCGCTGCCACGGCACAGATGGGGCTCGGGGAGCCGTGGGCCGCCTTCGAGCTGCTCGAACCGTTCCCCGACCTCTATCCGCACAGCCCCCTGCGGCCCAACGTGGTCGAGATGATCTGGCAGGCCGGCCGCACGCTCGCCGTGCGCAATGGTGGCTTCCTGTTCTTCTGGTCGGATCGGAACGCCGCGCAGACCATCCTCGAGCATCTCGTCACGCGGCACCCGGAGACGCCGCGGCTCGCGGACGCGCTGCGCATGCTCGGCGACATGGCCTACGAAGACGGCGACTACGAGATCGCGCAGCAGCGTTTTCGCGACCTGATGCTGAATCGGCCCGAGAGCGAGTGGACCGTGTATGCGCAGTTCCGGTTCGCGATGGCGATCGTCGACAGTCTGCAGGGACCCGACTACGACCTCGAGCGCATGGTCCACGCCGTGCGCGAGCTCGATGGCTTCCTGGCCACCAAGCCCGAGAGACCGTTGGAGGTGCAGCAAGCCGAACAGGCTCGCGCCCGGCTGCTCGAATGGCAGGTCGAACGCCACCTCCGGATCGCCGCCTTCTACGAACGCGTCGGCAATCTGGCGGGCCGCCGCCATCACCTCGACATCGCCGCCAGCAATCAGTTCGCGAGTACGGCTACGCATGCGAAGGCGGTCCAGGAACGCGAAGCACTCGAGCGCTCGCTCGTCGAGGCGAGCGCCAGGCCCAGTCAATGACCCAGTCAACGACCCAGTCAACGACCCAGCCAACGACGAGGTGCTCGGCAGTCCGTGTGTCGCTGCTCGCCGCGGGGCTCGGTGCCTTGCTCGCGGGTTGCGGCTACACCTTCGGTTCGGGGCTCGAGCAACGTGGCGTGCGCTCGATCGCGTTGTCGGTCGTAGGCAACGAAACCTACCGCCAGCGCCTCGAGGCCGAGCTCGGGCTGGCACTCTCGCGCCAGATCCACGACTCGACGGGTCTCGTGCTGGCCGACCGCGGCACCGCGGATGCGACGCTGCACGTGGTATTGAGCGAAGCGCACGAGCGCACGCTGGTCACCGGGCTTCGCACCGATCCGGTGCGGGAAGGCGCCTTCGAGGCCGCCGTCCGGATCCGCCTCGTGGCGCGCGACGGCACCGTGCTGATCGAGCGGCGGCTGCTCGATCGCACGGAGTTCCGCTCCCCGATCGGCGAAGATCTCACGAGCGCGCGCAACGAGCTCGTAGAGGACCTCGCCCGCAAGATCGCGCTGGCCCTCCAGAGCGACATTTGAGCCGGATCGCCCGCGCGCGGGAGCCAGCTGGCTCAGCTCACTTGCCTTGCTTGCCAGCGTCCTTCGGCTTCTCGGGTTCCTTCGGCTTCTCCTCCGCCTTCGCCTTCGCCGCAACCGACACCCAGGCCCGCACGATCGAAGGCGGGTTCGTGGCTGGGACATCTTCCACCGTGCCGAGCTCCTCGATCGCCTTCACGGTTGTCTCCAGGCCCTCGACGACCTGTCCCCAGATCGTGTAGCCGCCGTCGAGACTGGGCCGTTCGTCGAACGTGATGAAGAACTGCGACCCGTCCGTGTTGGGTTGTCCCGTATTCGCCGTGCTCAGGACGCCGGCCTTGTCGTGCTTGCGACCGCCGGTGAACTCCCCGCCGAACTGGTAGCCTGGAGTGCCCTCGCCGTTGCCCTTCGGACAGCCGCCCTGGGCCATGAAGGTCTTCATGATGCGGTGGAACTTGAGACCGTCGTAGAAGCCGAGACGCGAGAGGTAGATGCCGTTCGTGACGTGCATCGGCGCGGTGTCGGGATAGAACTGGATCTTCAGCGGGCCGACCGTCGTCTCGATGTGCCAGAAGTAGTCGTTCTTGTCGTCGAACTTCTGCTTCGGCGGCGCCTTCAGGGTCGTGCGCCAATTCGGCGACTTCTTGTCGACCTTCTGCTTTGCGATGAACTCGTCGATCGCGACGACGGCGATGTCCTTGGCAGTGGTCGCTTCGTCTTTCGCCGCTTTCGTGCCTTTGGCGGCACTCTCCTTCGCCTGGGGCTTTTCGCCTTCCTGCGCTGGCATGGCCACAGCAAGGCAGAGGAACGTGGAAATGGCAGTTCGTTTGGGGTGGTGCATGGTGCGGCGATCATAGAGGCCCGGGTCCGCGGAGCGACACCATGCGTAGCGCGCGGCACCGAGCGCCGCGCGACTAGAGCGACGGCTGGCTCAGCTCACTTGCCTTGCTTGCCGGCGTCCTTCGGCTTCTCGGGGTCCTTCGGCTTCTCGGCGTCCTTGGGCTTCTGCGCGTCGGCCTTGTTCGCGACCGAGATCCACGTGCGCACGATGGTCGGCGAGTTGGGCGTCGGACTGCCTTGTCGGTTGCCTCTGTCTTCGAGCGCCTTCAAGGTCTCCATGCCTTCGACCACCTCGCCCCAGATCGTGTGCTTGCCGTCGAGGTGCGACGTCGGCACGAACGTCAGGAAGAACTGCGAACCGTCGGATTTCGGGTTGCCCGCCACGTTCGCAGCGCTCAGCAGGCCGGGCTTGTCGTGCTTTCTGCCACCGGTGAATTCACCCCCGATCGTGTATCCCGGGCCACCCCTGCCGGTGCCCAGCGGGCAACCGCCCTGGGCCATGAAACCCGTGATGATGCGGTGGAACTTGAGACCGTCGTAGTAGCCGAGCCGCGCGAGGTAGATACCACACGTCACGTGCATCGGCGCCGCGTCGGGCAGCAGGCGGATCTTGACCAATCCGACCGATGTTTCCACGTGCCAGAAGTAGTCGCACTTGGCGTCGAAAGTCTGGAGCGGTGGCTCCGTCAGACTCGTGCGCCAGTCCGTCGACTTCTTGTCGACTTGCTGTTTGCCGATGAATGCATCGAGCGCAACGATCGCGCGGTCATTGGCGGTGGCCGCGTCGTCCATCGGGGCCTTGGCCTCGGTCTTGGGGGCACTCTCCTTCGGCTGGGGCTTTTCGCCTTCCTGCGCTGGCATGGCCACAGCAAGGCAAAGGAACGTGAAAATGGCAGTACGTTGGGGGTGCTTCATGGTGCCGCGATCATACGGACCCGGCTCCGCGGAGCGACACACACGGGGCCCGTAGTCTCGCAAGCTGTCGCGCTGCGCCACGCTGACATTGCGCGCCCAATGAAGCTCGGCAGCCTGCGCCGTTTGCGGCGCGTCACAAACCGTTGCTGGCCTGCCGGCTGGCTTCTGCCGGCACAGGTGGGAGCCAGCGGGCGTCGTTCTGCCAGCGCGGCACACCTACTTGCAGCCAATGCAGGATGCGCGCGACGCGGTGGTAGTACTGATGATACTGCATCACCTCGGCGTGCCCACCCGCCGCGATCCTTGCCCGGTCGGAGTCGCGGTGCAGCCATTGCGCGATCTTGTCGAGCGCCTCGTCCTCGTCGCGATACCAGACCAGGTGTTCGCCGTCCTTGAAGACCTGCTCGAGCTTCGGCACGTAATGCGTCAGGTGGAACGCGCCGCACGCGAGCGTCAGGAACGTCCGGTTGCTGAAGTAGAAGACGTCGTCGTTGATCTCGTTGACGCCGAGCACGATGCGCGACGAAGCACAGATGCGCGCGTAGGCGCGGTTGTCGATCGGCGGTCGGATCCGCAGGCCATCGTGCACGTGCTCCCAGCGATCCCAGTGAGGACCGAACACTTCGGTCTGGAAGCGCCTGCCGATCTTGGCCAGGAACGACGCGCGTTGACCGCGCCGGCCAGGGCCACCGATGAACGCGACGTCGCGCCGGAAAGGCTGCACCTTCGCCGGATGATGGAAGCGCGGCGAGAAGCCGCTCATCAAGAAGGCCATGTTGTCGAGGCCGCGTTCGCCGAGCCACGAGAACCTGGCCGGATTGCTCATGCACACGAGATCTGCGAGCGCGAAGTAGTCGGCGACCGAGCCGTCGAACACTTCGAGTGCCTCCTCACACCAGATGACGAGTCGGGCGTCGCGGCGGAACTCGTCCGCGAGCACCGCGGGAAGGTCGCGGAAGAAGACGAAGACCACGTCGGGGCGGAAGCGCCGGAACTCCGCGCGCGCCGCGCGGTGCGCCATGCTCACGCCGAGCCAGCGGCGCAGCGTTGCGAGGTTGCGCCAGCGCACCGTGACTCCGTGCGCGCGGAAGGACTCGACCAACGCGCCGGTGCACCGCGTCCGCGACATGCTCTTGCCGAAGAACAGCACGCGGCGCACGGGTCCGAGCCGCGCGCGAATCGGGCCAGGCGTGATCGACGGCAGCACGAGGTCATCGCACGCAGCGCGCGACGTGGTATCGACAGAGGGTGAGACCACGTCGCCATGGCTCGATCGCTCAGGTTGTGAGGGCCCAGTGATTCTCGCAGTCACGATGGCCCCCGATCAGGCCGTGGATGCGCGTGTGGGACGAACCCGGCCGATGCTTCCTGCACCTCTACCTCGATTCGGCCCTCGCTACACGCGCGCGGAACATATAGCGCCGTGCCTCCACCACGCCACCACCAGTTCTGGAAGAACGCGGGGAAGAGCGGCGGGCGACCCTCCGACAAATGACGCGCGCGCTGACCGAGCCATGCCATGCGCAGTTCACGGCCACCATGCAACCACCGCCCTTCGCCGAGTTCGCCCCTTGTTCGGTAGAGACAGCCGCGGAACGAGAAGCACCGCGTGAACTCGGTGCTCTCCTGCAGGCAGCGCCGGATCCGGCTGCGCCAGTAACGCTCCCGCTCTCGGGCCGCGCGGAGCCGCACCCGTTCGCCCTCGACTGCATCGCGCACGAGGCCGGCTTGCACCAGCGCCGCCGCGGCAACCGCGGGCTCGAGCTCGGGTCGCTCCCGCACGAGTCGCGCTGCGACCGCAATCCGCGAACGCTTCGCCGCGCAAGGCCGGCACCGCAACGTGGCGGATTGCAGATCGAGCACGGCCAGCGTGCCGTCAGTCAGGCGCACGAAGTTGCTGCTGTGCAGATCCCGATGCAGGATGCCAGCCGCGAGCAGGCGCAGTGCTGTGGCCGCCTCGTCGACGAGGCGCGCACGCGGATCGGGTTCGGCTCCTCGAGTCGCGACTGGGGGCCGAGTGACGAGCGCACGAAGCACGAGCATCGAACGCGAAGGCCACAGCCACCGGCGCTCGCTGCGAGCATCGACCACTTCGGGGCAGGCGATGCCGGCCGCGGCAGTCGCGCGCAGCAGCCGGGCTTCGTGCACGGCGGGCAGTTCGCGCAGCAGGTAGCGCAAGCGGTCCTTGACCCGCGGAAAGGTCATCACCTTCACGTAGACCGGTCCCGACGGCAGCGTTCCTCGAAACACGGCGCGCACGAGTCGTCCCTGCACGAGCTCGAGATCCGCCGGCAGGCGACCCGTTGCCGCGAACGCGCGCCACCAACGGTCGAGGATCTCGCGGTCGGCCGTCTCTGCTGCCTGCGCCATCAGCGGATTCCCGGCGGTTCGGCCAGCAGCCGCGCATAGAGCTCCTGCGTACGCAACGCGGCGCGTACGGGATCCATGTCGAGCCGCGCGCGACGCAACGCCGCCTCACCACGCTGCCGCCGCAGCGGCTCGTCGCGCAGCAGCCGGACGATCTCCGCGGCCAGCGCTTCCGGTGTCTCCGGGCACGGGACTCCCGGTATCTCGCCGGCGCGGCGCACCGCGAGCAGCTCCGGCAGGATGCCGCGCTGCGTTGCCACGACCGGCACGCCGAACGCCATCGCGTCGCACACGGCGCGGCAGGTGCCGTCGCTGCCCGGCACGAGGAACAGGAAGACGTCGAGCGAGCGCAGCGCCGCGTCGTAGTCCGGTCCGGCCTGGTAGCCGGGCAGCATGACGTGCTGCGCGAGGCCGAGGCGCGCGATCGGCGCCGTCACGTGCACGCGCGTGTCCTGTTCGTTGCCACGCCCCAGCAGCGCGAACCGTACGGTCGGGAACGCATCGGCCACCACGCGTGCGGTCGCCCACAACAAGTCGAAGCGGCGGTTCGGTTGGATGCGCGCCGTGATGCCGACGACGCGCTGGTCCGGTCCGATCCCCCACCGCACGCGCTGGTCCGGCCCGTCGAGGTCGCGGCGCTCCGTGACCGGCTCCTGCAGCAGCACGCGCTCGGCCGCGAGCTGAAAGCGGCTCTGCACACCTCGCTGTGCCGCCGCGGTCGGCACGATCACGCCGCCCGTGCGGCGGAACGCGAACGCCTCGCGCCAGCCGCGCGGTGGCGCTTCGGGCTCGTAGAGCGTGCGCACGATCACCGGCGGCCGCGGCAGCCGGCGGCACGCCAGCGTCGCGAGCAGATGGTCGGCGGGCAGGTGGCAATGCACGAGCGCGTAGCGGTCGCGCCGCAACAACGCGCGCAGCGACGCGATGTCGCGCAACAGCGAGGCAGGGCGGAAGTGCTTGCGCAACTCGAGCCCCGCGACGACCGGCATGCCGCGCTCCCACAGGACTTCGGCGACCTTGTGCTCGCCGCCGCGATGTACGAAGCCCGCCTGGGCGAACGTCACGTCGCACCCGAGCGCGCGCAAACGCGCGGCCGAGCGGATCGCCGGATCCGCGGGCCCCGTCCACTTGTAGTTCGCGAACAGGTGCAGGATGCGCGCGTCGGCGAGCCGGATCATGCACGACTCCGGGACGGCGGCAGACGCCACAGGCGCCAGTACTTCTTCCAGTCGGTGTAGGCGGCCATCGCGGCGCCGACGAAGCCGCGCCAGCCATCGAGGAACCCGAGCCTCAACACGAAGCTCTTCACGAACACGGCCGGCGGCCGCACCAGAAGGTCGAACGGATTCGCGGTGCGCCCTTCCGCCGCCAACGCGCACGCCGCGATGCGCGAGAACGAGTCGATCGTGCGCAGGTGGTGGCCAAAGCTGCGATAGCTCAGATGCTCGATGCCGGGCTCGAGCCGCACTGGCAACGAGCCGGCGCCGAGCTCGACGCGATCGTGCGGGTTGCGGCCACCCCACCGGCCGCGCCGACGGTCGAACAGCCGCAGCTTGCGATCGGGCCAGGACAACCCGTGGCGCACCACGCGCCCCAGATAGTGATTGTGCCGCGGGAACTCGTAGCCGGGTGCTCCGAGTCCGTCCTGCTGCAGACTGCTCACGAGCTCACGCAGCGCCGGCGTGCATCGTTCATCGGCGTCGAGACAGAACACGTAGTCGTGCCGGCACTGCTCGATCGCGAACTGCTTCTGCTCGCGATGGCCGGGGAACGGCGCGTTGACGACCACGCGCGCGCCGAGCTCGGCCGCGATCGCGCGCGTGTCATCGGTGCTGCCGCTGTCGACGACCACGATCTCGTCGCAGAACGACAGCGAGCGCAGGCAGTCGGCGATGCGATCGGCTTCCTGGTAGCAGATCACGCAGCCGCTGATCGGCGTACGGGTCCGCTCAGGCTCCACTCGCCGCCTCGGCGGTACCAGCGTCACCGGGTGTTTCGCCCTGGCTCAGCAACCGCTCGTGGATCCGCTGCAGCGAGTCCTGGATCTCGATCAAGCGTTTGCCCCAGTCCTGCAAGCGACCGTCCTTTTCCACCGCGCTGGCTGCGGCCCGCATGACGCGGTGGCGCTCCTCGGCCGACAGGCCGAGCTTTTGATGCAGCAAGTACTGATTGCTGTAGCCGAGCACCTGGTTCCACCGCAGCAGCTCGAGCACCTGGGCGAGCAACTCGCAGAGCTGAAGCTCGGCGTCGGTGAGCCCCATCGACTGGGCCTTCTGCTTGCGGCGGCGGTGGGAAGTCACGTCGTTCGCGGCGGAGTCGCCAAAGCAGGCCACGACCATACGGAACGGCCGGCGCGCCGCACGCCGAAACCGCGCCGTCTGGGCCCTGGAGGGCTGTACCGCGCCTGATAGCCTTCTCCGCATGACCGAGGCTGCCCCTTCGACTCCCCCTCCGAACCTGCCCGGGATCCATGAGTTGCTCGCCGTGGTAACCCGCCTGCGCAACCCCGGCGGCTGTCCGTGGGACCGGGCGCAGACGATGGCCAGCATGGCTCCCCACCTCGTCGAAGAGGCCTTCGAGGCCGCCGACGCGCTGCGCCGCGGCGTCGCCGAGGAGGCACAGGAGGAGCTCGGCGACGTTCTCGTGAACGTCGCGATGATCAGCCAGATGGCAAGAGAGCAGGGCACCTTCGACGTCGACGCGGTCGCTGCCGCTGCCGCCCGAAAGCTCGTGCGCCGCCACCCGCACGTGTTCGGCGACAAGAAGGTGGATGGCGCCGAGCAGGCCTATCGCAGCTGGGAAGCCAAGAAACGCGAAGAACGGCGCGAGAGCCCCAGCGTTCTGGCCGGTGTGCCCGTGGCACTGCCAGCCCTGCTGCGCGCGTTCCGGCTCGGCGAGAAGGCGGCGCGCGCGGGTTTCGACTGGCCCGACCGCGAAGGCCCGCGAGCGAAGGTCGCCGAAGAACTGGCCGAGCTCGACGCGGCGATCACCTCGGGCGACACCACCGCGACGGCGGCCGAACTCGGCGACCTGCTCTTCAGCCTCTGCAATCTGGCGCGTCATCTCGCGGTCAACCCCGAGGTGGCGCTCGCGAACGCGACCGGCCGGTTCCAGCGCCGCTTTTCTGCCGTCGAGCAGGAGTTCGAGTTCCGACTCCAGGGTCGCAGCCTCGCCGAGATGGATGCGGCCTGGGACCGGGCAAAGCAGGCCGAGCGCGGTGAGGCGCATTGATCGTCCGGTTCTCGACGCGCCGGCGGCAGCCCGACACGGCAATCCGACGACGTCGGCGGCCGCCCGTGCGCGCCGTCAAGCATGATCACCTTATGTGCTTTCTGACAGTGGTTTGTGTCTCGCTCGAAAAAATGCGCGCGACGTCGGGAAGGTGGCACGCATCGTGCTTTAGAGGGCGCGTGGAAAGAAACGCCTGGGCATGGGTCCAGTGGCAGGGATGGCCTCGGTGTGGGGTGGTGCCTCGCCGAGGCCGCTTTTTTGTACGAAGGTCGAAGCGGCCAGGGACCTGAGCCTTACCGCCAGCGCGCCAGCTCGACCTCGGCGGCGATGACCCCGAACGCGGTCCAACCCTCGTCATCGGCCAGATCCTCGAGCGCGCGCCGGGCCGCGACCCGGTCGCCGCTCACGAGCTGCCAGTGGCCCAGCCCGAACGCGAGCGCCGCGCCGGCGCTACCGGTAAGTTCCGCGATCTGCTCGCGCCGCAGCTTGCCGCCGTAGAGCAGACAGAGCTGGTGGTAGGAGCGATTCTCGACGACGTCCATGTCCGGCCGGATCGGCGCGACGACGGCGGCCGCGCCCGCCGCGTCGCCACGTCGCATGCGAACGCACCAGAGCCAGTGCGTCACGGCCACGCGCGATTCGTCGTTGGCCACCACCGCGAGGCAGTCGAGCCACGCGCGTTCCGCGCCTTCGAAGTCCCCGGACAGGAACCGCGCGAGTCCGAGGTGGTAGTGCACGTTGTAGTGCAACGAACCGTGCGGCGGCCGACCCGGCGTCGGCTGGCCGTCGGGGTTCGATGGCATCCGCCACTCGGCGGCAAGCTTCGGCAGCGCGCTCAAGGTCGGCCTCCGCCAGGCCGAACTCGCGCAGCGTGATCCAACGGTGCCCGCGATGGCGCAGCAGATACGGGTCTCCCGGGTGATCCACGAGCGCCTTGCCGTAGGTCGAGATCGCTTCGCGGTAGCGCCCGAGATACGCGAGCCGGCGGCCGAGCCAGATCGCCGCGTCGCGGTCGTCCGGTGCCGCGGCGTGCGCAACCTGCGCCTTCGCCAGATCCTCCTCGAGTCGCACGCGCGCGTCGGGAGCCGGCGCGACCGCAAACAGCGGCCTCCCGTCGAGCGACAGGCAAGCGGCGCCCTCGGGCAGCGTCTGACAGCCAGCGACCAGCAGACCCAGCAGAAAGACCTTCGTGTTCTTCAGCGCGGCCATGCAACCTCCACTTCGCGGCAGCACCCATCCTCGCCCTCGAGCAGGAACAACACGCCGATTTCCGCGTGCCGGCGAAGTGTTGGCAGGAGGCGCGAGGTGGTTGGCAGCAGGCGCAAGGTTTCGCTCTCGCCGAGCACCACGAACGCCGTGCCGAGCGCATCCGCGAGAGCCGCACTGTCTGCGAGCACCGAGACGCTGACGACGCCGCGGCTAGCACCCTTGCCCGTGCGTGGATCGAAGATGTGATGCAGCACGCGCCCGTTCGCGGGCACGGCATTGCGGTAGCAACCACTCGTGCACAAGGCGCGGTCGCGCAGCGGCAGCGTGCGGATCGGCGCCCCGACCGCGGTGCCGACCGATGCGGGATCTTCGACGCCGATCTGCCAGGGCACACCGGGCGCTTTCTCGCCGCGGCAATACACCTCGCCCGTGATCTGCAGGTAGAAGGCCTCCACCGAGAGCGCATCGAGGCGCTGCGCGATCGCGTCCACGCACGCCCCGGCCACGATGCCATCGAGATCGAGCTCGACATCGGGCCGCTTCTTGTGCACGGCGCGGTCGCGAACCTCGACGTTGCGCCAACCGATCCGCTCGCACGCAGCCGCGGCCGCCCGCTCGTCGAAGCGATGCTGCGGATCCCGTTTCGCGCGGCGATACAGGTCGGAGAGCGGTTTCACGGTCGGATCGAAGGCTCCTTCGGTCGCCGCGGCCACGTCGAGAGCCTGCTGCAGCACCGCGAGGAACCGCGCCGACGCGGCGAACGGCGCCGTGCTCGCATGCCGGTTGCAGCACGCGATCTCGGAATCCTCGCGCCAGTTGCTGAAGGCGAGGTCGAACTGGGCGAGTTCGGCTTCGACGACGGCGCGCACGAGCGACACCGGCACGGCGCCGACGTACTTCACCTCGTAGGTCGAGCCCATCGTCGGCCCGTCGAACTGGTGCACCTGCGCTGCCTGCCCATCGCAAGCGGCGAACGACACCAGGAAGGCCACGTGGCACACGCAGAACCGGTTCCGCATCGGCTCGCGATCGTATCCGGGGAGCCGCCGCGATAGACCTGCGCCATGCAGATGCGCACGCTGCAGGAACGTTGGCGCCCATGGTTACGCTGGCTGCCTTGGCTCTGTGGCCTCGTGGCCACCGGCATCGCCGCGCGCAATCTCATCCTCATCGGCACCTACGCCGATCTCGACATCTATCTCGACGTGGCGCGCGAGTTCCGCGAGGGCGGCATCGACATCTTCCGCGACCGCGCGAACTCGGGGCCTTGGGTCTGCCCCCACTTCGCGGCGCTGCCGTTCGTGGTGCTCGAGGCGTGCTGCGGCGATGCGCTCGCGCGTTGGATCTGGTGCCTGCTGCTCGGCCTCGGCACCGCGCTGTTGTTGCGCTCTCTGGCCTGCGCGATGGCGATGGTCGGCGGTCTGCGCTGGTGGCAGTGGCTCGTGTTCGGCGTGCTGTTCCAGCGCTGCCTGGCCCAGAACCTCACGCACGGCCAGCTCAGCCTCTTGGTCGGCACCTTCGTCGCGGCCGGCGTCGCGGACCTGATGCAGAAGCGCGATCTGCGCGCGGGCACGTGGCTCGGTCTCGCGGCGGCGCTCAAGCTCACGCCGCTCTTGTTCCTGCTCGCACTGCCGCTGATGCGCCGCCCGCGCGCGGCCGCCATGATGCTCGCGGTCGCCTTCGCCGCGGTGCTGCTCGTGCCGTGGCCGTTCTGCGGCACGGCCGAACACGCGCGTCACCTCGCCGACTTCGCGCGCACGATTGCCGAGGCGATCGGCGCCCCCGAGGACGCCGCGATCGTCCAGGCACACGGCGGCCCGAGCATCGGCGGCACGCTCGACTACCTGCTGCAGGCCCGCGCCTTCGACAAGGAAGGACACACGGTGAACGTCGTGGACGTCGGCGAGACCGCGCTGCGATTCACGAAGCTCGCCTGGGCCGGACTGCTCGGCGGCCTGCTGGTGCTCTGGTTCATCCGCGCACGGGCCTGGCCGGAGCCGGACCGGCTCGCCATGCAATGCTCGGCCGTGATGCTCGCGATCGTCTTCTTCGCGCCGCTCGTGCGCGTCTATCACCTCGCCGCTGCGATGCTGCCGTTCGCGCTCTTCTGCCGCGGCCCGCGGCGCGGGCCCGACTTCTGGTGGTGGGCGTCCGCGTTCGCGGTGCTGTTCGCGCTCACGCTGCGGCAGAGGAGCCTGATCGGCGAAACGCTCTGGCGCAGCCTCGACGGGGGCGGCTTGTTGCATTTCGCGCTCGTTGGCATGCTGGTGTGGCTGCTCCGCGAGAGCCGGTCACCGCGCGAATCCTCTTGAAGCGTCTCCTCGCCACGACGTCGATCGCCTGCCTTGCGGCGGCGTGCAACACCATCCCGCCGCAGCCACCGCCGCCGAACGGTGCGATGGCGGTGGATCTGCCCAAGACCGAGTTCCCGGGTGCCAACCGGATGGCCGCGGGCTTCGACGCGCGCACCGAAGACGGGGCCTGGGAGAGCGACGACGAGGTCGTGTTCGCGCTGCGCCTGCGCCGAGGTGAGAAGGTCGATCGCTGGCTGCTGCGTCTCTGCGTCGTGCTCGGCGAGCGCCTCACGGGCTCGCTCGGCAACGAGGGCATCGGCCTCTGGGAGGAGATGAGCTGGACCTACACGATCACCGACCATGGCAAGCGCAAGGACGCGCAGGTGACGTCGAAGCTGCTGCCCGTCATGGCCACCGTCTGCGACGAGCAAGGCAAGAAGCTCACGGCCTCGGTCGTGAAGCTGCCGGTGCGCCTGCTCGGCCGCGGCGTACTGCCCGCGATCGATTGTGCGATGGCAGCCACGCAGGCGCAGGCGCAGGGGAACCTGAGCGAGCCTGCACGCGAGGTGGCGCTGCACCCGCTCGTCGAGGCCACGCTCGGCTTGATGTCCCTGCTCAACGTCGTGCAGGAGGACGACGCGCTCGCCGGGTATTTCTGGCAGGTCGTCGAGAAACCGAGCCTCTGGTCCGTCATCACGGGCTTCGGCGTCAAGACGACGTTCTCGATGGGCTTCGAGAAGAGCGTTCCCGCGGCGAACCTGCCGCCGGACCTGCCGGCCGCCGACCGGGCCTTCGTCGTGCCGATGCAGATCGACGTGAACGGCAGCCCCGCCCT
>DASRJH010000338.1:0-16154 GCA_035649575.1 Planctomycetota bacterium
GAGCCGCAACGACGGCCTGCACTTCCTGCAGATCTGGATCATGCCGGACGAACGCGGCCTGCAGCCGAGCTACACGGAATGGAAGCCGACGCCGGCGCAGGCGGAGCAGACCGACGTCGTCGTGATCTCGCCCGACGGCCGCGACGGCAGCGCGCGCATCCACCAGGACGCGATCGTGCGGCGGCTGCGGCTCCCCGCCGGCGCGGCGACGCCGCACACGATCGCCGCGGGCCGCGGCGTGTGGCTGCAGCTGATCAGCGGCGAGCTGCAGGTCGGCGAGCACCGGCTGCGGCCGGGCGACGGTCTCTGCAGCGACGACGCCGGCGCGTTCTCGATCGCCGCGAAAGCGAATGCCGAAGCGCTGCTGTTCGACCTGGGTCCGTTCCCGGCGCGATGAGAACGCGCCGCTGGCGGACCTCGGGGACTTGGCATGATCATCCGCGCATGGCAGCAGCCGCCTTGCGCGCGGCAGCGAGGCGAGCGTCCACTGCTTGCCACGCGAGGTTCGCGAAGAACGCGTCGACGTACTTCGCCGCGGAGGCGCCGTAGTCGAGGTGGAACGAGTGCTCGTACATGTCGAGCACGAGCAGCGGCAGACCGGCGGCAAGTGCTTGCGTGTGGCCGCCGGCCGACGCGATCGCGAGGCTGTCGCGGTGCAGGTCGTAGGCGAGCACGGCCCAGCCGCTGCCGCCGGCGAGGCTCATGCCGGTTGCGCGGAACAGCTCTTCGAAGCGCCCGAGGCTGCCGAACGGGGCACCGAGCGCATCGCTGATGCCGCCGGCCACCTTGCCATCGCCGCCGAGGTTGCTGAAGTAGAGCTCGTGCAGCGCAGCCGAGTTGCGGAACGTCAGCTCGCGCTCGCGCAGGCCGGCGACGAGGAAGGGCGGGGTGTCTTTGTTGGTGCCGGCCAGCTCCGCTTCCACCTTGTTCAGGTTCTTGACCGCGCCCGCGTAGTTGTTGTCGTGATGCGAGACGAGCAGACGCTCGCTGAGGCCCGGCAACCTGGTCGGATCGAAGGGCAGCGGTTTCACCGCGTGATTCCCGGGCTTCGGGTCCTGAGCCAGGTGGCGGTAACCGGGAATGGAGAGGATCGCGGCGCCACCGAGCGACGCGACGAAGAGATCACGGCGATTCGTCAACATGGTCTTCTCCTTGTACAGGGCTCCTTGTAATGGGCGAATGCCGTCGCGGCAGCGCTGCAACGAGCGTCGCAGCACCGCCGGCCGGGCTCACTTCTTGGCACCTGCGTCGCTCGGCGTCACGACGTCACGCGTGACGGCGTCGTAGATCGCCTCGCGAGTCTTTCCCTGGTCGGCGAACAGCAACCGGAAGCGGGGCTTGCGATCGCGCAGGATCGGCGTGATCGAGTAGACGACACCGGCCTGTTCCTTCCCGGCCTTCGCCAGCACGTCGAGCAGCGTGCACGGCGAGACCGCGAGCAACGTCATCTGTTGCGCCGACCGCGCGACGTGCTCCACATCCGAGAAGACGTGTGCCTGCGGTCGCCACGTCGCAGCGGTGGGATCGCCGGCGTACTCCTTGAGTTCGTTCTGGTCGGCTGGTTCGCACACGCCCTTGCCAGCAGAGTAGACGGAGAGCTGGAAGACGCCGTCTTCGATCTCGAACTTGGCGGAGATCGGCACCTCACTGCCCTTGCTCAGTTGCTGCACGCCATCGAGCAGCGACACCTTGCTGGTCGGCAGCGTCTTCAAGAGATCGGGGTCCTGTGGACGCTGGCACCACATCACGGCGAGACACGCGAGAACGAACGGGAAACGGATCATGCGAAAACTCCTGCGCGACGTCTGAAGTGCGTCACGCGCACGCAACGTAGGCAGCGGCGTCGCACGGCTTTCCTGAAGAGTGTCTGAAGGCCGCGCCAGTCCGGCGCCACAGTCGGGCGCTTCAGGATCTCTTCAGGATGCGGCGGGCGCGCATGGCTATCATGCAGACGTTCCGGTTCCGCTTCGCCATGACACGCATTCTCGTCGTCGAAGACGAGCTCAAGGTCGCCCGCGCGCTGCACGACGGACTCGCGTCTGCGGGCTACACGGTCGCGACCGCGAACGATGGCCTTCGCGCGCTCGAGCTCGTCACGACCACCGACTTCGACCTGCTCGTGCTCGATGTCATGCTCCCGGGCCGCAGCGGTCTCGACGTGCTCGCCGCGGCTCGTTCTCGCGGGCCGACGCCGATCCTGCTGCTGACCGCACTCGACGCGGTCGAAGATCGGGTGCGTGGGCTCGACGCAGGGGCCGACGATTACCTCGTGAAGCCGTTCGCGTTCGCCGAGCTGCTCGCGCGCGTGCGCGCGTTGCTGCGCCGCGGCCAGCCCGAGGCGAACGGCACGCTCGTGGTCGCCGATCTCGTCGTCGATCGCCGCACGCGGACCGTGACCAGGAACACGCGGCCGCTCGAGCTGACGTTGCGCGAGTACGAGATGCTGGAATACCTGGTGCGCCACAAGGGGGAGGTGGTCTCGCGAGCGATGCTGGCGCGTGACGTCTGGCGCGAAACCGTGCGCGCGACGAGCCTCGACAACGTGATCGACGTTCACATCGCACGGTTACGGAGAAAGGTCGACCACGACAGCCGCGACCGGTTGATCCACACCGTACGTGGGGTCGGCTTCTTGGTCGGGGGACAGGCACCATGACGGTGCGCACGCGGCTCACGCTCTGGTATGCCACGACGCTGGCCGTCGTGTTGTTCGCTTACGCCGCAGGACTGCTCGCGCTGCAGCGGCAGCGCCTGTTCGCCGCGCTCGACGAACAGCTCGCCGAGGACAAGGAGGTCGCCGAGCAACTGCTCGAACGCACTCCAGTCGGCGGCGTGAGGATCCGACCGTCCGCACACGGCGACGACCCTCCGCTCGGCTTCTCGCTGGTGGCCCAGGCCCCCGACGGTGCGATCCTGTTCGCGTCGCCGCAGGCCACGGTTGAAGCACCGTCGCCGGCGTGGACAGGGGTGCGCACCCTCGGCAGCGGCGATGCAGCGGCACGGGTGTTCAGCGACGCCGAGACGATCGATGGCTTGCGCGTCGTGCTGCACGTATCGCGCGCCGAAGCACCGCTGCGGGCGCAATTCGGGGAGCTGCTCTGGCTGTCGTTCGGGCTGCTGCCCGCCGGCGTCCTGCTCGCGGCGGCCGGTGGATGGCTGCTCGCGCGCAAGGCCCTGCGTCCGGTCGCGCAGATGGCCGACCAGGCGGGTCGTGTTTCCGCCGAGCGGCTCGGCGAGCGACTGACGATCGCGAATCCGGGTGATGAGCTCGGTCGACTCGCACACGCGTTCAACGCGACGCTCGAACGGCTCGAACGCTCGTTCGATCAGCTGCGCCGTTTCACGGCGGACGCGTCGCACGAGCTGCGCACGCCCCTGACTGCGCTGCGCAGCGTCGGCGAGGTCGGATTGCGCACGGCGAGCGACGTCGCAGGCCATCGCGACGTCATCGCGAGCATGCTCGAGGAGGCCGACCGCCTGACAGGGCTCGTCGACACGTTGCTGCTGCTGGCACGGTCGGAAGGCGGCGCGTTGCCGCTGATGCCCTCGGTGTTCGACCTGCGCGATCTCGCGCGCGATGTAGCAGCCACACTCGGCATCCTGGCCGAGGAGAAGCGGCTGCGCATCGCCGTGACCGGCGACGGCGCGTTGGTACGTGGCGACCGCACGCTGCTGCGGCAGGTACTGCTGAATCTGCTGCACAACGCGATCCGCCACTCACCGCCCCTGGGCACCATCACGCTCGAGATCAGCAGCGAAGGTTCGTCTGCGCGGTGTGCGCTGCGCGACGAAGGGCCCGGCGTGCCACGCGAGCTGCGCGCGCGGGTATTCGAGCGGTTCTTCCGTGGCGACGAAGCGCGCGCTCGCGGCGGCGCTGGGCTCGGTCTCGCCGTCGCGCGCGCGATCGTCGAGCTGCATCGGGGCTCGTTGACCTTGGCCGAGCGCGACGGCCCCGGTGCCGAGTTCGTCGTGCGCCTGCCGCACGAGAACGCCGCCGCTTGAACTTGCCTGTGCCCGGCGGTCCCGGGTCGTCGGTCTGCAGTGGAGGGCCGCCTTGGCAGAGAAGGCCGAGGACGAGTGTGGTCGCGATCATGAGACGTCACCGTTCCTCCGGCGGAAGGACGCGCCGGAACGTGATGCCGAGCAGGACGTCGTAGACGATCTTCATGGCGGCGCCCACGAAGAGCGGTGTCGCGAGCGAGCTGCCCTGCATCAAGAGGCCCGCGACCACGGGACCCGCTGCCCACGCCCCCAGCCGCACGAGGTGGGTCACGCCCGAGGCGAACATGCGCTCCTCGGGTCTCACGACCGCCATGACGTAGGACTGGCGCGTCGGAACGTCCATCTCGACGAGCCCTTCACGCAGCAAGAACAGCAGTGCCGCGACCTCGAAGCTCGGCGCAAACGCGACGCTCGCGAGCAGGAGGCTCGACGGGATGTGCGTGAAGACCATCGTGTTCAGCAGACCGATCCGCTTGCTGAGCCACGCGGCCGCGAGGTGCGAGCCGGCGTTGAGGACTCTCGCCGCGAAGAAGAGCCCCGCAGCCTCGGCCTCGCCGACGCCGAAGCGTTCGAAGAAGTAGAACACCAGGAGCGCCGTCGTCAGGAACCCGCCGGCCAGGCTGTCGAGCGCGAACAGACTCGAGATGCGCCAGAGCACGCGCCGGCTCGCCGCGCTGACCCGCTGTCGCACGGCCGTGGACGTCTCTACGCCGGTCGAAAGCCGCGCGTAGAGCGGGGCGGTCATCAGCATCAGCGCCGAGTACACGCACAGTGCCGTGCGCAGCGAAGCGAGCTCGTCGATATCGACCGAACGCCGCAGCAGTGCCGGCAGCGCCGCGAGCAGGCCGCCGACAGCGTGGCCGACGTCCTGCAGCACGTTGTACCGCGCGAACGCGCTGGTCCGCTCCGCGGCGCTCGCGGTCGCCGCCAAGATCGCCTGCTCGATGACGAGCGATCCACCGCGATCGCGGCCCATGCCGTTGACCATCCCGAGGAACGCCGCGGCCGCGGTGACCGTAGGGCCGACCGCGGCGGCGAGCGCGAGCCCGCCCGCGGCCGCGAGCAACGCGAGCGAGACGAGCATCCTGCGTCTTCCGATCGTGTCGCCCGAGATCGTGACGAGAAGCGCAGCGAGCGTCGCCCCCGCGAGGCCGCTCGTGACCACGGCTCCCGTCTCCGCCGGGTCGAAACCGCGCCGCGCCAGGTAGATGCCGAGCAGCACGCCGACCATGCCCGTCGCGAGTGCGCGCACGAACGCCGCCACGTACACGAGGCGCCGATCGCGGGTGAGTCCGGGCGCGTTCATGTCCACAGGTCCGCGAGTCCAGCGCCGAGGATCCACAGCGGCTCGGGCACCTCACTGAGCCGGGTCAGCAAGCCGAGTGTCACGAGCGCAATCGGGCCGCCGAAGCCCAACGAGCCAGGGCAGCCAGGGCACAGGAAGTGCGAGAACAGCTGGCACAGCGTGTAGCATGTCTCGGCCATGCGCGACGGTATGGGCAAGGGCCGTGCGCGGGCCACAATCCCCGCGCGCCGCCCGACGCCGGTCCACGGCGAGCGGTGCCTGGACCAGTAGCAGAACGGTAACCGTTGCCCGATCCGGCCGGCAGCAGCGATCTCGCCGCGTTGCCCGGCCCGTTGCCCGCTGGTGGCAGCAACGCTCAGCTGCGGGCATGCGCTCCACCAACGTTGCGTTCGCCCTCCTGTTCGCTCGCCTCGTGCTCGGCTTGATCTTCCTGATGGCCGGCGTGCACAAGGTGTTCGTCATGGGGCCGGTTGCGCACGCGCAACGGTGGTTCCTGCCGTTCGCCGATACGTTCCTGCCCGTCTGGTCGCTGTGGGCCGTCGGCACGGCGATCCCATTCGTCGAGATGATCGCCGGGGCGCTGTGCTTGCTCGGCCTGTGGCTGCGCGCGGCACTGCTCGCGCTCGGCGCCGTGCTCGTGACCGTGACCTTCGGCCACCTGCTGCACGAACCGCTGTATCCGTTCCACGAGCACGTCGTGCCGCGTCTGGCCCTGTTGCTGTTCGTGCTGATGGTGCCGGAGACGCAGGATCGCATTACGCTCGACGCGCTGCGCCGTCGCGGGGCGACGGCCGGACCCAGCGAGCGCCCGTGACGGCAGCCGGTCCTTGCGCCGCCGCATGCAACGGGAAAACTGGTCGGGGCGAGAGGATTTGAACCTCCGACCTTTGCGTCCCGAACGCAACGCTCTACCAAGCTGAGCCACGCCCCGACCGAGCGATCTCCGACGAGACGCCGCAGATCGAGCGAGGCACGGTAGCCAGCCCCCCCACCGCGGTCAAGCTCACCTTCGCGAACCGCGTGAACCGCACTTCCGCAGGCATGCGCAGCCACCGACTCGCCGCATCGCTCCCCGAACCGCTTCACCCCCTGTCCCCTCACTCCCCGACTTCGTCCCGGTTCCACCGCTGTTTCATCGCGCCGCGGTCGATAACGTCCCCACGACGCGCGCTCCGCTCCCCGCATGCGGTTCCATCTGCTCATTCCCGAGGTCCGCGAACTCCTGCAGGAGGGCCATCTCGAGGATCTCAAGTCGGTGCTGCAGGACATGCACCCGACCGACGCCGCATCGATCCTCAGTGCGCTGACCGTCGACGAGATCGCGACCGTGCTCGCGGTCCTGCCCCCCGACCTCGAGCGCGACGTGTTCGGCTACCTCGATTCCGACGTCCAGGAACTCTACGTCGACGGCGCGGGTCGCGAGCGCGTGAAGAACGTGCTGCAGTCGATGCTCAGCGACGACCGCGCGGAGTTCATCGACCGCCTCGAACCGCGCGTGCGCGACCAGCTCATCCCGCTGCTGCCGATCGCCGCGCGCGAAGACCTCAAGCGCCGCGGAACCTTCCGCGACGACCAGGTCGGCGCGATCTTGAGCACGGACTTCGCCGTGCTGAATCCGCTGCTGCCCGCGCGCAACGCGATTGTCGAGCTGCGCCGCCAGGCCCCGAGCAAGGAGACGATCTACTACAGCTACGTCGTCGATCGCTCGGGCAAGCTGATCGGTTTCGTGTCGCTGCGCGACCTGATCCTCGCCAACGAGTCGACGCCCGTCGGCGACATCATGAAGACCGATCTCGTGTCGGTCTCCGCGGAGGCCGACCAGGAAGAGGCTGCGCGCATCATCCGCGACTACGACCTGCTGGCCCTGCCCGTCACCGACACGGGCGGTCGCCTTGTCGGCATCGTCACGCACGACGACGCCGTCGACATCGTCGCCGAGGAAGCGCAGGAAGACATCGAGAAGATGGCCGGCGTCACGGGCCAAAGCGAGGGCGAACACTTCCTCGAGGAACCCGTCCACCGGCAGGTCCGCCGCCGCGCGCCGGTCATCTGCCTGCTCGCGCTGTTCTGGCTCGTCACCGCGACGATGATCCACGGCTTCGAAGACATGCTGCAAGGCAACCTGCTGCTGATCGCGACGATGCCGATGGTCATGGCGATCGGCGGCATGGTGGGCAGCCAGGCGAGCACGCTGATCATCCGCGCGCTGGCCACGCATTCGAAGATCTCCGACTTTCGCAGCGTGATCCTGAAGGAGCTGGTCGTCAGCCTCGCACTGGCATGCGTGCTCGCGGGCATCGCGTTCGGCAATGCGCTGCTGCTGTTGTGGCTCGGCGGCAAGGGGGATGGCACGCCCCAGATGTTCAAGACCGCGTCGGTCATCGGCCTCGCGATGGCCGCCGACGTGGTGTGCGCCGCGGTACTCGGCGCCACGATTCCGAGCCTCGTCAAGTGGATGCGCATCGACCCGGCGCTGATCAGCACGCCGGCAGTGACGGCGCTGACCGACCTGACCGGCGCTGCGATCTTCCTGATGGTCGTCACCTATCTGCTGTGACGGGCTCCTGATCGCCGACGATCCACGCGCCCGTTCGGCCACTCGGGGCTTCGTGACGCGCATCGTGCAACTGACCGATCTGCACCTCACGGCCAAGAAGGGCCGCCGCGTGCGCGGCAGCGACGTCTGGGCCAACCTCGAGCAGACGCTCGCGCACGTGCGTTCGCAGCTCGGCGAGGTCGACCGGCTCGTCCTGACCGGTGATCTCGCCAACTCGGGCAGCGCCGAGGCCTACAGGCGTCTCGCCGACGTGCTCGCGCCCTGGCACAGTCGGCTGCGCCTCGTGCCGGGCAACCACGACCACCGCGAACGGCTGCGCGCCGCGTTCCCCGCGTGGTGGCCGCCCGGGCAACCGAGCCTCTGTTTCGACGACCACATCGGCGGACACAGGCTCATCGGGCTCGATTCCGTGCGTCAGGGCCGCACGCGCGGCCAGCTCGGACGGTGGCAGCTCGACTGGTTGGCCCAGAAGCTGAGTTCCGAGTCCGGCCCCGTGCTGCTGTTCCTGCACCATCCGCTCGAGCGCGTGCATTGCTGGTGGCTCGACAAGGACCTGCTGCGCGACCGCGCCGAGCTCAGAACGATCCTCGAACGCTGCGACGTGCGCGCCGTCTTCGCGGGCCACGTGCACCAGGAGAACCACACGCGCTCGCGTGGCGCCGAGGTGTGGACCACGCCCGCGGTTGCCTACGAGTTCCGACCGGGGTCGTGGCTGCCGCTCGCGTACTCGCGCCGGCCGGCGTTCCGCGTAATCGAGGCCGGCCCGGCGGTTTCGTCGCGCGTCGTACGCCTGTAGCTGCGCATCGGGACACACCGCCCTGTTCCGTTCCTGTCGCCGCGCGCGGAAACAGCCGCCGAGTACAGGGCACAACGCCTCGCTCGCATGTCATGCCCCTTGCGGGGGACCCGGAAGAAAGGCAGCCCGTGCTGCTGTGGAAACGCCAGTTCTACTCGACCGTCGTCTCGGTCGCCGCGTAGAGCGCGAACACGAGCGCGAGCGCGGCAGCCATGCCGATCGACAGCGCGAGGCCCGCGTGCAGCTGCGGCCACGCGACGCCGAGCGTGCCGTCGGGCAGGCCGAGGCTGACGAACCCGAGGTAGACCAGGGGCAGCAGCAGGCTTTGCACGCGAGCTCATGCGCGACAGCATGCGCGGTGCGCCAAAGCACCGCAGGGACAATCTCGCGCTCGGGGCCTTCGCGCTGCGCGATGGACGAGGCGCGCCGCGCGCGCCGTCTCTGCCTAGAATGGACCGCAGAGCGCACGCGCATGAAGCTGGTCTCCATCGAGCCGACGCCCAACCCCAACAGCATGAAGCTGAACCTGGCCGAGAGCCTGCCGAAGGGGGAGAGCCGCACCTACACCGCCGCCGACCAGAGCGCCTGCCCCGACTACATCGCGAGGCTGCTCGAGGTGCCGGGTGTGAAGAGCCTGTTCCAGATGGGCGACTTCATCGCGGTCCAGCGCCATCCGAGTGCTTCCTGGCAGCCCCTGCTCGCGGCGGCCCGCCGCGCCTTCGGTGACGAAGGCGCTGACCACGCACAACCCACCGGACCCGCGGCGGTCGCGCCCGACGAGGCCTTCGGCGAAGTGCAGGTCGAGCTGCAGATGTTCCGCGGCCTGCCGATGCTCGTGAAGGTTTCGATCGGAGCCCAGATGCACCGCAAGGCGTTGCCGCCGCGTTTCACGGCGGCGGTGAGCCGCGCGGCGAAGGCTTCACCGAACATGCTCGCGGAGCGCCGTTGGGTGGAACAGGGTGTGCGCTACGGCGAGCTCGAGCAGATCGCGCAGGACGTCGTCGAGGAGGTCGCCGCGGCGTACGACGACGACCGTCTCGAGGAGTTGGTGAGCCAGGCGCTGGAACCGCGCACGGCGGACGGCGCGAAGCCCCCGCCCACCGCACCGGCCGCGCGCCTGCCGGCGGATCCCGACTGGCGAGTCCGCTACGCCGCCCTGCAGAAGATCACGCCGCGGCCCGAGGCGATTCCGTTGCTGACCCAGGCGCTCAGCGATCCGCATTCCTCGATCCGCAGGATGGCAATCGTCCTGCTCGGTCTCACGCGCGACCCCGCAGCCGTGCCGCCGCTGTGTCAGGCGCTCGAGGACGAAAGCGCCGCCGTGCGGCGCACCGCGGGCGACGCGCTGTCCGACCTCGCCGACCCGCACGCCATCGGTCCGATGACCAAGGCGCTCGAAGACTCCAACAAGCTCGTGCGCTGGCGCGCCGCGCGGTTTCTCTACGAGAGCGGGGACGAGACCGCGCTGGCCGGACTTCGCGCGCGCGAGTTGGACCCGGAGTTCGAGGTGCGCATGCAGGTCCGGCTCGCGATCGAACGCATCGAGGGAGGCCAGGCGGGCCACGGCCCGGTCTGGCAACAGATGACGCGGTGACGCAGCGGCCGATTCACGGGGCGGCGAGCTGGATCTCGCCGTTCTGCACGCGCACTCGATAGCACTTCACCGGAGCACTGGCCGGCGGGCCCAAAGGCCGCCCCGTCGTGAGGTCGAACGTCGCCCCATGCCACGGGCAGGTGACGATCTTGCCGTCGACCGCGCCCTGCGAGAGAGGGCCACCGCGGTGGGTGCAGTTGTCCCCCACCGCGTAGATCGTCCCCTCCACGTTGAACAGTGCGACCTTCTGACCGCCAAACTCGACGCATGTCGACTTGCCGGTCGGCAGGTCCTTCGCCTCGGCCACCTTCGTGAAGTCACTCATGATCACGGTCTCCTCGCGCAAGGGCACAGATCTCCGCCGACGCAGCGACCCCGTACGAAAGTGCATGTGGTGCTGGTTCAGGTGACAAGTCCATGCCTTCACTTCGATTCGAGTGCCATCGCGACCAGCGCCTGCTGCTCGGCCTTGTGTTTCATCAGCGATCCACACGCGGGGCTCGCCGCGGCGCGGCGCGATGCGCAGCCGGCCCAGTCGAAACGGTCGCGCACGAATTGCCAGGCGCCCATGTTGGCCGGCTCCTCCTGGCACCAGACGAACTCGGCTTTCGCGTACTTGGCCCGCAGCGAGGCGATCGCGGTGGCCGGCCACGGGTAGAGCAGTTCGATCCGCACGAGCGCGATCCCTGCCCCGGCCCGGCGCGCCCCGACGAGGTCGTAGTAGACCTTGCCCGAGCAGCACACGACTCGCGCGGCCTGCGCCGCGGAGGCGGCATCGGAAAACGACGCGTCGTCGAGCACGGCCTCGAAGCCCCCCGAAGGCAGCAACGCCGCGGCGGAGCCGGCCTCCTTCTGGCGCAGCAGGCTCTTCGTGGTCATCACGACGAGGGGCTTGCGCTCTGGATCCAGGGCCTGCTTGCGCAGCAGGTGGTAGTAGCTCGCCGCGCACGACGGGTTCGCGACGCGCAGGTTGTTCTCGGCGCAGAGCTGCAGGAAGCGCTCGAGCCGCGCCGAGCTGTGCTCGGGCCCCTGGCCGTCGTAGCCGTGCGGCAACAGCAGCACGAGCCCCGAGGCCTGGTTCCACTTGGCCTCGCCGGCGGCCAGGAACTGGTCGATCTGGATCTGCGCGCCGTTGCCGAAGTCGCCGAACTGCGCCTCCCACAGCGTGAGCCCGCGCGGCTCGGCCGTGCTGTAGCCATACTCGAAGCCGAGCGCTGCTTCTTCGCTGAGCAGCGAGTCGACGACGACGAACGGCGCCTGGCCGGGCGCGAGATGGTTGCACGGCACGTATCGCCGTCCGTTCGCCGCGTCGAACAGCGCCGCGTGGCGCTGGCTGAACGTGCCGCGGCCGGTGTCCTGACCAGCGAGCCGCACGGGCACGCCTTCCGTCACGAGGCTCGCGAACGCGAGCGTCTCGGCGGTCGCGAAGTCGACCGGCTGCCGGCCCGCCAGCATCTCGGCGCGGCGCTGCAAGACACCCTTGACCTTCGGGTGCGGCGTGAAGTCGCCCGGCCAGTCGAGCAGACGCGCGTTGAGCTCCCGCAGGTGCTCCAGTGGCACCGCGGGAACGGCCGCAGCCCACTCGCGCTCGGGCTCGTCGGGTGGCAGCACGACGGCGGGCGCCTCGCTCGCGCGCACTTCGTCGAGCGATTCCTTGAGGCGCCGGGCGACCTTGCTGTCGTAGGCCGCGACTTCGTCGGCGCGCAGCACGCCTGCCCGGATCAGCCAGTTCTGGTAGATCCTGCGCACCGTCGGGTGCGCTTCGATCTGGCGGTAGAGCAGCGGCTGGGTGTAGCTCGGCTCGTCGCCTTCGTTGTGGCCGTGCCGGCGGTAGCAGACGATGTCGACGATCACGTCGCGGTGGAACTGCTTCCGGTAGTCCATCGAGAGACGGATCATGCGCACGGCCGCGAGCGGGTCGTCGCCGTTGCAGTGGAAGATCGGCGCCTGGATCGCCTTGCCGACGTCGGTGCAGAACGGCGTGCTGCGCGCGTCCTCGGGCGAGGTCGTGTAGCCGATCTGGTTGTTCACGACGATGTGCACCGTGCCGCCCGTGCGGTAACCGTGCAGCTGCGACATCTGCAGCGTCTCGTGCACGACGCCCTGGCCCGCGAACGCCGCGTCGCCGTGCACGAGGATCGGCAGCACCTGGTCCCACGGCTTGTGTTCCACGGCCTTGTGTTCCGCTGGATCGGGCAGCTGTTCCTGGCGCGCACGCGCGATGCCCTCGACGACGGGATCGACGGCTTCGAGGTGGCTCGGGTTGCTCGCGAGCTCGAGCAGGACCGTACGGCCGCCCGGCGTCATGTACTCGGATGCGGCGCCGAGGTGATACTTCACGTCGCCGGAGCCCTGCGTCATCGCGGGATCGAGCCAACCCTCGAACTCCTCGAAGATCTTCGTGAGCGGCTTGCCGAGCACGTGCGCGAGCACGTTGAGCCGGCCGCGGTGCGCCATGCCGAGCACGGCGCGCTCGAGGCCGAGCTCGCTGGCGCGATCGAGCAGCGCGTGCAGCACCGGGATCAGCGTGTCGCCACCCTCGAGCGAGAACCGCTTGTGGCCGACGAACCGCGTGTGCAGGAACTGCTCGAACGCCTCGGCCTCGACGAGCTGGTCGAGGATGCGCAGCTGCACGTCGCGCGACAGCGGCTCCTCGTTGCGGTTCTGCTCCATGCGCTGGCGCAGCCAGTCGCGCTGCTCCTGGTCGGCGATGTGCATGAACTCGGCGCCGACGTGCCGGCAGTAGGTCAGGTGCAGCGTCTCCTGGATCTCGCGCAGCGTCGCGAACGGCTTGTTCGTCACGCCGTCGGAGTAGAACGTGCGCTCCTTGTCCCAGAGCGTGAGCCCGTAGGTCGACATGTCGAGCTCGGGCCAGTCCTTCGGTTCGTAGCGCAGCGGATCGATGTCGGCGAGCACGTGGCCGCGCACGCGGTAGCTGCGGATGTAGGTCATGAGCCCGGCGGCGCGCTCGAGGTTCTCGGCTTCGCGCAGGCTCGAGCCGAGCGGCGGCCGGCGGTCGACGGCGTTCGCGATCGGCCGGTACGGGACCACGAGCGACTGGAACACGCCCTCGTAGAAGCCTTCCTCGCCGAGCAGCAGCCGGTGCATCCAGTCGAGGAACGCACCCGACTCGGCGCCCTGGATCACGCGGTGGTCGTAGGTGCTGGTGAGCACCATCGTGCGCGCAATGCCGAGCTCGGTCAGCGTCGCCGCCGACGCGCCCTGGTAGGCGGCGGGCACCGTGATCGCGCCGGTCGCGAGGATGAAGCTCTGGCCGCTCATGAGCCGCGGCAGCGAACTGACCGTGCCGATCGTGCCGGGGTTCGTCAGCGTGCAGGTCGTGCCCGCGAAGTCGTCCGGGCCGAGCGTGCCGGCGCGCGCCTTCTCGATCAGCTCGTTGAAGGCCGCGAAGAAAGCCGCGAAGTCGAGCGACGCACAGTCCTTGATGTTCGGAACGACGAGGCTGCGCCGGTCGTCCGCTGCGGGCAGATCGACCGCGATGCCGACGTTGAGTACTTTGCCGACACGACGAAACGGCTTGCCGTCCTGTTCGACGAACTGCGCCGCCATCGCGGGCACGCGGGTGATCGCCTGCACCATCGCCCAACCGATCAGGTGCGTGAAGCTGACCTTGCCCAGGTAGAGCCCCTGCTGGTGCCGGTTGATCGCGTGCCGGTTCTCTTCGAGCACCTTGGCCGGGATCTCGCGCACCGACGTCGCACTCGGCACGGCAAGGCTCTCGGTCATGTTGCGCACGATCCTGCCCGCGACGCCGGTCAGCGGCTGCAGCTCGTCGCTGCCCGCAGCCGCGGGCGCAGGCGGCGGCGGCGGCGTGCGCAGCGTGGCGGCCGCTGCATGCGCGCGCAGCTCGGGCGGCAGCGTCGACTCGAACCACTGGCGCCACTCTGCGGTCACCGAGTCGGGTGATGCGAGATAGTCGCCGTAGACCTTCTCGGCGTAGGCCGCGTTGAGGCCGAACAGGTCTTCGAAGTCGGGACGCTGCATTGCTACTTCTCGCCGAGCAACATGACCGTGCGGCGACCTTCCTTATCCTGACCGGGTTCGACCTTGGCGACGACCGACAGCCGCGTCACGTTCCCTGCCTGACGTGCCGCTACGAGTCCCTCGATGGCGCCGCAAGATGCGGCCCCGCGGCGACGAGCCGCTTGCGTCGGGCATCGACCGTGGCGCCGAAGCCCTCGAGGGTGCGCGCCCCGAGCGGGGCAAGGTCGCCCGGCTGACCAAAGACGACCTCGTCCACGGTTTCGAACGCCCCGACCCTGAGGATCGCGTAACCCGCCGAGCGGGTGATCGTCTGCCCGTTGGCCATCACGAACTGCAGGTCCTTCTTCGCGATGCGGATGCGGGCCTGCTCGAGGACCGACTCCTGCACCCAGGTGAAGTCCGAGCCAGAGTCCGCCAGCATGCGGACTCTTGCGGTGTACTCGGGCTTTGCGACGTTCACGACCTCGCATTCGACAGAGAACGTTCCCATTGGATGAGGCGATCGTAGGTGCCCGTCGTGGCGCCGGCAAGCAGGCCGCTGGCCTCGCAGCTGCTGTCACGGCAGCGGCACAGCGAACTCGCGCAGCGTCGTGAGCTGCTCGCCCCACCACAGCCCGATCACGCGCTTGCATCGCCTCGTCGTCTGCGCCGTGACGCGCCGGATGGTCGGGACGCAGCGCCTCCCAACCGCGGTGCCGCACGGTCACGAGCGTGGACGTTCCCATCTTTGCGAACGTCACCTCGACCTCCGTCTGTTCGAGCGGCGCGAACGTCGTGTTGCGCCACGTGAACGCGAGCTGGTGCACCGGCTGCCAGACGACGACGCGCCCGAGCTCGAAGCGCTGCTCGCCGCGCGCGTTCCTCCACGTCTCGAACACCGCACCATTCGTGGCGCGGCTCGATGTGGATCGCGCCCGGCGAAGCACCGGCGTGCCGGAACTTGACGCCGCGCCGCCACCAGCGCTCCGACTCGACGTACACTTCCACGCGCTGTTCACCGACGGTGTGTTCGCGTGCAGTCTCGGCGAACGGCGGACGACGTTCCATCCGCTCGCCGAACTCACCGACGACGACGTCGCGCGCGTCGTGCGGCGGATCCGCAGCGCCGTGCAGCGGTTCTTGCGCTAGCGCGGTCTGCGGCGCGAGCCAGACGAATCCGGCGCCGACACCGAGGCAACCGACCGGCTGCAGGTCCACGCCGCATCGGCCGAGGGCAGGGCCGCCTTCGGCGACACTCGCGGCCGGCTCGACCAACGCCCCGGCCGCCGGCACGCGGGACCGGGCCAACCACTCCCGACCGCCAAGCCTGGGCGATACACTGACGGGATCGCAGCTTGTCCCACCTATCCTCCACCTCGTTGCTCATGTTCGAATGGCTGATCGCATCGCCCGCAGCGATGCCCTTCGACGTGCCGATCGACTGCCCGTACTGCAGCACGAAGTCACCCTTCGGAATCGCGCGCGTCGCGAAGCGGTGGCCCGGCGTGACCTCGCCGGTGATCGCGAGCGTGCGGGCCGTCGAGGAACGTCACGGCGTCGCCCGCGGCGAGCCCGGTCTTCACGACGGCGACGTTGTCCTTGGGGGACACGACGACGGCGCACTGCGCGAGCGGGCGAGGGGACGAGAGACGGACGTCATGCGGACGCGCGTTCGTAGCCGTCGGCATGCGGACAGTCGCTCTGTCGGCGCGTCGGCGCGCCGAACCGGAGCGTCCGGCCCCCTCGCGTCCGGACCTCAGCCATGGCACAATCTCGCGGGGCACACGATTCGCGAGTCGCTGCGCGAGGTGCGGTCGCTCGCGCGCCGCACCGTCCCATCACCCTCTCGAACGAGCCACCCGATGCCCATGCGTACCGCCTTCGTCGTTCCGTTCGTCGCGTTGGCCGCACTCGC
>DASRJH010000339.1:0-2664 GCA_035649575.1 Planctomycetota bacterium
CCATGCCCTTCTTGGCTTCAGTGACGCGGATCGCCATGGCTGTGCAAGTGCGGAGTTTCGTGGGTCGACGGCGACTGACCGCCGAACCGGGGCGAGGAGGATAGCGCACGCGGAAGTGGTGCGCGAGGGTTGCCTCGGTCGAGAGCGGATCCTCCAATGACGCGCATGGATGCCACGACACCCGGCGTCGATCGTCGCTGTTTCCTCGGCATGTCGGCCAGTGCCTTCGGTGCCGCCTGCCTGCCCGCAGTGTGCTCGCCGCGGTCGCGGTTTCTGCCGCCGCGCGCACCGCTGTTCGAGATCAGCCTCGCCGAATGGTCGCTGCACAAGACGCTGTTCACCAAGGCACTGGACAACCTCGACTTCCCGAAGACGGCGAAGTCGTTCGGCATCGCGGCCGTCGAGTACGTGAACACATTCTGGAAGGACAAGGCGCGCGATGCGAAGTACCTCGCCGAGCTCAAGAAGCGCTGCGAGGGCGAAGGCACGAAGAGCCTGCTCATCATGTGCGACGGCGAGGGGGACCTCGGCGACCCGGACGACCAGAAGCGCACGGCGGCCATCGAGAACCACCACAAGTGGGTCGAGGCCGCCAAAGCACTCGGCTGCCACTCGATCCGCGTCAACGCGCAGAGCAAGGGCAGCTACGAGGAGCAGCAGAAGCTCGCGGCCGACGGCCTGCACCGGCTCTGTGAGTACGGCGACAAGCACGCGATCGCCGTGATCGTCGAGAACCACGGCGGCCTGTCCTCGAACGGGAAGTGGCTCAGTGAGACGCTGGCTCTGGCCAAGCACCCGCGCTGCGGGTCGCTGCCGGACTTCGGCAACTTCCGCGTCAGCGACAAGGAGGAGTACGACCGCTATCTCGGCATCGACCAGCTGATGCCGTTCGCGCGCGGGGTCAGCGCCAAGTCGCACGACTTCGACGAGCAGGGCAACGAGACCCACACCGACTACGCGCGCATGCTCGAGATCGTGGTCGGCAAGCACGCCTGGCGCGGCCACATCGGCATCGAGTACGAAGGCAGCAAGCTGTCGGAGGACGACGGCATCCGCGCGACGAAGAAGCTGCTCGAGCGCGTGCGCGAAGCGATGCAGGCGAAACTCGACGAACAGGCGAAGGCGGCAGGGAAGGACGGCAAGTGAACGAACGGTTGCGCAGGCTGCAGGCCGACCCGATGGAGCAGATCGCGGTGTGGACGCGGCAGCTCGCGGCGCGCGGTGTGCGCGTGTTCGACTTCGGCACCGGGGACCCGCGCGAGCCGACGCCGGCCGTCTTGCGCCGCGCGTTGTGCTCTGCGGTTGCCGAAGTGAGCCAGTATCCGCCGACCGCGGGCACGCCGGCCTTGCGCGGCGCCGCGGCGGGCTACCTGCAGCGTCGCTTCGGGGTCAAGGTCGATCCCGACGCGGAGGTCCTCGCGACGCTCGGCAGCGTGGAGTGCCTGTTCCATCTGCCGATGACGTTCGTCGAGGTGCCGAGCGACAAGGACCTCGTGCTCTACGGGGAGCCGGCCTGGCCCGTCTACGAGCGCGGCGCGCTGTTCGCGGAGGCCTGGACCTATGCCGTGCCGCTCGACCCGCACAACGGCTACGCGATGGATCCCGATGTGCTGCCGGAGTCCGTGCTGCGCCGCGCGTCGGTCGTGTTCCTGAACTACCCGCACAACCCGACCGGATTCGGTCTGCCCGACGAGCTGTTCCGGCGTTGGGTCGCGGTGCGCGAGGAATACGGCTTCGTGCTCGTGAACGACGAGGGCGACGCCGACCTGCACTACGAAGGGCCGGCGCCGCGCAGCCTGCTCGAGTTCGGCCGCAAGGGCTGTCTCGCGGTGCATTCGCTGAGCCGGCGTTCGGGCATGACGGGTTATCGCTCGGGTTTCGTCGCGGGCGATGCGGAGCTCGTCGCGACCTACCGGCGGTTCCGTTCGAGCATGGGCACGGCACCGCAGGAGTTCGTGCAGGCCGCGGCGACGGTGGCGTGGACCGACCAGAAGCACGTCGAAGAACGCGTGGCCGTGTTCGCGGCAAAACGCAAGGTGCTGCTCGAGCTGTGCAGGCAGCGTGGCCTGCGCGTGCATGGCGGCATGTCGGGTCTGTATCTGTGGCTCGAGCTGCCACCGGGCGTGAGCGACGTGGACTACGCGGCGAGATGTCGCGACGTGGGGGTGGTCGTGGCGCCGGGCAGTTTCTTCGGCAAGGGCCAGGAACGGTTCGTGCGGCTCGCGCTCGTGCCGACCGTCGAGGAGTGCAAGGCCGCGGTCGCGATCTGGCCGAAGTAGAGAGCCTGCATTTCGCGGCACGTCGTGTAGTCCTGCTGCGCCGCCGAAGTCCGTCACTGGCACGCGCAGCGGATGACCACGGACGTCCAGTGGCCTGGAGCGACGCGACCGCTGTCCGACGCTGTCGGCCGGTGGCAGACCTCGCGCTCGGGCGTTCGGTCGCGGGGTGGGTTCGGGGGCCCTGGTCGCAACTTGCCTTTCAGCAGCGCATCGCCACTGAATCCGATCGTCTGCCCGCGGAGTGATAGAAGGAGCCGAACCAGCCCTTGCCGATGTCGTCCTTCGAACACGAGCTCCAGACCCATGCCACGGCCTTGCGCCGGCTCGCGCGCGATCTGGTCGGCAGCACCGATGCCGACGACCTCGTGCAGGAGACGGCGTTGCG
>DASRJH010000340.1:0-2335 GCA_035649575.1 Planctomycetota bacterium
CCCGACTCGGTCGCGATGCGGTTGAAGTGCACGCCGACCTGCAAAGCACCCGGGTACGTGTAGGTCGCCGTGTAGACCTGGTTGTTCGCGTAGTTGTGCGGCGTCTGCGACACCCAGCTCACGCTGTGCCAGCTGCCGCCGGTGCTGACCGTCCACGATGCGCGGATCGTGCCCGATGCGCCCGAGTAGCCGTGCACGAGCACGTTCCACGTGGCGGCAGCTGGCGCCGGGAACGTGACGCTCTCGGCGCTGCCGCCGATGTACGGCGCCTTGAACTCCGCCTCGTTGTGCGCGCCCTGCTCCGCAGGCCAGTTGATCGCGGTCCTCTTCACGTAGAGATCGGCATCGCCGCTGCCGGTGATCGCGACGACGAGGTTCGTCGCGTTCGCGGGGATTGCGATCTGGTAGTTCAGCACGGCGCCCGTCGCGACGGAGTAGTTGTAGGTCGTGCCGTTCGCGAGCTGCGGCGTGCCGCCGCCGCCGCCGCCCGCCGCCGTGATCGCCGCCGGCAGGTTCACGCGACGCTTGCCCGTGTCGCCGATGACGACAGCGCCCGTGCTCTGGTACAGGCTCACGACGCCGTTCTTGTTGCCTGCGTACGTCGGCCGCGCCTGCAGGAACTGCGCGGTACAGCCCGCCGCCGCGGGCGTCGCCGACGACGTGCCGCCGAGCGCGAACGTGCCGCCGCCGCACCGCGCACAGATGACCTGCTCGCTCGGGCAGTAGATCGACAGGAACGACGCGGTGTCGCTGTAGCACGTGCGCTCGTCGACGCTGCGGCTCGAGTCGCTGCAGTTCGCGGGCGGGAACGCGGAGTACGGCGCGCCATTGACGTCCCACGTCGAGCCGACCGAGATGCAGTTCGTCGACGCCGCCGGCGAGCCCATCGAGTCGGTCCAGCCGTCGTTGCCGGCCGCCGCGAAGCACAGGATGCCGTTGCTCAGCGCGGTGCCGCACGCGGTGTGCAGCGTGCCCGACGTGACTGCCGCGAAGTAGCGGCCGCCGCCGAGCGACATCGAGATCACCTTGATCGGCGAGCCGCCGCCGGTGCCGTTCTTGTTCGTCACGCACCAGTTGATCGCGCTCGCGATCGTGCTGTCGTACGCGTTCGGGAACACGACGAGTGTGTACAGGTGGCAGCCCGTCGCGTAGCGGCGCACGATCGACGCGGTGCCGGTGCCGTGGTAGCAGTCGTTGAAGACCTGCGAGTGGATCGGACCACCCGGCGTGCTGAAGTTGTAGCCGCCCTTGACGATGCTGTTCGGCAGCGTGGTCGAGCCGCCGAGTTCGGGGTGCAGCAGGTCGAAGTTCGAGTCGATCATCGCGACGCCGACGCCCGCACCCGTGTGGCCGTTCGCAGCCGCCGTGGTCGAGCCGGTCACCGCGCGCCCTTCGTTCGTCAGCAGCTTGTTGAGGTTGTCCTTCCACACGTACTTGACCGCCGGCAGCGCCGCGACGGCGCGCAGCGTGGGCACGTCGGCGAGCTCCGCGGCGAGCATGTACTGCAGCTCGAGCGGGAACAGCAGGTTGAAGCCCGCGCGCTCGCGCGGTGTCAGCGCGCCGGGCAGGCTGTCGAGGAACGCCGCCTGGCGGTTGATGACGGAGGCCTGCACGTCGGGCAGCGGGTCGCGCGCGACGCTCGTCTCGAACGTCACGTCGCGCGGCTGGCGGACCAGCTCGATGACGACGCGCAGGTTCGGACGCACGCGGTCCTGCTCGCGCACGAAGCCGTTCGCGAGCAGCTGGTCGGCGTCGGCGAGCACCTGCGGATCGATCTTCTCGTCGGTCGGGTGCGCGGGCAGGTCGCGCGCGGGCTGCTGCGCCGGCCGATCCTGCGCGAGCACGGGCGCGACGAGAACGGGGAACGACAACGCCAACAGGGCCGCGAGGGCGCGGCCCGGTGATCGCATGGACATGGGACTGCTCTCCTGCTTCTTCTTCTTGGGGAAACGAGATGGTGGCCGCGCGCGGTCGTTTGCGGGGGCCCGCGCGCAACGCGGGGATCATTCACCGCATGCGGGGCGATGCAACGCGGGGGCGCTGCGGCGGTTTTTGCGGGCGCAAGTTTCCGCCGCGATCGTCAATCTGCGTGCCGTCGCGCATGAGGACTGATGGTCTGATGAGTGGGCAAGAAGCGCATGCCCTACGCAGTGGATCGAAGGGGTGTCGTCTGTGCGTTCTGGCAGGGAAATCCCAGCGAGCCGCGACGGAGCGCCGCGCGGGATCGTGCCTGTAGTGACGGATTCCCTGCAACCGCTGGCGGGTTCGTGTCCCTGTAGCAGGTGGTGCCCCACCAGCAAGGAGACACGAGTGATACCATGCCGACCATGCGTCC
>DASRJH010000341.1:0-22176 GCA_035649575.1 Planctomycetota bacterium
TACGCGCTGCACGTCTCGACCGGCCCCGACCTGGCCGCCGGCCGCAAGACGTTCAGCTACTACTTCCGCTTCGACACGAGCTACAAGGCGCGCACCACGATCCTGCAGTCCTACACGGGCGTCGTGCAGAACGTCGACGACCAAGCGCAGAACCTGACGCAGACCTACGACGTGACCGAGATCGATTGGCGCCCCGGCCCCCACCACGGCATCACGAACCTCGGCAGCGGCATCGTGCCGCCGAACAACCAGGGTCGCGCGACCCCGTTCTACAACCAATCGGCCGGCGACGGGCCCGCACTCGACGGCGTCGCGACGGCAGCACAGCTCGACCGCTACACGATGCAGACCGTGACCAACCTGTCCCACGGGTTCAGGTCGTGGGCGGGCCAGCGCGACGATGGTTTCTACGCCGACGTCGGCGCGACCTTCGACCTGCTGTCGCTGCGCAATCCGGGCAAGGACAGCCAGAAGGGCTTCAACGTGCACACCATCGTGCTGCAGGTCCCGGTCGCGCGCCTCGGCGGCGACATGCAGGTGGTCGGCGTGCACGCCACGACCTACCGCCAGAGGGTCGAGCTGCGCAGCGAATGCCACGACCCGGTGCAGCACGGCCACCTCGTGCAGGTCGGGCGCCAGGGCAACCCGCTGTTCTGCGAGGCGTTCGTCGCGATCCGCGACAAGGATGCCTACAACCGCCTGTCGCCCGAGGACGACGCGGCCCGGTTCAGGAACTATGCGCGGACGCCCGAGCTCGCGGCGCTGCTGAACGCGCTCGTGTTCGCGCCGAACCCGATCCCCGGCATCGAGACCAATCGCACCGACCTCGCGGGCATCTTCATCCCCGACCTGATCAAGTGCGACCTCTCGACGGCGCCCGTGCGGCTCGCGGGCGGCGGCACGGCGCACCCGACCAACCCCGACGACGCTGGCTTCTCGCGGCTGTCGATCTTCGGCGGCGACACCGTGTTCAGCCCGCTGCAGAACCAGCAGATCCCGGGCGGCTGGCCGAACGGCCGGCGCTTCGGCGACGACGTGTTCGACATCGGCGTCAGCGCGGTCATCAGCGACCTGCGCGTGAGTCCGCCCGTGATCCGCATCGCGGGCGACAACGTGAACAGCAACGACGTCGCCTACAACAAGGTGATGCCGTATGCGGCGACGCCGCAGAACGGCCGCGTGCACACCCACGACTGAGTGCACGTCCGCTGCCGCGCGTTGGCGCGCGGCGGCGGGCTCGCCTCGACCCGGAGCATCCCATGTCGCCCATCGGCACCATTCTCGCGGCGCTCGTACTCGCCGGCAGCACAGCGCCCGTCCCGCACGATCCCGGCCTCAGCTCGCTGCGCGTCACGTGTCACGGCGACCGTCTCGCCCTGCACGTCGCGTTCGCAAATGCCGACTTCTGCTCTGCCACGGCGTTCGATCGCAACGCCGACGGCACGCTCGACGCGCTCGAGCTCGCGAGCGCCCGCCCCGTGCTGGCCGAGCTCGTGCGCAGGGAGTTCCTGTTGCTGTTGCCTAGCGGCCTCGGCGTGCCAACCGAGATGATCACCGTCGAGCAACCTTGCGAGCTGCTCGCTGCCGAGCTCGCCGAGAACAAGGACGTCGAGCTGTCGCTCGCGTTCGCGCGGCCCGAAGGGGACGCCGTGCTGCAGGTGCCGTTCCTGCGCCTCCTCGCGCATGGCCACCGCTGCTACGCGGCGTGCCTCGACGATGCGGGCGCGATTCTCGGCGACGCGCTGCTGAACCCGCGCGCGTTGACGTTCGCGATCCCGGCGGCGCCAGTGGCCACGGGGTTCGCGCAGAGCGGCGCGTTCCTCGCGCTCGGCATCGAGCACATCCTGATCGGGTTCGACCACCTCGCGTTCCTGCTGGCCCTACTGGTCGGCTGTCTGTCGTGGCGGCGCATCGTCGCGACGATCACGGCGTTCACGGTCGCTCACTCGCTGACGCTGCTCGGCGCGGCGACGGGCCTCGTGCGGCTGCCGAGCCTCCTCGTCGAAGCGACGATCGCGGGATCGATCGTCGCCGTCGCGGTCGCGAACCTGCTGCAGTGCTCTGGCACGGCGCACCGCTGGCCGTGGGCATTCGGCTTCGGTCTCGTGCACGGCTTCGGCTTCGCGGGCGTGCTCGCGGACCTCGACATCCTGTCTGCGCAGTCGCCATGCGTGGTGCCTGTTCTCTCCTTCAACCTTGGCGTCGAGATCGGGCAGTTGGCGTTCGCGCTCGCGGTCGTGCCGTTGCTGCGGTGTGCTGCGCGCCGCCCGAACGGTGCCCGCGTCGCACCGGCGGTGTCCCTCGTGGTCGGCCTGCTCGGCTGCTGGTGGCTCGGCGAACGGTTGCTCGCCTGACGCGTCGGCTGTCAGCGCTCCTTCGGCACCTTGCTCGCGAACGGCGGCAGCTCGCGCACCTCGTCGGCCTTCAGCTCGAAGTCGACGCCTTCGAACTTCGCGTCGCGATGCGTCGGGTAGATCCGATACGCCCCGGGCGGCAGCGGCCCGATCTCGAACGAGCCGTCGGCCGCCGTGACGCGGTTCCCCTCGACCTGCATGTGCTCCTGCCACAACCCGAGCGCGACGCCGCCGAGCGGCGTGCCGTCGATCGCGAGACACCGGCCGCGCACGCGAGCGCTCGGCGCGCAGTCGGCCGTGACGACGAACGTGCGTTCCCCTTCGTCCGCGGCGACGCCCTCGACGCGCAGCCGGAACGGCACGAACCCCATCGTGGGACGCACGTACACCGAGTTTCCGGTCTCCGCAGCGTCGGGCAACGTGAAGCGCCCCTCGTCGTCCGTCGTCACGCGCCGGCGGCCGTACCCCAGGTCGACCCACCACTTCGCCAGCGGCTTGCCCTGATGGTCGAGCACGCGGCCCTTCACGGTGTGCCCCGTTCGCAGTTCGACGTCGAGCACGAGCTCGCCGGTCGCCGGGAACACGACCTCACGTTCGAAGGCCGCGAACTTCTGCTGATTCACGACGACCTTGCGCGGCCCCGGCGGCATGCCGGTGAAGCGCAGCGGCTTGCCGCCGTGGCTCGTCTGCCACGCCTGCTGCGGGAACGAGAGCCCGGCCAACGAGACCGTGGCTCCGTCGATGGGCTGGCCCTGCGCATCGCGCACCGTGCAGACCAGAGTCGCTCCGGGCAGCAATTGCACGTCGACCTCACGGCGCTCGCCCTCGGCCAGCTCGAAGGTGCTGAAGTGCGGCGCGAGGCCGTCCACGTACACGTAGAGCCGGCGCTTGCCGGGACGCAGCGTTGCAGCAGAAAAGCGCCCGTCCGCTTCGGTGGTCGTCATGATCGGGGGCGGCGGCATCACGCAGCGCGCGCCAGCTTGGATCTTCACGGTGCCGGTCTGCTGCAGGTGCACGAACGCACGCGCGAGCGGCTTGCCATTGCCGTCGACGACGCGACCCGCGACTGCGGCCACGCCTTTGCGCGGCATCGTCAGCACGAGCTCGTGCTGGCCGGAGTCCTCTTTCATCAGCTCGAAGTCCGTCGAGCCGAACTGCGGGTGCTGCGCGCCGAGCATGCGCATGGTGCCCATGCCATCGACGCGGAAGCGACCCTGCGCATCGGCGCGACCAGCCGGGAAGGCGAACGCGGGATCGACGCCACCCTGCGAGACCACGAGGTCGGCGAACGGCACGGGAGCGCCATCGGGATCGACGACACGACCTTGCACCGCGAAGCCGCGCGCAACGCGCACCTCGATCGTCTTCGCCGCGCCAGTCTTGGCATCGCCGACGAGAGTTCGAAGCCTGCCCGTATGCAGTTCCCTTGCTCCGGGAGGCGGCGCACCGAGATCGACGAAGACGTCCCCGCCCGGATTCATGTGGGCACTGCTGATGCAGTAGCGACCGGCATCGAGGCCCGCGAACGTCGCCATACCCGCTGCGTCGCTCGCGAGGATCGGGCCGAGTCCCGTCATCGGACGACACATCACGTGCACACCGGTTGCCGGCGTGCCGTCATCGCTCCATCGCACCGCGACCGCGAGCGTGGTGGTCGTCGCCGAGGGCGCCGGTTCGGGCGCGGCTGCCGGAGTCGGCGCTGCCTCGCGTTCCGGCGCTGCCGCGGTGCGAAGCCCATGCGTCTCGGCGTTGCTGCCGCTCGCCGGTTCCTCGACGAGTGCCGCCGGCTCGGGGACCAACATCGCCGACTCCGAGGTCGCGGGCGGCGGCGGTTCGCGCATCATCCAGAACGCGCCCGCGGCGAGTGCTATGGCGGCGGCGATCGTTGCTGCTGCTTTCGTGTTCATGATCCATCCGATGAGCCAGAGTCCCGCCATGCCGTGCCGTTCGTCGGCCGGCAGCAAGCGTTCGCGCAACGCGGCGAGCGCGCGTCGCTGCCGCGTGCGCACGGTCTCGAGCGGCAGCTGCAGCCGCTGCGCGGTGTCCTCGAGCGACAGCCCCTGCAGGAACCGCATCAGCACCACGTCGCGTTGCAGCGCCGGCAGCTCGAGCACCGCGGTGACCGCGCGTTGCTGCAGCTCGGCTTGTTCGACGAGCTCCGCTGCCGAGGGCGACGCGGCGGGTATCGCGAGGCGCAGCAGCCGCTGCCGCTCGCGCAGCGAGCGGCGATGGAACAACCGCGACAGGTTGACGGCCACGGCCGCCAACCACGGCCTCCCGATCGGTCGCGCGCCCGACTGCAACGCCGCGAGCGACACTTCCTGCACGAGGTCGTCGGCCTGGTCGACCGGGGCCGCCAGCCGGCGCGCCAGCCCCCGCAGCCACGCGGCATCACGCAACAAGAGCTCGGGAGTGGGAGTCATGCGAACGCACCGACCAGATTGCCGCGGAACCGGGCGCGGGTTCACCAACGCGCAAGAAACCGCGCGGAGCGTGATGCGGGCGCGATGGACGACGACGAATCAGAAGAACTCCGTTCGCCTGAACCTGGTGCTGTTCCTGGTCAGCGCAAGCCGACGCGAACGAGGGGACCTTCGGTGTTCCCGACCGTGAACGAGGCGGTGCTCTGGGGATGGCAGAACCTCGTCGCCAACGAGTACTCGCCCGGCGCGAGCCAGATCTCGGCGGTGAGCGCGCGAGCAGGCGAGCCTTCCGCCGAGCCCCAGAGGAGCAGCTTGCCGTCGCGACGAATCTCGAACTCGACTCTGCGCGGCGTCTCGGTCCCGGCAGCCGGCACGAACTCGATGCGTTGGCGCACGCCGCGCGCGCGCTCGATCTCGATCTCGGTCTCCTGTGCCGAACGGATCGTGAACGGCACCGCCTGCGCGGCAAAGCCGTTGCCGCCCGCAACCAGCAGGTAGTCGCCGGGCGCGAGCAACTCCGAACGCAGCGAAGGCACCCGCGTGTCGAGCCCCCCGACAAAGCGCTCCTGCGCGTCGAAGACCAGGTAGCGGAACGGCGGTTCCTTGACGTCACGCACGACGAGCGTGCCGCCGATCGAGAGTTGCAGCGTGCCGAGGTCCCAGGTCGCGCCGGACTCGAGGACCTGGGGTCCAAGGTGGATCTCCGGATGGTTGCGCGCCTCGACTCGCACGTGCCATTCGCCAGACGGCACCTCGATCGCGAAGCTGCCGTCAGCCTGCACTGCCACGTATTCGACCAACTGAGGTCGATAGCGGCTGGCGCAGATGCTCCCACTACTGGCGGCGCTGCCGTCGGGTCGAAGCAGGCGGCCGTGGATGCGCGCCTTGGGCGCTGTGTCGCGCGCGAGCCGCAGTTCGAGCTCGCCCGCGCGCGGGTCGACGCCACGGCGCTCCAATAGCAGGTGCTCGCGCGCCGTGACCTCGACGCTGAACCGTCGGCCCGAAGGACATCCAGGACAGAGGAAGCAACCTGCCTCGTCGGTGTGGGCGACCCCGGTCCACCGGTCGTTGCCTTCGGCGTCACAGACGACGCACGCTTCGGCGACCGGCGCGCCGAGGTCGTCGACCACACGGCCTCGCAGCGCGAGACCGTTCGAGAGCAACAACTCGCAGCGCAACGTCTCGCCCGGCTGGCCGTGCAACCGCGTGCTCGCCTTGCCGAGTTGGTCCTTCTCTGCCGCCAACTCGAACTCGCCGATCGGCAGGCCCGCCAGCGTGAACGTGCCGTCTTCGGCGGTGCGCGTGCGCAGCAGGACGTAGTCACCGGTGTCGCCAACGCCGACATCAGCGTTGCCGGCCACCTGGCCGTCTTCGCCGCGCACGACGCCGGTGCAGGTCACACCGGCTGACAACACGACACGCATCGCAGCCGTCCCGCCCGCACCGACCTCGCACGTGCCGCGCCATGGCGCGAGGTTCACAGCGCGGACGTTCACGGGCTGTGTGCCCGGGCGAACCCCGATCGCGCGGAACCGACCTGCACTGTCGGTGCGCACCTGTGCCGGCAGCGGCGGAGCACCTTGCTTCCAGCAGTTGATGGCCTCGGTGCGGCCCTCGCCGACGCGCACGACTGCGTTCACGACAGGTTCGCCCGCGGGACCGAGCACGACGCCTTCGACGGCGCCTGCCGCTGCCAGCAGTTCGATGCGCACGTGCTCCACGGCGCCGGGTTTGCTTTGCACGAAGTACAACTGCGAAGCAGCGAAGGCGATGGCGCGCGCCCCCACCACGCAGAGGTGCCCGCTCTCGCGCACGACGAACGTGCCATCGGCTGCCGTGACCGCAACCTGGTCGGCGTCGATACCCGAGACGCCGACCATGACCGACTCGACGATTGCATCGGCGACTGGCGTGCCGGTCGCATCGACGACGATGCCGGTCAACGTGATGCCGCCGCGGAGCTCGATCGTGCACTCAGCGGTCGCACCGGCCTCGATCTCGGCCTTTGCGCCGACGCTCGCGCTCGGCGTCGGGCGTGCCCAGACGCGGCCCGGCGCCAGCCCTGGAAAGCGCGCGGTGCCCTCGGCGTCCGTGATGGCCCGGGGCACGCCGACGCGGAAGTCGCCACCCGGCCGGGTGACGAGCACTGTGAGTCCAGCCGCCGTGGTCGGTTCGTCGGCATAGCGCACGTGCACCACGAGCGCCCCGGTGGCGTCGGTCGCCGGCAGCGGAGGCGCGATCGCCTCGCGTTGCGGAGCAGCTAGCGGCTCCGCGCGCGCAGCGCGCAACACCTCGCCTTGCACCGCCGCCGCTGCGTCGCGCGCCACTCTGTCCCCAGGCTCGGTGCCGGGGCGCCCGTCCTTCGGCCAGGTGATCCACGCGAGCGCCAGCACCGCGGCCACCGCCGCGACGATCTTGGTCTTGGTCGTCATTGTAATCACTCCGAACAGCGTCGTTGCCGCGGGCGACCGCGCCACTTCGCGCCAGGGCATCGCGCGCGGCAGCGTCGCGAACGGCACGAGCGGCAGCAGCCACGCACGCCGCTGCCCGCCGTGCGCGGCATCGAGCCGCGACCGCAGCGTCTGCATCGCCACGTGCAACCTGTTCCACACGGTCTTCACGGACAGTCCGAGCTCGGCGGCGATGCGCCGCGGCGGCAGGCCGTCGTAGTAGCGCAGCAGCACGACGGTCCGCAGGTCCACGGGCAACCGATCGACCGCGGCCACGAGCGCGCGGCGCCGTTCTTCGCTTTCGAGCAGCTCGCTCGACGAAGGCACGAGGTCGCGCCGTGCGGCCGCCAGATGCCGCGTCGAACGGCGCGCGCTGCGGCGCCGCTGGTCGGCGGCCAGATTGCGCACGATGCGCCCGAGCCACGAGCGCGGCTGCAGCAACCCGGCAGGACGGTGCTGCAGCGCCTGCAGGAACGCCTGTTGCACGACGTCGTCGGCCTCGTCGCTGACGAGACTGTGGGCCAGCGCGCGCACGAACGGCTCCTCGGCGAGCAGGCGCTGCAGGTCATCGGGCTTGGTCGTCATGCTGCAGGACCTAGACGCCATGCCTCCTCGTTCCTCTCGCCGGAAGTCGGGATGCCGCGCGGAATCGACCCGTGCAAACCATTCCCACGCGACAGTAGCAGCCCCGGGGGACATGGTGTTGCCGCGCCGACCTCGGTAGAACGGCGCGATGTCGATCCACGAACGCACCGGCCGCCGCCCCCGCTGGAGCGCGCTGTTCGCGGTCTGCGCCGCCGGCTGCGCGAGCGGCATCGCGCCGGCGACGGTGCCGATGGACCGTTCGTTCCGCGTCGACGCGACGATCGACAGCCAGCCGGTGCGCATGATGCTCGACACCGGTTGCACGCGTTCGTGCCTCAAGCGCGAGGTCGCCGACCGTCTCGGTCTGGGGCTGCGCCCCGAGCCGCGCGCGACGGTCACCGACGCGACGGGAGTGGAACGACCCATCGACGGCATGGTCCTGCTGCCCAGCTTGCGCATCGGCGAGACGACCTGGGCGGACTTCGAGGCTTGTTGCCACGCCTTGCACTCGCTGACCGGCGAGGGCCTGATCGGCATGGAGGTGCTCGGCAGCGCCGTCTGGTGGTTCGATGCGCCGGCGAAGGTCGTGCACATGCTGCGGCCCGAGGACGTCCGCGACGCACTGGCCGCGCGCGGCCATCGTGTGCTCGCGAAGCTGCCGCTCGGAGACAACCGTTCGCGACCGTTCGTGCGCGTGCGTCTCGAGGACCGTGCCGAGGTCGACCTGCTCGTCGACACCGGCGCGGACCGGACGTCGCTGCCCGCGGACGTGGCGGCAAAGCTCGCGCTGCAGTCGGGCCTGGAGCTCGCGCGACAGCGGGCCGCCGAGGAGAACGCACGCATGGAAGCGGAGCTCGAGCGGCAGCTCGGCCATGGCGCCAAGGTCAGGGTCCGCAGCGAATTCTCGGACGACAGCTCGCGCGCGATCGGTGTGCACGGCATCGCCGAGGAGCGCACACTGCTCCACCTGCGGCTGCTCGAGCTCGGCGGCGTGCGCTTTCGGGATCTCGTCGTCACCGACGCGAAATACGAGGGCGTGCTGGGCCGCGACGTGCTCGGCGAGATGCCGTGGTTGTTCCACGGTCCACGGCGTGAGCTGTGGTTGCTCGCGACGAAGTAGTGCTGGTCACTTCGGACCTGGCATCTCGATCGCGATCGCAGGCGTGTCGATCTTGCCCTGCCACAGCGCCTTGTCCGTGTCGAGCCACAGCGAAGCCTCGGAGTGGAACCGCACCGCGAACGCGTGCCGGCCGCTCAGCTGCGCAGGCCTCTGGCCGTCGCGGCGCCAGAAGTCGGCGAGCACGACGACCGAACGTTCGCCGCCGACCTCGAGCGCGAGGCCGGTCGACATCGCCGGGGTGATCACGCCGAGGTCGTCGCGCTGGAACCACGCCTCTGCGTCGATCATCAGGTCGAAGTGGAACGGCTGCGGGATCTTCGCGATCGTCGTGCCCGTGACGTTGAAAGTCCGCGGCCGGTCCGACTCGTTGCGCAGCTGCACCGCGAACACGAGCGGCGTCTTCCCCGGGTGATCCGTGTTCGCGACGATGCGCGCGCGGATGCCGTTGAGCGGTTCGCTCCACGCGCCGACGACGCCGCGAATCGCGAAGCCGGTCGACACCTCGAGCGGTTCGTCGAACGCCGGCAAGCGCCCGCCGGCCGGCGCGAACGAACGCAGCGTGAAGCGGATGCGATACTCGCCGACCTCCTCGGGCACGAAGCCGTGGGTGCCGCCGGCGTCGACCGTGCCGGCGCGCCGGATGCCCCACCAGAAGTCCTCGCGCACGCCGTCTGGCTCGAGCGCGACGTTCAGCATCGGGTTGATGCCCGCATGGGGCAGCAACACGTCGACGAGCTCGACTACCAGACGCGACGGCGTCGCCGTCCAGGTGTGCTCGACGCGCGCGACGCTGCCGCGCCGTGATTTGCCGTCGGGCCCGGTCACCTCGGCTTCCAAGACCAGCGGCAACGACGCCACCCCGGCCGCATCGGCAGCGACGCGGACGGCCAGCTCGGCGCCGCTCTCGCCGGGCTTGCGCGCGACGACGCAGCAATCGGTGGCGGTCTTCGCGGTGCCCTCGAGCTCGAAGCGGATCGGCGAGAACAGCTCCCACGCGGGCTGCAGCGGCACGAGCCGCACCTGCAGCCAGCGGTTCTCAGCCGCGGCGTCGCGCGCGGGCTGCCGTGCATCGAGTCCGAGCACGACGACGACGGCCAGCGCCGCGGCGCCAAGCAGCACGAACAGAAGCGGCCCGCGCGGTGGCCGGGGCGTCGCCGACGGCATGTCCGGCGGTGCCGCGTCGGGGCGTCCGAGCGCCCAGACTAGCTCGGCGCGCGCGGCCTGCAGCAGGCGCAGGCGATCGTGCAGGCGCGCGTCGCTGCGCGCGGCGGCGAGCACGTGTTGTGCCTCGGCTTCGGGCAGCTCGCCGTCGAGCAAGGCAACCAGCGTCGCGTCGTCGGGCAGTCGTCCTGTCATGGCTCGTCTCCGAGATGTTGCAGTCGTTCCGCGAGGCGCATCGTCGCGGCCGCGATGCGCGACTTGACGGTGCCGAGCGGCAGGTCGAGCAGCTCGGCGATCGCCGCGTAGTCGCGTCCCTCGATCGCGCGCAGGATCAACACATCGCGCAGCGGCGGCGACAGCGCGTCGATCGCGGTGTGCACGCGCGCGCGCCGTTCGGCCGCCGCGAGCCGCACGAACGGATTCGCCGCGAAGTCGGCGACGACGACCTCGTCGAGACGCAGCTCGAGCTCGCTCGCGTTCGGCTCGCGTTGCTGCTGGCGCCGCTGCCGCTGCACGAAGTGCAACAGCGTGCGCACCGCGATCTTGTGCGCCCACGTCGCCGGTTCGGCCTCGCCGCGGAAGTCCGGCCACGACCGAGCGAGCGCGCGCCAGACCTCCTGGGCGCCATCGGCTGCCGACGGCCCGCACAGGTGTCGCGCGAGGCGTTCGACCCGCGGGGTGAGCGTCCGGGTCAGGTCGTCGAGGGTGGCTGGCATCGCGGCGGCATCGTTGGTGGCCCGGGGCGCCGTTCGGGTTCGGTCATTCTGGTTTTTCCGACCGCTGCGCGCCATCGCCGGGCAGCTCCTTGCAGTTCCCAAACAACTCCCTGGCAGTTCGCGGCATCGTCGCGCCGTGCCGAGCCTGCGCGCCAAAACCGCCTTGTTCCTGCTGCTGACGCTCGCGCCGGCGGGCATCCTCGCGTGGCTCGGCCTGCAGGCTTCGGCGCCGCTCGTCGCGGAGCTGCGCCAGCAGGCCCGCAATGGGGCAGCGCGCGCAATCGGCGCGGTCGAACCACAACTGCGCCAGGCACTCGCGGCCGACAGCGAAGCCACCGCGCGCAAGCTTGCCGCGCTCGCGGCGCGGTTGCGGCGCAGCCTGCCGGGCAGCGCGGACCTCGGGCAGCTCGCGGCCGCCGAGGCAGAGTTCGCCGAGCACGGAGCGCTGCGTCTGCACGCTGCCGACGAACGCATGATCTGGCCGCGCGACGCGATCGATGGCGACTTCCGCCACCTGCCGGAATGGGACAGCTTCGTGCGGCTGCGCGCGCGTTGCGACCGGCGCGAGAGCGATCCCGCTATGCTCGACCGCGCGCGGTCGTTCGATGCGCCACCGTTGCGCGTGCTGGCCACTTGCATGGTGCTCGAGCGCGAACCCGAGCACGCGGCAGCGCTGCTTGCCACCGAGCCGTGGGCCGCGATCGCCGCAGCCGGGCCATTGCCGTGCGAACTGCTCGCGCAGACCGCAGCCGGCAGGCAGCGACTCGCAACGGCGCTCGGCCACGGCGGTCTCCACTTCGCAGCGGCGACCGAGCGAGCGCGCGCCGCCTGGATGCAGGCTGCGGGTGCGGATCCCGCGGCGATGGCACGTCAGGGCTTGCGAGTGCTATTCGAAAGCGGAGAGCCGCTGCGCAGTATCCGGAGCCCTGTCGCCGGCGGCGCGATGCTCGAATGGTTGTGCGACCCCGCGTCCGCTCTCGCCGAAGTCGCGCGAGTCACACCGTGGGAGAGCGGCGAGTGCGACGTGGCGTTCGCGATGACCACAGCGCCGAGCACGGCCGTGGCGTTCGAGGGCGCGGCGACCGCGCGGCTCGCCGTGGCGACCGATTGGGGCAGCATCGCGATCACGGCGACGAAGCGCGGACTGGCCACGCTCGAAGCCGGGGCCGAACGGCAGCGTTGGCTGACCGCCGTCGGCATCGTGCTGCTGTTGCTCGTGATGGTCGCAGGTGTGGCGCTCGTGCGGTCTGCCTTGCTGCACGAGCAGCGCGCGCGCACGCTGCGCCTCGAGTTCCTGACCAACGTCTCGCACGAGCTCAAGACGCCGCTGACGAGCCTGCGCCTGCATGCGGAACTGCTGGCCGATCCCGGGCTCGACGTCGACACGCGGGTGCGCTACGGCGCCACAGCACAGGCCGAGGGAGCGCGGCTCACGGCCCTCGTCGACGATCTGCTCGATTTCGCGGCACTCGAGCGCGGCCGGCGTCGCATCGAACCCGAACCCGTGGACCTCGCGAGGGCCGCGCGTGATCTCGTCACCTCGTGGTCACCGCTCGCGGCCCGCGACGCGGTCGACCTGCGTTGCGTGATCGCCGATGGCGAGGTGCTTGCCCTCGCCGACCCGACTGCCCTCTCGCGCATCCTCATGAACCTGCTGCAGAACGCGTGCCGGCACGGCCGGCCTGCACGCGACGGCGGGCCCGACTGGATCGAAGTGCGCACGGGCCCCGGGCCGTGGCTCGAGGTGCGCGATTCGGGCCCCGGCATCCGTGCTGCGGATCGCGAACGGCTCTTCTTGCGGTTCGAACGGCTCGACCGGAACGGCCAGGGTCTCGGCCTGGGCTTGGCGTTGAGCCGCGAGCTCGCCGAAGCTTGCGGCGGCCGCCTGTTCCTGGTCGAAGACCCCGCGGTCACGATCTTCCGCCTCGAGTTGCCGCCCGTGCCCGATCTTGCACCCTGAAGGCTCCCGCCCGAACTGCCATGAGCACGACACCCCGCATCCTGATCGTCGAAGACGAGCTGCCGATCCAGCGCGGCCTGTGCGAGCAGCTGGTTCGTTCGGGCTTCCGCGCCGACGTCGCCGGCACCGTCGCCGAGGCGTTGGCGCAGCTGCGCCACGCGGCCGATCTCGTCGTGCTCGATCGCCGCCTGCCCGATGGCGACGGTCTCGAAGTGTTGCGCGACCTGCGTGCGCGCGGCGACCACACGCCGGTCATCGTGCTGTCGGCGCGTGGCCAGGCCGAAGACCGCGTGCAGGGCCTCGAGGACGGCGCCGACGACTACGTCGGCAAGCCGTTCCATCTGCGCGAGCTGCTCGCACGCATCCGCGCTGTGCTGCAGCGCACGCAGGAGGCGCCGCCCGCGGCCGCGGTGATCGCGGTCGGCGAATGCGAGCTCGACGTCGGCAGCCGCGTGCTGCGCCGTCGCGGGCAGGTGATCGAGCTCGCGCGCATGGAGTTCGAGCTGCTGCTCTACCTCGCGCGCCACCCGGGCAAGACCGTGAGCCGCGCCGAACTGCTCGACCGCGTCTGGGGCTACGACCGTTTCCCGACCACGCGCACGGTCGACTACCACGTGCTGGCCCTGCGCCGCAAGGTCGAGCGCGACGCTGCCGAGCCGCGCCATCTGATCACCGTGCACCGCGTCGGCTACCGGTTCGATCCGTGAACTTGCTCACGACATCCTGCGCAGAGTCTCGCATCTCCCTCGCAACTGCCGCGGCTGCATCGGCGACGGTGTGTGCATCCGACGGAGCAAACCGATGAAGACCCTGATCCCCACATTCCTCTCGTTCCTGGCGCTCCACGCAGCGGCCAGCGCGCAACAACAAGAGCCAGCACCCGCGCCAGCACCCGCGACGAGCGAAGCCGAGAAGCTGTTCCGCGACGCGTGGTGGGCCGAGAGCGGCAAGAACGACCTCGAGACTGCGCTGCGCGGCTACCTCGCCGCCGCCGCCGCCGAGGGCCCGGCCAGCGTGCGCGCGAAGGCCCTGCTGCACGCCGCCGGCGCGCAGCAGCGCCTCGGCAAGGCCGATGCTGCGCTCGACCTCTACAAGAAGGTCATCGCCGAGCATGCGACGGAGCGCGCGTGCGTCGAGCAGGCGCGCGTCCACCTGCGCGAACTGACGGCCGTCGACCTGCGCCAGAACTACGACGAGTGGTACGAGCGTCGCCTGTTCGGCGAGGAGATCCAGCTGCTGATCCTCGGCAAGCTCGAGGCGCTCACGTCGCTGCTCGCGCAGGGATGGCCGCAGGAATCGAAGGAGCAGCAGACCCACAGAAAGCAGATCGACGTACTCGAAGCGGAGATCCGTGCGTTCGGCAAGGGCGCGGTGCCGGCGCTGCACAAGGCCTGCAGCGGCGGTCACGACGCGTCGCGCGAGCACGCGATCGACATGCTGTTCTCGCTCGGCGAGCTGCCGCCCGTATCCGCGCTGCTGTCGTGCGACGGCTGGCTCGGCGACGCGCAGCACTGGGCGTTGCTTCTGGCCAACCCTTCGACTGCCGCACTACCCGCGTCGAGCGCGTGGCATCGACCTCTGCTGGCCGCAGCGCGCCAGGGTCCTGCGCAGCTGCTCGCAGCAATGCTCGCTTCGCGCGACCGGCACCTCGTCGAAGGCGACATCGTCACGCACATCACGACCGCCCTGCTGCAGCACGATGCGAGCAGGGACGCGACCGTGGCGGCCATCGGGTCGGAGGAAACGCCGCACGTGTTCCGCCTGGCCATGGAGGCTGCTCTCTGCGAATCGGGTGAGGCCTTGCGGCTGAGTGCGCAGCAGTGGCTCCAAGTCAGCGAGGATCCGCTGTCATTCGGGGTGCGCATCGCCGGCACGCGGCACGCGGCGAACCTGCTCGGCAAGGGCGACGAAGCGATCCTCGAGAGCCTGTTGCAGCGCGCCGAGACGGCCCGACAGGGGATTGGTCTGACAGATCTGACTGAGATGCTCGGCCTGGGCCTCGGCCGGCGCGTCGCGCCGCTCGACGTGCCGTGGACCGCAGCGCGGTTGCGCCGGTTGATGCTGATCGGTCAACACAAGGTCAGCCTGAACCTCGTCGAGATCCTGTCGCCGCTCCACGCGAACACGCGGACTCGCGCGATGCTGACCGAGGCGTTGTTCAGCGAACCGGCCGCGTTCGTCGCGGCGATCAGGAGCATTCCCGACGCCGACCGCCTCGAGAACCCTCTGGTCGACCAGGTGGCGTTCCCGAACGGAGGCGAACGCGAGAACGCGCTGTTCTGCCCGCGCTGGCATGCCGCCATGCTGGCCGTGCTCGAGCGCGAATGGAGCAAGTGGAATGACGCCAACCGGGCGGCCGCTGTGTGGATCGTGCAGCAGACGATGCGCACCGAGGGCTCGTTCGACGCAGTCCGCACCTTCCTCGACGGCAAGAAAGCCGGCGCCGCGGAGCCCGTGCGCACCGCGATCGAGGCGCTGTTCGCGAAGCTCGCCGGCTGAGCGACGGATCTGCAACTTCGCCTCGCTACTCGAACGGTACATCGCTGGCGAGCAGGAGCGTCGCGACTCGAGCGCAACCAATGGTATGGTCGCGCAAGGTGAGGGGTCCCCAGCTGGCGATCGTTCTCGCCGATCGGGGACCGACTCTCGCCATTGTCCCCTCGGTCCCTCGAGGACTCGCATCGAGTATCGATCATGAAGACTCCTCCACGCTCTCGCGGGTTTCCCGCATCGCTCTCCACTGCACTAGCCTTGGCGTTCGCTGCCGTGGCGGCTCCCGCGGCGCTGGCGCAGGCGAAGAAGCCGAACATCCTCGTCATCTGGGGCGATGACATCGGCACGTGGAACATCAGCCACAACAACCGCGGCATGATGGGCTACAAGACCCCGAGCATCGACCGCATCGCCAAGGAAGGCGTCGCGTTCACCGACTACTACGGCCAGCAGAGCTGTACCGCGGGCCGCGCCGCGTTCATCGGCGGCAACGTGCCGGTCCGCAGCGGCATGACGAAGGTCGGCCTGCCCGGTGCCAAGGAGGGCTGGCAGAAGACCGACGTCACGATGGCGACCGTGCTCAAGTCGCAAGGCTATGCGACGGGGCAGTTCGGCAAGAACCACCAAGGTGATCGCGACGAGCACCTGCCGACGACGCACGGTTTCGACGAGTTCCTCGGCAACCTGTATCACCTGAACGCCGAGGAGGAGCCGGAGCACCCGGACTACCCGAAGGATCCCGAGTTCCGGAAGAAGTTCGGACCGCGCGGCGTGCTCAAGTGCAAGGCCGACGGCAAGGGTGGCCAGACCATCGAGGACACCGGCGCGCTGACCAGGAAGCGCATGGAGACCATCGATGACGAGACGGTCGCGGCGGCCAAGGAGTTCATCACGCGCCAGCAGAAGGCCGGCGTTCCGTTCTTCTGCTGGTGGAACGGCACGCGCATGCACCTGCGCACGCACGTGAAAGCGGAGCACCGCGGGATCTCGGGCCAGGACGAGTACAGCGACGGCATGGTCGAGCACGATCAGCACGTGGGACAGCTGCTCAAGGTGCTCGACGATCTCGGCATCGCCAACGACACGGTCGTCCTCTACTCGACGGACAACGGCCCGCACTACAACACGTGGCCCGATGCCGGCACGACGATGTTCCGCAGCGAGAAGAACTCGAACTGGGAAGGCGCCTACCGCGTGCCCGCGTTCGTGCGGTGGCCCGGCCATTACCTGGCCGGCACGACGCTCAACGGCATCGTCGCGCACGAGGACTGGTTGACGACCTTCGCGACCATCGCGGGCGCTCCGGACATCAAGGCCAAGCTGGCCGCCGGCGTCGAGCTCAACGGTCGCAAGTACCACAACTGTCTCGATGGCTACGACCTGAACGACTACCTCGGCGGCAAGGTCGAGAAGTCTCCGCGAAGGGAGTTCATCTACGTCAACGACGAAGGCGCCATCGTGGCGCTGCGGTACGACGACTGGAAGGCAGTGTTCCTCGAGAACCGCGGCGTCGCCCTCGGCGTGTGGCGCGAGCCGTTCATCGAGCTGCGTTGTCCGTTGATGTTCAACCTGCGCCGCGATCCGTTCGAACTCGCCCAGCACAACGCAAACGTCTACAACGACTGGTGCCTCGACCACGCCTTCGTGGTCGTGCCGATGCAGCACGTCGCCGCGAAGTTCTTGATGTCGTTCAAGGAGTATCCGCCGAGCCAGACGCCCGGTTCGTTCAGCCTCGACAAGATCCAGAGGCAGATCCTCGAAGCCTCTTCGAGCCGGTAGGCAGCAGGCGACGCTCGAGGACCCTGGCTCTGCTCTGGGCAGCGATCGCGCCGGCAACGCTCGTCGCGCAGCAGCTGCCGTCGTGGAACGGCCCCGCGCCGAAGGCGGCGATCGTCGGATTCGTCGAACGCGTCGCGAAGGCGGGCTCACCGGACTTCGTGCCGCCGGCGGAACGGATCGCGGTCTTCGACAAACAGTGACGCGCAGGCACTCACATCCGGCACATCCGGCGCAAGGCGTACGGCCAACCGACGCGTGCGCCGTCGAGAGATGCGCGGCGGGAAGCGACGCGGGGCCGCCGCCCCGCGTTACCGAGCCTGCTCGCCCAGCCCCTTTCCAGGCTGCAGCGAACGTCGCTTTTCACGTTGCCGGTGCTCGGCCACACCGGAGATTCCTCCGTGATCACACGGTCGACCAAAACGCCGCCGTGGCCACGGTGCGCCGCGCTCTACACGACGGGGGATTCCTGCTCGACAATGCGGATCGGAGATGTGATATTAGCGAAAGCGGTTTCGCACATTTCGCGACCGCAGTCCTGCTCCTCGATCTGATCTCTTCTCAATCCACCTATGCTCTATCACCGTTCCATGCCCACCCTCGCAGCCGTGCTGGCTTTGGCCACAGCCGCGAGCGCACAAGTCGGCACGCTCTATACGTTCGCGCAGTCTGTCGGCACATACTCGCCAATCAGCGGTGGCACCCTGATCGCCACCGCCACCTCGGCGAACACGCTCGACGACCTCACCTTCGCGGTGACGCTGCCCTTCCCGTTCATCTACGAAGGCGCGTCGATGACGCAGGTCCAGGTCCAGACCAACGGCCACTTGGCGTTCGGTGCAACCTCGCCGGGAACGACGTACACCCCACTGTCCAGCACCGCAGTGACGCCCGGCTTCGTCTCGGCCTGCGGTCGCGACCTGCAGGGCGGCTACGTGTTCGCCAGCACCCGCACCCTGGGCAGCGACCAGGTGACGGGGATCTCCGCGATCGGCCCGGTGCAGGTCGGTGACGTTCTCGTCGGCACCGGCATCCCCACTGGCACCACGGTTCTCGCGATCACCGCCGGCGTCATCACGATGAGCGCCCTCGCGACGGTCACCAGCGCCGGCACGGCGACGACCGCCTACGGCCCGTGGTCGGAGATGCGCTGGGAGGCGCAGGGCAGCACGCCGAACCAGGTGTTCATCGTGCAATGGAGCAACTTCAGGCGCTTCGGTTCCTCGCTGACGACCACCTCCGGCACGATCTTCAACTTCCAGATCCGCCTGAAGGAGAACGGTGAGATCCAGGCTGTCTACGGCACCTGCGTTCCGGGCGCCTCGACGACCACCGCCCTGCACCATGTCGGTCTCCGCGGCCCGACCAACGCGTTCCCGGCCAACGTCAACAACCGCCAGAACACGAAGGGAGTCAACGACGACTGGAGCCTCTCGGCGGCTGGCACCACCAACGCTGTCGGCATGTTGTTCAACAACGTCGCGCCCGCCAACGTGATCCCGAGCGGCCTCACCTACACGTGGACGCCGCCGGTGGGCACGTACGCAAGCAATACAACGATCGGCCAGGGCTGCGGCAGCTCCTACGCGTCGTACTACCAGCTCTTCGCGACGGCGCCGGCCTTCAACCTCGGCGGCACGGCGATCAACCAGGTCGGCTCGCCCTACACGGTATTGCCGGGCGTCGGCTCGCTGCTGCCGGTCGGCCCCACGCCGACGACATTGGCCCTGACGGATGACAGCGAAGCGATCTACACCTATACGAACGGCTTCACGGCGCCCGGCTGGGGCGCCAGCGTGGCGGTGTGTTCGAACGGCTTCGTCTCCAAGGCGACGGGCAACGGCACGAGCTTCACCCCGACGGCTTCGACCTTCCTCGCCGGAAGCCAGGCCTGGTACTCGGTCGGCTGGCACGACTTCAACCCGGCGATCGTGGGCAGCGGCCAGGTCAAGGTCGACGAGACCCCGACGCTGCTGGTGATCACCTGGGATGGTGTCTGGGACTTCAGCGGCGCGTCGGCGGCCAACGCCAGCACGATTCAGATGCAGGTGACCAGCGCCGGCGACGTGACGTACGCGTACGGCACGATGTCCACGCTCGGTGGCACGGGCTTCCTGGTCGGTTACTCGCCGCCTGGTGCAAACGCGGATCCGGGCAGCCGGACCTTGCTGAGCGCCTCCCCGTTCACCCTCGCCGCCGCGGACGTCCTGCCTCTGACGCTGGTGGCGTCGACTGAACCCGTGCAGGGTCCGGGGCCGAACAGCTGGGACCTCGTCGTCAGCAACATTCCCGTGACGACCGTCATCGGCCTCGACATCTTCGGGTTGGCCGACCCGAACCTCCTGGACCTCAGCCTGTTCGGCCTGGGCCAGCCGGGCTGCCAGCTCCGTGCGAACCCGGATCTCCTCAATGCCTGGGTCAGCACGGGCGTCACGCACAGCTACTCGTTGGTGATCCCGCCCTCGCCGAGCCTGAACAACTTCACCTTGTTCACGCAGTCGCTCTGCCTCGGCAACGGGTCGCTGTCGGACAACATCACGTCGAATGCGATCCGCGGCATCATCGGCAACCTGTGATGCAGGACCGCTGAAGGCTCGACCTTCGGTGTGAACGGCCGCGGCTTCCTCGGGGAACCGCGGCCGTTCGCATTGGTGAACGCACCCACTCGTGACCCCAGGCCCCGTGCATCGGCGATCCGCGCCTTGACCGCGACGTTTCGGCTCAGCTTGCCATTACGTGTCTCCCGACACGCGGTGAATGCCGTGCGCGTGAACGTCGCTAGCGGAACTCGAACGCTGCGAAGCCATGCCCCGGCAACGCGACGGTGAACCGAGCGCAGCCGCGGCCGTCGACCGCTAGTTCGCTCGGTGGCCCTGCCGCCTGGCCAGCGGCACCCGGCGCGCAGGCGCGCGCGGTGACGGTGGCCCCGAGCCCCGCCAGGCGAAGCTCGAGGGCCAAGGTGCGCTGCACGGGCTCGGCGAGCGGGTTGTGCACGACAAGCAACGCCTTGGCCGGCAACGCCGGGTTCACGTGCAACAGCCAATCGATGTCGCGGCCATCCGGCCGCCGGCCGTGCAGCACGTCGGACTCGAGGATCGGGCGCCGCTCCTTGAACCACGCCGTCCAGCCCTGCACGAGCTCGCGCGTGCGCTCGGTGTCCCAGAGACGCGGGCCGCGCCAGCACGCCTGCACGCCGGCCCCGAGCAGGTTGGCGAACCGCGCAGCGTAGTGGTCGCGATGCGCATCGAGTGGCTCGATCGTCGCAGCCGTGCCCCCGCCGTGGTACTCGCTCAACGGGACAAACATCCAGCCCATCGTGACCGCCTTGTTCCACGTGCCGTCGTAGACGTTCTGGCGTTCGATCAACAGTTGGTCGTCGCGCGGCAGCGACCAATTCGTCTCGCGATAGCCCATGCCAGTCTTGTTCGCGCCGCTGAGGAAGTACCAGTCGGGCACGTTGAGGTAGATGCCGCGCCCGCGCGCCCAGCGGTAGAAGTCGCGGATCGCCTGCCACTGGCGCCACTGCGAGTCGGCGAGACCGGCATGGCCCGGATGGTCCGTGCTCGCGCACGCATCCCCGGGATACGAACCGTCGTGTTCGAGCGCGTCGAGCCCGGTCGTCTCGAACAGCCGCCGCAGCTTGCCGAAGTAGCGCTGCCCCCACTCGCTGAGCAGGCACGGCGAATTGCCGAACGTCGCGAAGCCTCCCGGCTTGCCGGTCGCCGGGTTGATCACGTCGTTGCGCGCATCGATCGAGCGGCTCGCCAGCAGCGAGTAGCCGCCGAGCGCGACTCCCTTGCCGTGCGCGTAGCCGGCGAGCGCCGTCAGCCGCCGCAGATTCGCGTCGCTGTCGTCCTCGGCGTCGAAGCCGCTGCCGAACGTCATCAGCACGAGCTCGAACCCGACCGCCGCGGCCTGATCGATCGCCGCCCGCACGCTTTTGTCGTCGGCCTGCCGCGCATGGAAGATCAGCGGACTCTCCTCGACCCACGGCGCCAGCGTGCGGTACATGCGGCGCCGCGCCAACCCGCGCCGTTCGCGGTCGCTGCTGTCGAACACGAGCTCGAACACGCGGAACGACTGCCACGTCGCCTGCGGCGCGATGACCAGCCCCGGCCCCACGCGCGGCGAGCACCGCAACAGGCACGGCGTGCGCCGTTCGTAGTGCACCTGCGTGTCGTATTCGGGATCCGGCACGAACTGCACCGACGGGTTGTCGGCGCAGGCTTCCATCGCGCCGCCGAACGCGTAGTCGGTCTCGACGTGCAGCGCGCGCAGATCGCGGTGCCCGACGTCGGGATCGCCGCCGACGGTCGACCCGGTTTCGACGAGCGCCAGCAGCTCGGCGGTGAAGGTTTCGAGTCGCACCGGCTGCGCGCCGTCGTTGCGCAGCTCGAGGCGTTTGCCGAGCAGCGGCAAGCCGTCGTAGAGCTCGTAGGTGATCGTCGCCAGGACGCGCGGCCCGTGCTCGGGCGGCGCGAACGTCAATGCCAGTGCCACGCCGGGTGGAGGCCACGAACGCGGCCTTGCCAACCACTCGCGCCGCGGCTGCCATGAGAATGGTGCGGTGATCGGTGCCAGCGTGTGCCCCGTGCAGCGGAACGCTGCGGGATCGGGGACCAACGCGGCCTCGGCCTCGGCCGTGAGGAAGTTGCGCACGCGCTGGCCTGTGAGCCCGCCGATCGCGAGCTCCACGCCGTCGAGCGTCACCATGGCTTCGGGCTTCACGGCGCGCACCAGCGATGCGCCGCGCACCAGGTCGTCGAACGCGACAGTCGCCGCATTGCCGCGCAGGCGGATGCGGCGCGCGATCAGCCCGTTCGTCAACGTCACCTCGCTGCCGTCCGCGGCGACGTCGATGCGCGCGCGATACGGCGTCGGATCGAGCAGCCAATCGGGCGACTGCGCACCGAGCACTCCCGCAAAGACGAACAGCATCGACGACAACCGGGGCGACGCAGCGACCATTCGCTCACCATACGGTCGAGGCGGACCGCGCGCCGTTCGGAGTGGCCCGCGCGGTGGCAGCTCAGCTGGCAGCGCGCCGCGTCAGGTGTCGGCCGGTGCCGGCGCCGCCGGCGGCTCCGACCGTGCGCGCAGCCGCTGGCCCACGAACGCGACCACGGCCGCGACTCCCG
>DASRJH010000342.1:0-8958 GCA_035649575.1 Planctomycetota bacterium
TGCAACGCACCCGCTCGCTGCTGGGCCGGCGCGAAGAGCCGCTCTGTGCCCCGTATCGCGGTTGCGCGCGTGCTCTCTGCGCCGTCGCCGCGGTGTCGTTCGCGGCGCTCGCTCTGCTGCAACCCGTGCTCGGGGAAGCCGACACCGAGCCGGCGGGTCCCGAGATCGTGTTGTGCGTCGACGTGTCGCGCTCGATGGCCGCGCGCGACGTGGCGCCCACGCGGCTCGGTGCCGTGCAGCACCAGATCGACGAGCTCGCGCGCGCGGCGGCCGGCACGCGGCTCGGCCTCGTCGCATTCGCGGGCGACGCGCGGCTCGTCGTGCCTCTGACGGCCGACCTCGACTCGGTGGCCGTGCTCGCGCGCGATCTCGCGGCAGGCAGCGAGCAGCGCGGCGGCACGAACGTGGGGGCCGCGATCGAAGTCGGCCTGCGCGCGCTTGCGCGCGCTGGCAAGCCGGGTCGCGGCAGCCTCGTCGTGCTCACGGACGGCGAGGACTTCGCGGGCACGGGGCCCGCGGCCGCAACGCTCGCGCAGGCACAGGGCGTGCCCGTGCACTGCATCGGGTTCGGCGCCGAAGGCGGCAGCAAGATCGTCGTCGCGAGCGAGACCGGCGAGTCCTTCCTGCGCGATGCGTCGGGCCACGAGATCGTGACGCGCCTCGATACGGACGGTCTCGCTGCGGTTGCCCAGGCCGGCGGCGGGCAGTTGCTGCTCGGCACCGTTCCCGGTGCGTTGTCGTCCCTGCACCGGACGGTGCTCGAGCCCGCCGCGCGTCGCGCCGCGATCTCCGAGCCCGAGCGGCAGGTAGCGCATCGGTTCCAGTGGCCCTTGTTCTTGTCGCTGCTGTTCTGCCTGCTGCGTTGGTGCCTGCCGGAGCGCCGCCGATGAACGCGAAGTCCACCGCGGCTCTGCTCTGTCTCGTCGCGCTGCAGGCGCCCGGCGGCGGGCCCGAGCAGTTCACGGCCGGCGTCGCGGCCTGGCGCGCCGGTCGCTACGAAGACGCCCGCGTCGCGTTCGCGGCGGAGCTCGCCGCGCACGGGGCCGGTGCTCCCGCGGAGCTGCGCGCGAACCTCGCGATGGCGGCGCTGCGCGTGCAGCGCACGCAGGACGCCGAAGCGGCAGCGCGCCCGCTGCTCGAGAGTGCTGTGATCGACGACCGCGCGTGGGGCGAGTTCCTGCTGGCGAGCGCTGCGTTCCAGCGCGGCGAACGCGCGGCAGCCGCGGCGCGGTTGCCGGATGCCGAGCCGATGGCCTGGGAGACCGCCGTGCGGTCGGTGGCCGGGTCGGTGCAGGGCTGGTGCCGCGCGGCCGAGCTTCGTGCGGGCTGGCCCGAGGCGCTGCGCAACGCCGAGCGCGCCGTGCGGGCGCTCGCCGCGCTCGAGCGCGAGCGTGCAGCGCAAGCACCGCGAGAGCAAAAGCGCACGGAGCCCGTGCCGCCGGAGCCGCCGCCGCAACCTGCGCAACCGTCCACCGAAGAAGTGCAGCCCGACCTCGTGCAGGCGACGTTGCCGGAAGCAGAGCTCGCGCGGCTGCGGCAACGACTGCAGCAGAAGCAGCGTGAGAAGCGAACTGCGCGGCTGTTGCATCCGAGCAGTGTTTTGATCGCCGGGGAGCGCGATTGGTGAGCCGACACGCGCTGGCCACCGCGCTCTTGCTCGGGCAAGTGACCGCGCAGCAGCCCTCGGCGCCGCCGGCGTTCGTCGAGGTCGAAGCCGCGGCGACCACGGCTTGGGTGCACGAGTCCGTCGAGCTCACGGTGCGCGTCGGCTACGACACCGTGTTCTTCGCCGAACGGGCCGTGCCGCTGCTGCAGCAGGCTCTCGACCAGCCCTTCCTCGTCACAGTGCCCTGGCTGCTCGGCGCCGAAGATCGCGCCGTCGAGATCGTGCCACTCGCGGCGGCGATCGGGCAGCGCGTCGCGATGGGTGACCGCGTCGTGCTCTGGCAGCCGGCCGGGCAGCGTGCGATCGACGGGCACACGTTCGCACTGCTCGAACTGCGCTGCCGCTGGCTGCCGCTCGCGGCCGGCGTCTCGACCATCGCTCCGGTCGAGCTGCGCTACGCGTTCGCGACGCGTTTTGCCGAGGACTTCCTGCGCGGGAGACAACCGCTCGATCGACAGGAGGCGACGGCACTGTCGGCGCCGCAGCAACTCACCGTGAAGGCGCTGCCGATGGTTGATCGCCCCGAAGGGTTCACGGGAGCGGTCGGCGAGTTCGCGGTGCGCGCGACGGCGGCGCCGACGAGCGTCGCGGCTGGCGCGGTCTTCACGCTCGAAGTCGTGGTCTCGGGCGGGGGCAATCTCGAACGCTTCGCGCCGATGCCGTGGCCGCGCCTGCCGGGCTTCCACGTGCAGGGTCTCGTCGAGAAGCGCGGTGCGGCGGCGCGCACGTTCCTGTTCGACGTGGTCGCGCTGCGCGAAGGGGTCACCGAGGTGCCGGCCGTGCTGTTCGCGACCTTCTCGCCGCGTGCCGGCAAGTACGTGACGCTCGCGACGGATCCGGTGCCGCTGCAGGTGCTGCCCGCGTTGAAGGACCTGCCGTTGCGCGTTGCCGAACTCATGGCCGCGGATGCGCAGGGGGTGTCGGCCGCCCAGCGGGCGAAGTGGTGGTGGGTGGTGGCGTTGGCCGGGCTCGGCTTCGGCATGGCGCTCGGGTTGTGGCGCTCGCGCGTCCGGCTCGCGCGAAAGCGCGCCGAGCTGCGCGCATTGCACGACCGGCTCGTTTGGGCGTTGGCACGCGGTCCCGCCGACGCGCTCGTTGCGCTCGAGGCGCTCTGCTGTGCGTGTACCGGAGAGCAGGCGTTTGTCGGCGACGCGACCTGGAACGCGCTCGCGCGACGCGGTGCGTCGCCGCAACTCCTGGCCCGGTTGCGCACGGCCCACGCCGAGCTCGAGGCAGCGCGCTACGGCGGACCTGCACCGGCGCCGCAAGCCGTGCTCGACGCGGCAGCCGAGCTCGCGGCACATCGTGCGGGCACCCGCTGACGGCCGGGCCTCAGGCGGCTTCCTTCTGCGCCCTCCGGATTTCGCGCAGCCGTCGCCAACCGACGAGCTTCTTCGCGGACTCGTCCCAGAGCCTCAAGCCAAGCGTCCGCAGCGAACTCCAGATCGTCATCGGCTTCACTGCGGCGAACCGCGGATCCGAGCGATGGCACGCTTCGAGGTAGTAGTTCGGAATGCGCGGGCACAGGTGGTGGATGTGATGGAAGCCGATGTTGCCCGAGAACCACTGCAGCACGCGCGGCAGCTTGTAGAACGAGCTGCCCTGCATGCAGGCGGCCGTGTAGTCCCAGTTCTCGCCGCGCTCCCAGTACGCATCCTCGAACTGGTGCTGCAGGTAGAAGAGCCAGACTCCTGTCGAACCGGCGACGAGCAGCACGATGAGCTGGATCAGAAGGTAGGGCCAGACACCGAAGATGGCGCTCATGCCGGCCAACATGCCGAACAATGCCACGTTCATGCCCCACACCGAGAGGCGCTCGCGGCGGTCCGCGCCCGCGCGCGAGAAGCGCAGCAGGACCAGCAACAACACGAGCGGTGCGACGACGAACAGCACGAACGGATTGCGGACCACGCGATAGCGGAGCCGCTGCCAACGCGTCGCGGCGAGATACTCCTGCACGGTCATGGTCCAGATGTCGCCGATGCCGCGGCGATCGAGGTCGCCCGTGGTGCCGTGGTGGATCGCATGCTCACCGCGCCAGTGCGAGTAGGGCGTCATGGTCAGGAAGCCCGTGACGCTGCCCCAGAATGCGTTGGCGCGGCGCGAAGAGAAGAACGAGCCGTGCCCGCAATCGTGGAAGATGATGAAGACGCGGACGAGCAGCCCTCCCGCCAACACCGCGAGCGGCAGGGTCAACCACCAGGAGACCGGGCTGGTCAGGTAGATCAGGACCCAGACGCCGACGTAGGACGCCAGCGTGTTGACGAGCTGCACCGAGGCGCGCGCCGCACTCGACTTCTGGTAGCGAGCCACGATGGACTTCCAGTGGCTCGCGTCGAGAGGCGCTTCCTCGCCGCGGGTGCCAGTTCCCGCTGTCTGGCAAATCGGGGTCGGCAACTGGGGAACGGGGTCCGGATTGGGGCTGATCATTGCTGGATCGAGCCCAGCAATGGACCCGCGCAGTATTTGCAAAGGATTGTAGCGACACTTTCGGCCGGATCGAGCGCGATCCTGAGCCGGTCACGACAGCCCGCGCCGGACGCGGGCGAGCCACCGCCGGGCGAACGCGCGCGACGCGACAAGGCGTTCCTTGTCGGCCTTGGCAAGGCGCTTGACCTGCGCCTCGACGCGCTGGGCTCTGGCACGGTCGCCGATCGCGGCCGTGAACACGACGACGAGTGGGCCGCGGCCGCGCAACGCCTTGGAGCCCTTGCCCGCCGCGTGATCCTCGACGCGGCGCTCGACATCGAGCGCGATGCCCGTGTAGAGCGCGCGATCACGACGCCGCACCAGATACAACCACCAGATCCGGTCGCTTTGCGTCGCCATGGGTTTGCGCGAATGTGCGGGGAGAGGGAGTCGAACCCTCATGGCCGTTGCCGGCCTGCGGCTTTTAAGGCCGCTGCGTCTGCCGTTCCGCCACCCCCGCGGAGGCCGCCATTGTGCCACAGCCCAGTCTCAGCACGCATTGGAGGTCCCGCGCGGAATCGAACCGCGGTAGACGGATTTGCAATCCGTTGCCTAACCACTTGGCTACGGGACCGGAGGGCCCGGAAGGTAGCGAGCGAGGCGAGCTTGGCAAAGGGATAACGTGCCCCCGACAGAGAACCTGCGGCGCGGGGCCAGGGGACACGTATGCTGCACGCCTCCCTGCCGGCTCCCCGGCCGGCCTTTCCCCGTGAAGACCAAGAAGAACATCCACTTCGAGTTCGACCAGGATCTCGTGCGCGAGCCGCTGCTCTACAAGATCAACCGCTCGTTCGACGTCATCGTGAACATCCGCGGAGCCTCCGTCACGGATCAAGGCGGCTTCATGTCGCTCGAGCTCGAAGGCGAGCAGTCCGAGATCCAACGCGTACTCGAGTATCTGCGCAGCCAAGGCGTGAAGCTCGGCGAGGGCCTCGGGAGCTCCGAGCGATGAGGTGGCCGGCGCTGGTCTCGGCGGCGATTGCCCTGTACAGCGGCCTGAGCTGGGGCCTGTGGGCCACGGCCGGACCCGCTCCGAGAGACAACGCGCCGTTGCCGAACGACCTCGTGGCCCGCGGGGCGCAGGGTGCTGTGGTGACGGCCGAGCCGCACGCGACGCAGATCGGTCTCGACGTGCTGCAGCGCGGCGGCAATGCGGTCGACGCCGCGGTGGCGGTTGCGTTGGCGCTCGCGGTCACGCACCCGCAAGCGGGCAACCTCGGCGGCGGCGGCTTCATGGTGATCCGCCTCGCGGACGGCCGTTGTGCGGCGATCGACTTCCGCGAACGCGCGCCGAAGTCGGCCTCGACCGGGATGTATCTGAAACCCGACGGCAGCGTCGACACGGACAAGGTGCAGTTCGGGGCCACGGCCGCCGGCGTGCCCGGCAGTCCGGCCGGCCTGCTCTACGCGCTGCAGAAGTTCGGCACGCAGAACCTCGCGGCCGTCGCGGCGCCGGCGATCCGGCTCGCGCGCGAGGGCTTCCCGATCGACCACTTCCTGGCCTCGTCGCTCGAGTCCGAGAAGAAGGACCTCGGCCGCTACGCGTCGACGCGGGCCGTGTTCTTCCGCGGCGAGAAACCGCTCGCGCAGGGGGAGGTGCTCGTCCAGTCCGATCTCGCAGCGACGCTCGAGCGGTTCAGCAAGCAGGGGCTCGAAGGCTTCTACGGCGGCCGCACGGCCGAGCTGATCGCAGCGCAGATGCAGAAGGACGGCGGCTTCGTCACGCGCGAGGACCTGCAGGCCTACAGCGCGCGCGAGCGTGATGTGCTACGCGCGAGCTACCGCGACTTCGAAGTGCTCAGCATGCCGCCGCCGTCTTCGGGCGGCATAGCACTGCTGCAGATGCTCAACCTGCTGGAGCCCTACGACCTGAAGGCGATGGGCTTCGGGGGCAGCGAATACCTGCATCTGCTGACCGAGGTCATGCGGCGCGCGTTCGCGGACCGCGCGCGCTGGCTCGGCGATCCCGACTTCTACGGCGTGCCGACCGAGGGCCTCGTCAGCAAGGAGTATGCGGCGAAGCTGCGCGCGAGCATCGATCGCGAGAAGAAGAGCCCCGTCGAGCCCGGCTTGCCGCCCGGTGCCAAGGAGAGCGACGACACCACGCACTTCTCGGTCGTCGACAAGGAAGGCAACGCGGTCGCCTGCACCACGACGATCAACTCGACGTTCGGTTCGATGCTGGTCGTCGACGGCGCCGGTTTCCTGCTCAACAACGAGATGGACGACTTCTCGGCGAAGCCCGGCGTGCCGAACCAGTTCGGTCTCGTCGGCGGCAAGGCGAACGCGATCGAGCCCGGCAAACGCATGCTGTCGTCGATGACGCCGACGATCGTGCTGCAGAAGGGCGAGCTGCGCCTCGTGCTCGGCGCGCCGGGTGGGGGTCGCATCATCACGGCCGTGCTGCAGGTGCTGCTCGATGTCGTCGACCACGGCATGGGCCTCGAACAGGCTGTGCGCGCGCCGCGCATCCACCATCAGTGGCTGCCCGATGCGATCAGCTGGGAGCCGCTGTCGCTTTCTCCAGACGTGCGCGACGCACTCGCCAAGAAGGGCCACGCGTTCGGCAAGCGCCCGGGTGGCATCGGCCAGGTGTTCGCGATCGAAGTGCTGAAGAACGGCGACCGCCTCGGCGTCTGTGACCACCGCAGCGGCGGCTCGGCCGCTGCCTACTGATTCCCGGGCCCACATCCTTGCATCCGATCCGCATCGCGCCGTCCCTGCTCGCCGCCGACTTCACGCGGCTGCACGACGAAGTCCGTTCGGTCGAAGACGCCGGCGCCGACTGGCTGCACCTCGACGTCATGGACGGTCACTTCGTGCCGAACCTCACGTTCGGGCCGTTCATCACCGCGGCGGTCAAGAAGTGCGCGCAGAAGCCGCTCGACGTGCACCTGATGATCACGGACCCGTGGAAGTACGCGGACGCGTTCCTCGACGCGGGCGCCGATCTGCTGACGTTCCACATCGAAGTCGAAAAGAATGGCGACGTGCGCGAGCTGCTCGACCACATCCGCGCGCGCGGCGTGAAGGCCGGGTTGTCCGTTCAACCCGACACGCCGGTGCAGCGGCTGCAGCCGTTCGTCGACCGCGTCGACCTCGTGCTCGTGATGAGCGTGTTCGCGGGTTTCGGCGGCCAGAAGTTCATGCCCACGGTGCTGCCAAAGGTCCAGGAGCTGCGCCGGCTCGGCTTCCGCGGCGAAGTGTCGATGGACGGTGGCATCGGACCCCAGACGATCGCCGACAGCGCGCGGGCCGGCACGAACGTGTTCGTCGCGGGCACGGCCGTGTTCGGCGCCACCGACCGCAAGGGCCGCATCGCAGAGCTGCGCCGCGCAGCCATGGCAGCGTTGTGAGCCACACCGGCGCGAAAGCCGATACTGGAAGATGGACCGGCCCGTGGCGGCCCAGGTATCTTGAGCGCATGTTTTGCGTGAGCATCAACCCCGAGTAACCGAGGACGAACGAATGGCTTGGACCCGCTTCGGCAAGAAGAAGGACATGCCCGGTGGCCTCTGGATCAAGTGCGAGTCCTGCGGCGGCATGCTGTTCCGCAAGGAGTTCGAACAGAAGCTCCGCGTGTGCGGCTCGTGCGGCTACCACTTCACGCTGCCCGCCCGCGAGCGCATCGCGCTGACCGTCGATCCTGGCACGTTCGAGGAGATGTGGAAGGGCATGCAGGCACAGGACGTGCTCGGTTTCCACGACCGCGTACCGTATGGCGAGAAGCTCGCCGCGACGAAGCAGAAGACCGGCGAGTCGGACGCGATCGTCGCCGGCACCGCGAACGTGAAGGGCATCCCGTGTGCGCTCGGCGTGATGAACTTCCAGTTCCTCGGCGGCTCGATGGGCATGGTCGTCGGCGAGACGATCGCGCTGTTGTGCGAGATGGCGGCGCAGAAGAAGCTGCCAGTCGTGCTGTTCGCCTGTTCGGGCGGCGCGCGCATGCACGAAGGCGCGGTCTCGCTGATGCAGATGGCGAAGACCTGCGGTGCGCTGCAGCGCCTCAACCAGGCCGGCGTCGCGTCGATCTCGGTCATGACGCACCCGACCACGGGTGGCGTCACGGCGTCGTTCGCCTCGGTGTGCGACCTGCTGGTCGCCGAGCCGGGTGCCCTGATCGGGTTCGCCGGTCCGCGCGTGATCGCGACGACGATCAAGAAGGAGCTGCCGAAGGGCTTCCAGCGCTCCGAGTTCCTGCTCGAGAAGGGGCAGATCGACCGCATCGTCCCGCGCGCGCAGATGCGCGACGAGCTGGGGCGGCTGCTGGCCTACGTCACGGGGCGGGATCCGGTCGCGGCGTTCAAGCCGCAGCCGATCGCGGCCGAGGCCGAGGTGGTCACCGTGCCGCCGCCCGTCGAAGAGAAACCGCGCAGGAAGGTCAAGGAGAAGAAGGCCTGACGCCCTCGGCCGCGCCGCAGCGGCCCCCCTCTGCGCGAGCCAGCGCCCCCCTCGAGCCATGCCCAAGGTGAAGCCCACGCGACCCGTGCCGCGCGGCGGCAGCGCCGGTTTCTTCCGCGGCCGCTACAAGGAACACACCGAGGACTTCGTGGTCGAGGAAGTCCCCGCCTACGAGCCGGGCGGCAGCGGCGACCACGTCTGGATGTGGATCGAGAAGCGTGGGCTGTCGACGCTCGATCTGCTGCACGAGCTGGCGCGCGGACTCGACCGCGACGAACGCGAGTTCGGCATCGCGGGACTCAAGGACGCGCGGGCCATCAGCCGCCAGTGGGTGAGCCTCGAGCACGCCGATCCGCGCGCCTGCGAAGGGCTGCGCTCTGAGCGCTTCGCGGTGTTGCGCGTGAGCAGGCACGGCAACAAGC
>DASRJH010000343.1:0-6076 GCA_035649575.1 Planctomycetota bacterium
GCCTGACCGACCTGTTGAACGGCCGCCGCGAGCCTCGACGCAAGGACGGCATCGAGGTCTGCAGCATCGAGGAGCTCAACGACGAGGTGATGAGCCTCGCACGGTTGTCGGTTGCCGAGCGCATGGAGAAGCGCGGGCTCAAACCCGACCGCGCCGACACGATTCTACCGGCCGGCCTCGTCTACGTGCGCCTCGGCGAGCTCGCTGGCCTGGACACCATCCTCGTGCCGAGGGTAGGCATCAAGGAGGGGCTGCTGGCCGAAGTCGTGCAGGGACACTTCGACCACTTCGCGGCCGAGGACCACGTCGACGTCGTGCTCTCGTCGTGCCGCGCGATGGGGCGCCGCTACCACTACGAGGCGGACCACGCCGAGACGGTGCTCACGCTGGCGCGGCAGCTGTTCGACCAGACCAAGGAGCTGCACGGCCTTGCGGGCCGCGCGCGCGTGTTGCTCGAGGCCGGCGCCTTGTTGCACGACGTTGGCGTGGCGGTCAACAACGACTCGCACCACAAGCACTCCCAATACTTGATCGAATCGAGCGACCTCGTCGGACTCTCCGATGAAGAGCGCCATCTCGTCGCGCTGCTCGCGCGCTACCACCGCAAGGCCCCGCCCTCGCGCGACCACGAGGAGTTCGAAGCCTTGCGCCGCCGCGATCGCACGCTGCTCGAACGACTCGCCGCGATCCTGCGCCTCGCGGATGCACTCGATCGCCAACACGCGGGCGTCATCAGCCTGGTCGACGTGAAGATCAGTGAAGGCATCGTGGAGATACAGCCAACGCTGAGCGGCGACCCGCGCACGCGGCTGACCCTCGAAGCGAGGGCGGTGGAAGGGAAAGGTGCGCTGTTCGCGCAACTGTTCGGACGCGCGCTTCGCCTCGCGCGGCCCTGAGCCGACGCGCCGGCTGTGCGGCAGCGGCCAGCAAATGTTGCGATGCGCGCGCTCGCCCGCCAAAGTCCCTGATCGCCCCCATCGCACACCGCTGCCCACAAGGCAGCCGAGGCCATGACCACCCACACGGAGACCGAGTTCAAGCTGCGCGCGCTGCGCCCCATCGAAGTAACCTCCGTCGACGCCGCCGTGCGCGACGCAGGCCTCACCTGCAGCTCGGCAGATGCGAGCCGCCATGTCGACACGTACTTCGACGACGAATCCGGTTCGCTCACGCGAGCAGGCATCGGCCTGCGCGTGCGCGAGGACCGCTCGGGTGCCCGCGTGACGTGCAAGAAGAAAGGCACGCAGGACGGCGGACTGTTCGTGCGCAGCGAGTACGAAGCTGAATGGCCGGCGGACCGCGCGCCGCGCACCGCGGACGACCTGCCGCCTTCGCTGCGCGACGCAGTGGAGCCCTTCGCGCTGGGCCGCGCGCTCGTTCCGATCCTGAAACTCGAGACGCAACGCAACGCGCGTGTCGTGCAGCACGCGGAACACGACATCTGCGAGCTGGCCATCGACCAGGTCGCGGCGTCGGCGGCCGGACGCACGGCGGGTTTCTGCGAGTTGGAGCTCGAAGTGATCGACGATCTGCCCGCCAACGAACGGTTCGCCGAAGTTCTGCGGCGGAAACTGGTGCTGCAACCTGCCGACGACGACAAGCCGACGCACGCCGCGTTGATGCTCGGTCTGCCGCTGGCGATGAACGAACCACCCGCGCCGCTCGAAGCGGACCCGATCGGCGAGGCAGTGGCCGCGATCGCGACCAAGCACCTCGATGCGTTCCGCCACGCGGAAACGGGCGTGCGCAGCGGGAGCGACCCGGCGCACCTGCATGCGATGCGCGTCGCGACGCGGCGGCTGCGCAGCCTCGTGCGTGCCTTTCGCGACATGTGGACCAGCGAGGACAGCACCTGGTTGCTCGACCAGCTCGGCACGACGGGGCACAAGCTCGGAGCGCTGCGCGATCTCGACGTCGTTCTGACCGACCTCGCGGGCGCCTGCACCGACCTGCCGCCACCGCTGCAACCGGCGGCGGCGGGGGCCATCGACTGGATCAAGACGCAACGCGAGCTGGTGCAGAACGAGCTGCAGTCCTGGCTGCGAAGCGGAACACGCCGCCTCGACATGAGCCGGCTCGAGCAGCTGCTCTCGAGCGTGCGAAACAACACGGACGTCGGGCAGACTCCGGTCGGTGATTCCGTGCCGCCGCGCCTGACCAAGGCCATCACGACCGTGCGAAAGCTGGCCGACGCGATCGCTCCCGACCTGCCAACGGCCAAGACACACGAACTGCGCATCTCCACCAAGCGACTGCGCTACCTCGCCGAGGAGTTCACCGCGTTGTCGAACGACGGCTTCGAGAAGCCGCTGGTCGCCATCACGGAGCTGCAGCAGGTGCTCGGGACCGTGTGCGATCACGAAGTCGGCGCGCAACGCCTGCTCGACTGGATCGGCGCCGCGTCGGCCGCGAGCCACGACGGCACGATGACCGCTGCGGCCCTCGGCGGCCTGGCCGCGCGGCACGTGATGCTCGCCCGCAAGGCGCGCAAGGTGGCGGCCAAGAGCCTGGCCCGCACGAACCGCAAGCGGGTCTGGCGGCAGTTCCCATCCGTCGGGGACGCTCACGTCGACGCGTGACGATGCGCGGCGATGGCGTCCCGGCATCACGGCGATAGTCTGCGCGCGTGATCACGCTCGTGCAGCGCGTGCAGTGGGCCAGGGTGATGGTCGAGCACGCCTGCGTCGGCGCCATCGAACACGGCGTCCTGCTGTTCGTCGGCGTCGAGCAGGGCGACACGCAGGCCGACGCCGACGCGACGGCGCGCAAGATCGCGAACATGCGCCTGTTCGCCGGCCGCACGCCGATGGACCTGTGCCTGCAGGACGTAGGCGGGGCTTGCCTCGTCGTGAGTCAGTTCACGCTGGCCGCCGAGCTGCGGCACGGCAACCGCCCCGACTTCGGCGCCGCGGCCGGCCCGGCGCTCGCCGAACCGCTCTACGAACGCGTCGCGAGCGAGCTCGCTGCCACGGGCCTCACGGTCGCCACGGGGCGGTTCGGCGCCTCGATGCAGGTCGAGCTGTGCAACGACGGCCCGGTCAGCCTCGTGCTCAACGTGCGCGGTGGCAAAGTCGTGCCGCGCGGCGAGCCGACCAAGCCGACCAGCTAGTCACTTTTCGACCGGCGAGCTTGGCTGCATGATCCCGGCCGCAACCACGGGCCCAATGCACGTCCTCTTCCTCGCCCCAGACACGCACGTCTACAACCACGGCTTCGTGCGCGCCTTGAAAGGGCTCGGCGCCAAGGTGTCGGGGATCGGCATGACCGCGCGCGAACGGCTGTCGCCCGAGGCGCGCGCGCTGCTCGACGGCTATCGCGGCTGCGACCGAATGCTCGACAACAACGCGCTCGGCAAGGCTGCGCAGGAACTCGAGAAGCCCGCCTTCGACTTGATCGAGACGATCGACGAGCCGCTCGTCGAGCCCGCCGCCGCGCTGCGCGAACGCTTCGGCGTGCCGGGCCTTTCGCTGCAGAGGGCGCGTCTCTGCCGCGACAAGGTCGCGATGAAGGAGTTCCTGCGCCAGCACGAGATCCCGTGTGCGCGGTCGGGCGCGGTCGACAGTCCGAAGGACGCGCTGACCTTCGCCGAACGCTGGGGTTATCCGGTGATCGTGAAGCCGATCGCCGGGTTCGGTTCGTTGAGCACGTTCCGCTGCGGCACCGCGGCGGAGCTCGAGAGCGCGCTGCAGAAGCTGAAGGCGACCGGCGCGCACCGCATCGCGATCGAGGAGTTCATCGAAGGTCACGAAGGCTTCTGCGACTCGATGTCGGGCGAACAGGGCATCCGCCACGAGTTCGCGGCGCACTACTTTCCGGGCTGTCTCGAGGCCGCGCAACACCGCTGGATCTCACCGCAGATCGCGGTCACGAACCGCGTCGAGCAGGGCGGCTACGAAGAACTGCGCGCGATGAACCGCCGCGTGCTGCAAGCGCTCGGCATCAAGAACGCGGCGACCCACATGGAGTGGTTCTTCGGTCCGAAGGGCATGAAGTTCAGCGAGATCGCCGCGCGTCCGGCCGGCGAGAAGATCTGGGACATGTATGGCGTCGCGAACGAGTTCGACGTCTATCGCGAGTGGGCGCTCGCGATTGTCGGCAAGCCGGGCGAGCAGAAGCCGAGCCGCCGCTACGCCGCGGGCTCGATCCAGATCCGGCCTGGCAAGGACGGCCATTTCAGCGGACATCGCGGCATCGACGCGGCGATGAAGCGCTGCGGCGAGTGGATCTACGAACGCAACGTGCCCGAGCCCGGCACCGCGACCAAGGGCCTCGACAAGGGCTGGCTCGTCAACACGTGGTTCCGCCTCAAGCACCCCGACTACGACACGCTGCGCGAGCTCATGACGTTCCTCGGCGAGACCGTCAAGGCCGACGCCCGCTGACGTGGGCCCCTCCACTCACGCAAGACCGAGGCCGTCCATGTCCTCTTCCTCGAAACCGAGGTAGTGACCGAGCTCGTGATACAGCGTGATGCGGATCTGCTCGACGAGGTCCTCCCGATCGCGCGCGACGCGTTCGATGTTGCGCTGGAACAGGTAGATCGTGTTGGGCCGCAACTGCACCGCGTCGAGCTCGCCCGTCTCGGTCAGCGGCACGCCGTCGAACAAGCCGAGGATGTCGGGGCCCACTTCCTCGCGGTTGCCTTCGGCCAACGTCTCGTCCGGCAGGTCCTGCACGATCACGGGCACGCGGTCGAGACCCTGCCGGAACTGGCGCGGCAGCTTGCGGGCCGCCTTGCGCACTTCGCGATCGAACTCCGCGCGCGTCATGCGCACCGGCAACGGGAACTTCTCGGGCGAGATCGCGGCCGCGCGTTCGAAGCAGGCTTCGGCCTCCTCGAACCGACCCTTGCGCTCGAGCAGGGCTCCTTGGATCACGTGCGAGTCGACGATCGCGTCGGGCAGTTCGCGCGCCGCGCGCACGGCCGCCTCGGCCTCGTCGAAGCGCCACTGCAGGAACAAGCACATCGCAACCCAGCAGCGTGAGGCGGGGCAGTCGGGATCCTGCGCCAGTACTGCGCGGAACTGCTCCTCCGCCTCGACGGCGCGGCCGAGCGCGAGGTAGGTGTCGCCGAGCAGGAACGCTAGATCGAGCGGATTGCCGCGACCCTCGGCCATCGCATCGCGGATCGCCTCGAGCGCCTCTTCGAAACGCTCCTCGTCCAGCATCGTCTCGATCCCTTGAACGACGGGGTCGCGTCCAGCGACCGCGTCGGTGTCGGGCGGCACGATGCCTTCGGGCTCGAGTTCCATACGGGCAAGAGCCTAGCTCGCGGTCGGCACGGGCCGAAGTCCGTACTTGGCGCGCACAGGCTCTTGCGCGGCGAGGAATACGCCCGTTCTCTGGTGCCCATGCCCTTCCGAGACCGCGCCCGGGCCGAGGCCCCCTATGAAAATCCGCCGCATCGTCTGCCCCACTGATTTCTCGGCGCCGGCGGGAGCTGCCGTCGAATACGCCGCCGAGATGGCACGCGCGTTCGGCGCCGAACTACTGCTGCTGCACGTCATCCCGGCGATGAACTACCCCTTGCGCAGTTTCGGCATGGCGTGGCCGCTGCCGAACCTGCACGAGGAGCTGCGCGCGCATGCGGCCGCCGAGATCGAAAAGGTGAAGAAGGGCATCGGCCCCGGCGTCACGGTCCGCACCGAGCTGCGCGACGGCGATGCGCACGCGCAGGTGCTCGCCTGCGCCAAGGCGAACAACGCCGACCTGATCGTCATGGGGACGCAGGGCCACACGGGACTCAAGCATGCGCTGCTCGGCAGCACGGCGGAGCGCGTCGTGCGGCTGGCCGAGTGCCCGGTGTTGACCGTACGCGGCAAGACCGACGCCGGAGCGTGACGCGCCGCCCGCGGCGTCAGACGTTGAGCAGCCCTTCGCGGATCGCCATGCGCGCGAGCTCCGCCGCGGAGTGGCAGTCGAGCTTGCGCTGCAGGTTCTCGCGGTGCTTCTTGACGGTGCCGAGCGACAGATCGAGCATCGCCGCGACCTCTTTGTTGGCCTTGCCGAGCGCCAGCAGCTGGAACACCTCGCGCTCGCGCGGCGTCAGCGCGCCGAGCGCCGTCGAGTCGCCGGC
>DASRJH010000344.1:0-46038 GCA_035649575.1 Planctomycetota bacterium
GCAAGGTGATCGCGTTCCGGAGCCAGTACGGGCAGGAGTTCTACGTGATCCTGGTCGCCCCGGACGAGGTGCTCGACGAGATCCCCTTGGCGGCCTACGACGAGTCCTGCTCGTCGACGAACGTCAACACGCTGATCGCGCGCCTCGCCGAATAGAGCCGAACTGGGGGGCTCGGCGGGCCGGGCGAAGCGATGCTGGCGAAGGCGGGGCCCGAACAGTATCGTGCCTCGCCCAAATGTTCGTGAATCCCCAGGGTCACCGACGTTGACGATCGACCTCGTCCAGCTCGCACGTTCCCTCCAACTCGACTCCCTCGAAAGCGCGTGGAGCGAGACCGCCAAGGCCCCTCGCGCGGGGGACACGAGCCGCTACGCCGCAGTCATCGACCTGCTGTGCGACCAGGACATGGCGAGCAAGGCACTTGGCATGGCGACCGTCATGATCGACGCGTTGAACGCCAACAGCGAGGTCGACGCCGCCATGGAGCTCGGCTTCCGCGTCATGCGGCGCAGCGCGCACAACGAAGCTCTCACGAAGAACGTCGTGAGCCTGATCGAGAAGCGATACGCCGAGGAGGAGTGGCTCGCCGTGCTCAAGGAGCGCGCGGGGCTGCATGCGACACCGAGTGTCGCGGGGATCCTCGAGTTCGATCGCCTGCGGCGCTACACGAAGGGATACGTCGTCTACCACTCCGCCGGCTGGGGCGAGGGCTGCATCGAGGATTTCTCGGCCGCGTCGCAGGAAGTGACGGTCGCCTTCGCGTCGGGCCGGCGTGAGGCCTTTCCGCTCGACACGCTGCTCTCGCGGTTCAAGGCACTCGATGCCAACGATCTGCGCGCGATGAAGCTGCTCCAGAAGGACAAGCTGCGCGAAGAAGCCGAACGCGATCCGAGCGCGCTGATCCGCCGCGCCGCCGCGCTCTACCGCGGCACGATCACGAGCCTGCAAGTCAAGAACGAGCTGTGTCCGTCCGTCATCCCCGAGAAGGACTGGCCCAATTTCTGGAAGCGCGCGAAGACCGCCGCGGCCAAGGACCCCTGGGTCAAGGTCGAGGGCTCGACGACGCGGCCGACGTTCGTGGTCCGCGACAAGCCGGTCGGCCTGCTCGAAGAGGCGAAGACCGCTCTCACGCACCAGAACGATCTCGGCCAGCGCATCGGCGTGCTGCGCGACTACCTCGCGCGCTGCAGCGACGTGGATGTGCGCGCGGCGATCCTCGACCTCGCGAAGCAGAACATCGAGAGCGCGATCAAGGAGAGCGCCAACAAGAAGAACGGCCCCTCCCACGCGCACATCCTCGACGGCATCCTCTTGCTCGAGGAGCACGGGCAGCGCGCCTCGATTCCCGCGGCGAACGAACTGCGCGCGCTGCTGCGCAAGGAGGACGGGTCGCTGCAGCCTGCTGCGATCGACCGGCTCGCGACGCAGGCTTCGCGCGAACACGCCGTGGAACTGCTGCCGGCGGCGCTCGGCGAGAAGTGGGCCGAGCAGTGTGCGGCGTTGCTGACCGACTGGCCGAACTCCGTGCTCGAGAGGGTCGTCGAAAAGCTCGTTGCCATGGGCAGTGGCGCTCTGTGCCTGCCGCTCTGGGACAAGGTTGCGCCGTATCCGAAACGCTTCCCGCTGCAGACCTACATGCTCGGCAAGCTCTATTCCGAGGGGACGTTCGACCTGAGCCCCCAGCGGCCGACCCCGGTCACTGTCGGTCGCGTGCTGCTGCACCTCGGCCGCGTGCTCACCGAGGAGCGCAAGAAGAGTGTGCTGCACAGCCGCCTGCTGGGCCGCCTCACGAGCCTGCTCACCGGCAAACGAGGGCTGCTGCACCGCGCGATGGAAGGCATCTCGCGCGACGACCTGTCGCACTACATCGGCATCATCAAGCGTGCCGGCGAGGACTTCCCGCAGGAGGTCGTCGACATGATCGACCGCGTGGTGGCCGACCACCACCCCGACCTGCACGCGCGACCGGAGCTGCCGTTCTGGGAGAAGGACCACATCTACACGACCCGTACCGGTCTGAAGCAAGTCAAGGAGGAGTATCGCGTGCTGGTCGAGGACAAGATCCCGACCAACAGCAAGGCAATCGGATCCGCGGCAGCGCTGGGCGACCTCAGCGAGAACAGCGAGTGGGACGCCGCGATGGAAGAGCAGCGCAATCTCACGGGACGCGCGCAAGCGATGGACCAGCAGATCCGCAGCGCGCGTCTGATCGAAGAGCAGGAGATCCCGGCGGATCGCGTCGCGCCGGGCACGAAGATCACGCTCGTCGAAGAGCAGAGCGGCAAGCGGATCGTGTATCGCGTGCTCGGCCCGTGGGACGTCGACGATCAGACGATCAACTACCTGGCACCCATCGCCAAGGACCTGCTCGGCAAGAGTGTCGGCGACAGCGCCGAGCTACCGGCCGTGAGCGGGTCGATCCGCGTCCGCGTCGAAGCCATCGAACGCATCGTGTGACTGCCGATCCGCTCCCGTTCCGACTCGACCTCGGCGAGGGCCACTATCTCGTCGGCGATCAGCTGGCCGGCGAGCGACCCGGCTACGTGTTCCTGCACGGCCTCGGTTCGGTGCGCGGTGGCGAGAAGAGCGCTTCGCTGCTCGCGCACGCCGCTGCACACGGACGCGCGTTCCTGCGCATCGACATGCGCGGTCACGGCGACTCTTCGGGCAAACTCGGCCGCGTCAAGGTCAGCGAGCTGATCGCCGACGCCGTGCGCACGCTCGAACGCACGGGCCCGTGCCGCCTGGTCGGCTCGAGCCTCGGCGCACTCGTCGGCGCCTTCGCGGCCGCCGCCCGCCCCGAGCTCGTGCGGGGTCTCGCCCTGCTCGCGCCGGCGGTCGGGTTCGTGACGAACCTCGCCCGACGCCTCGATCCGCAGGGGCGCATGTGGACCAGCGAGGGACTCGGCTTCGTCGTCGAACCGCAGGTCATCGAAGACGGCCAGCAGCTCGACGAGTCCGGCCTGCCAATGCGTCTTCGCGCGCCGACGCTCGTCGTGCACGGCTCCGCCGACGAGGTGATCCCGGTCCGCGCCGGCGAGCGCTTCTTCGCGGCCATCCCACACGCCCGCAAGGAGCTGTGGATCGTGCCCGGCGGCGACCACCGCCTGAACACGATCGCCGACCAGATCTGGACACGGTTCGATAGCTTGCTCGATCGCGTAGGATGATCCGGGTCACCACCGCCTCGCCCGCGTTCCCTCCATGCGACTCCAAGACCTGCAGACGCCGACGCTGCTGATCCACCTCGACCGGGTGCGACACAACCTGGCGGCCATGCAGCGCTGGCTCGGTAGCCGGATGGACCGCTGGCGCCCGCACGTGAAGACGTGCAAGGTGCCCGAAGTGCAGGCACTGCTGCTGCAGGCCGGTGTGCGCCGCTTCAAGTGCGCGACGACGCGCGAAGCCGACGTGCTGCTGCAGGCGGCCACGGACGCGCGCTGTGGTCCGATCGACGTGCTGTTGGCGATGTCCACACACGGAGCCAACCTCGAGCGCGCAACCGCTCTCGCGGCGGCGCACCGCGCGCACCGTCTGTCGGTGACGACGGAAGAGCCGCACCACGCCGCGGCACTGCACACGCGCAGGCTCGGCGCCTTCGTCGATCTCGACCCGGGCTACCATCGCACGGGAATCCCGCTGTCCGAACGCGAACGCATCGCCGCCGTCGTGCGCGCCGCGGGGCCGGGCCTGCGCGGCCTGCACTGCTACGAGGGCCACCTGCACGAAGGCACCATGGCCGAGCGGCAGACGCTGGCGCATGCGATCTACCGCGACTTCACGGCACTGGCCCGCGATCTCGCGGTGCGCTGCGAGCTCGTGACCTCGGGCACGCCGACGTTCCCCGCGGCGCTCGCGTTCCGGGACTTCGCCGCATTCGATCACACCGTGAGCCCAGGCACCGTCGTCTACTGGGATGCGCGCAGCGCGCAGCTCGGCATCGAGGGCTTCCGCTGCGCGGTCGAGGTGCAGGCGCGAGTCATCAGCCGCCCGACTGCGGAACGCTTCACGGTCGACGCCGGCAGCAAGGCGCTCGACGCGGCCGCGGGCAATCCGTGCGCCGAACTGGCCTGCGAGTGGACCGGCACGGCGCAGACACCGAGCGAAGAGCATCTGCCGCTGCGCTGTGCGGCCGGCGCAGCGCCGCCGCTCGGCACGCTGGTGCGACTCGTGCCGCGCCACGTGTGCCCCACGGTGAACCTCGCCGACGAGGCCGTGCTGCTCGACGAAGGGCGGATCGTCGCGATCGCGCCGATCCGGGCGCGCGGCCACGAGACCGTCTGCGACACTTCGCCGCGCGAAGCACGGGTGCAGCAGTGATCCCCGTTCCTCCGCACCTGCAACGACTCGCCGACCGGATCGATGGCTGGCTCGATCTGCGCTGTCCCGAACGGGTCCTCGAGCTGCTGCCGCCGATGCTCGCCGATCCTGCGGCCCGTCCGGCGGGGCTCACGATGCGCATCCGCGCCTACGTGCGGCAAGCGCGCTGCGCCGAGGCCTTGGTGGACCTGGCCGAGCTGCGCACGACGCAGCCGGACCTGGACTGGATCGACCTGACCGAGGCGTGGTGCCGCAAACGCACCTCCGACCTGCGCGGTGCGATCCGCTGCATGGAGCAGTTGATCGGGCGCAACCCGCGATCCGACATCGGCCACTACAACCTCGGGTGTTACCTGGCCCTGGACGGCCAGCGCGATCGCGCGATCGACGAAGTGACGATCGCCTGTGGCATGCAGCCCGAGTTCCGCGATCACGCGCGCGACGAACCCGATCTCGACAGCCTGCGCACCGACACGCGTTTCCGCCAGCTCATGCGCCAGGGCGGCTCTGCCGGCGAAGCCGCAACCGGCGGTGGCTTCGAAGCGGGGTCGGACCCCGGACGCAACTGATTCGGGAGTGCGCGCAGGTTCGCGCACCCTCGGCAGGCGGCCATGGCAGCGGGACTCCCGCATCGGCCATCAGTCGGGTTCCACGTCGTGGTCGAAAGAGGGATCCCTTGCGATCTCCACCACTCACTCTCGACCCCAGCGCAGCGCGCCTTGCCCTCGAGAGCAACATCGCGAGGGTGGTTGCCGTCCCACGCGACACCATCGAGCCGCTGCTCTGTGCCCTCGTCGCGGGCGGCCACGTGCTGCTCGAGGGCATTCCCGGCATCGGGAAGACGCTGCTCGCGCGGACGATCGCAAAGAGCATCGACGGCGAGTTCCGCCGCATCCAGTTCACGAACGACCTGATGCCGAGCGACGTGGTCGGCACGGCCGTGTGGCGACCCGACATCGGCATGTTCTCGTTCGTGCGCGGCCCGCTGTTCGCCAATCTCGTGCTGGCCGACGAGATCAACCGCACGAGTCCGCGCACACTGTCCTGTCTGCTCGAAGCCATGGAGAGCGGTCGCGTCTCGGTCGAAGGCCAGACGCTCGAACTGGGCCTTCCGTTCACGGTGCTCGCGACGCGCAATCCGATCGAGTTCCACGGCACCTACCCGGTGCCCGAAGCCGCGCTCGATCGCTTCCTCGTGCGCGTCGAGATCGGCTATCCGGAGGCCGTGTTCGAAAAGGCGCTCTACAAGGGCAGCGATCCCGAAGTGGCACTCGCGCAAGTGAGGCCCGTGCTCTCGCGCGACGATCTGCTGGCCATGCGCTCGCTGGCGGCCGAGGTCCAGGTGCGGTCGCCCGTCGCCGAATACGTCTACCGCGTCGTGCAGGCGAGCCGGACGCATGGCGACGTCCAGCTCGGTGCGAGCCCGCGCGCCGCGCTCGCGTGGCTCAAAGCCGCCAAGGCACGCGCGTTGTTCGACGGCCGCAACTACGTGCTGCCCGACGACCTCAAGGCGCTCGCGATACCGGCTCTCGCGCACCGGCTGTTCCTGCGCGGTGGCGCGCCGGCATCCGATCTCGTGCAGGAGGTCGTGCGAACCACCGAGGTTCCGCTCTAGGCGGAGAGCGACCGTGCGCGTCCGCCCGACCACTCTCGGCACGAAGGGCCTCCTGCTGCTCGGCGCGCTCGAGTTCACGTTCCTCGCGAGCGGTTATCGGAACCTGTTCTTCCTGCTCATCGCGTTCTGCTGCTCGCTCGGTGGGCTCTGTCTCGTGTGGTCGGTCGCGAACCTGCGCCGGCTCGCGGCGCGGCTTCACGAGCCGCCGTTCGCCCCGGCCGATACCCCGCGCCCGCTGCGGCTCGAGCTGCACTGTCGGAAGGCGCGCGTGGACCTCGCGGTCGAGCTGCGTGTGCGCGGAGAGTGGACCGAGATCGCCTACGCGCCGACCGCGACCGGCACGATCGAGCTCGACGCGAAGTTCCCTGGACTGCCGCGTGGAGTGCACGAGGTGCAGGGCATGCGGGTCCTCACGCGCTTCCCGTTCGGCTTCTTCCGCGCGCGTCTCGACCTGCCTGTGTCCGCGACGCTCGTGACCTTCCCGAATCCCGACGCCGCGGACCGGGACGAACTCGGCCTCGACCACCATAGCTCGTCGCACATGGCGCACGCGGGCCAGCGCAGTCCGTCGGTCGCCGGCTTGCGCGAATTCCGCACCGGCGATGCGCTCGCCGACGTGCATTGGAAGGCCAGTGCCCGGCGTGGCACGCCGATCGTGAAGGAACGCGAGATCGAGAGCGGCACGGGCATCGAAGTGGCGATCGACCGCCGCTGCGCGCCAGAAGCACTCGAGTCCGCGCTGGCCATTGCGACCAGCGTGCTGTTGGACCGGCGGCACGACGAGCGCAGGCTGCACCTGCGCAGCCAGGACTGCGCGCTCGAAGTCGGCCCGCGGCGCAACGGCGAGGCGCAGGCACTGCGCTGGCTCGCGGCAGCGACGCTGCTGCCGCCGTCTGCGCCGCCCGTGCCATCTACGTCGGCCGCATGTCTGTGGCTGCCGGCACGCACGGCAGGAGGTTCCTGATGACCGACAGCCTCTTCCCGATGCTGCTCGTGCTGACCATGTTCGACCTCGGGTTCGTGCAGATCACCGAGGCCGTGCCCGGCACCGGCCTGCTGCCGCTGTGGCTGCTCGCCGCCGGATCGCCGTGGCTGCGACGCATGCAGAGATACACGACGTATCGCGTGATCTGGAACCTCTGCGTCGTCGTCGTGTTCGCGATGCTCGTCAACCACGCGTCGACCACGGGCCTGCTGCACATGCTCGAGGACGGCCTGCTGCTCGCCGTGTTGTGCCAGGTGCACCTGCTCAACAACGTCAGCGACAGCCAGCGCCCCGATCTCGTCTTCTTCAACTCGTTCCTGATCGCATTCGTCACGAGCTTCTTCTCGTCCGACCTGATGTGGTCGGTGCTGTTCGTGCTGCATTCCCTCGCGTTCGTGCCGGCGCTGCAGATCCACGTGCTCGCGCAACGCAGACTGGCACTCGGACGCCGCCTCACGCTCTCGATGATCCGCGACGGCATGAGACGCACGGTGGTGGTCGGCATCGTCACGGCCATCGTGTTCGTCGCCTGGCCTCGCAACTTCCAGCGCGAAGGATGGCTCGGCGGCACGTTCATGCTGCGCGAGGAGTTCGCAGCCGGTCTCGCCGAAGAGATCCGCCTCGATCGAGAGCATCGCGTCTTCCTCAGCAACGAAGTCGTCATGGTCGTGGAGCCGTCTTCTGGCCAGGCCGAGGACGTGCCGACACATTGGCGCGCGACCGCCTTCTCCGAGTTCGACGGCTCTTCGTGGCACCCGCAGGATCTCACCTACTTCGGCGCGCGCGCGAGCGATCCGATGTGGGAACGCAGGCCGGACGGGTCCTGGGACCGGGAGCTGCCACCCGGCAATGGTGTCGTGCGCGTCCGGCTCATCGACTCCACGGCCAGGCGGTTGATCTGTCCGCTCGAGAGCCGCTCGATCCGCATGGGCCGCGCGGAAGGGCTCGCATTCGACCCACAACCCTATGGCGTGTTGGCCTTCGTGCAGCCCGACGACGCATCGGGCCAACCGATCGTCTATTCGATACAGCTCGGAGCGAACTCGGGCATCACGCGCGCGTCGGCGCGGGCCCGCGATCGGCTGACCTCGCTGCCGAAGAGCCGCGTGCCTGGGTGCCTGCCGGAGCTGGCCGCGCGTCTGCGCGCGCAAGCACCGCCGGCCGCGGACGAGGCCGCGATCGCACGCGCGAGCTGCGCGTGGTTGCAGCAGCACAGAAGCTATCAACTGCCCGGTGAGCCCGGCTTCGCGTCGGACATCGAGTCGTTCCTGCTCGGAACGGGGTCGGGCCACTGCGAGTACTTCGCCACCGCGCTCGCGCTGGTCCTCCGGCAGCAGGGGATCCCGTGCCGGCTCGTCGGCGGTTTCCTCGCGCATGAGTGGGATCCGCAGATGAAGGCCGTCGTGGCGCGAGCACGGCATGCCCATGCCTGGGTCGAAGCACTGATGCCCGATGGTTCGTGGATCACTCTCGACGCGACGCCCGCAGCCGACGTGATGCAGGGCCACACGGCGCACTTGACGTGGTGGCGGGCCATCACGGCAGAACTCGAACGGCTCTGGCAGGAGGTGACCGATTTCGACGCGGACAAGCGCGCCGCGTGGCTGCAACGCCTGATCTCGATGCCCGTGGACCATCCGTTCCCGACTGCGGCCGTGGCCCTTGCCGTCTTCGGGCTGTTCTACCTCGCGCGGCGGCGGCGGCAGGTGCTGCCCGCGATCCTGAAGCTGCAGCGCGCGGTGCGGGCTGCCGGGATGACGCTGCGAGCCGGAGAGACTCCGCGCGAGCTCCTGGTCCGAGCCGGTTCGGCGCAGCTCACGCCGGAGTCTCTCGCCGCGCTGAAGACCGCTGCGCTCGAGCACGAAGCGCTGCGCTACAGCAGCGAAGCCACGGCCGAGAACTGACCGCCGAGAGCACGCATGCTGAGAGCAGCTGGAGCTCCGCATGCTGCGAGTCACGTTCGACCAGAACTGCCGCCGATGCATGAGTGCTCCGGATTCGTCATCGGTTGCACCGCCGCCCCACTTTTCCACTCAGAACACCAGTTCTCGCGAGCAATCGAGGACCTCGGCGACACGTTTGCTGCCATGGTCCGTACCCGTGCAGACGGCTTGACACTCTTGGCGAAGCTGATAATATATGCCGAATCAGAATGAGCGCTTCTCCCAGACGCCAGAAGAAGCCGCAGCAGGGCGCGTTGCCGTTCCGCCAGAACGGCGGCAAGAGGCCAGGTGCGGGCAGGAAGCCCAAGGGGGAGAGGGCGGGTGTCAGCCACGCGCCGCGAGCTCTGCTCGCAGCGCGCTTCCCGGCGCACGTGACACTGAAGGTGATGCGCGGGTTGCCGCGCTTGCGCAGCAAGAATGAGTACGCGGCGTTGCGCGCCGCGTTCGCCGCCGGATGCAGGGGCATAGCCCGTGCATCCGACGGCGGCAGCTTCCGTCTCTGCCACTACGCCGTGCTCAACGACCACTTGCACCTGCTCGTCGAGGCCCGCGATCGCCTCGCGCTTGCGCGAGGCGTTCAGGGCCTCGCGATCCGCATCGCCAAAGCCTTGAACAGGCTTTGGCGACGCCGCGGCACCGTGTTCGCCGACCGCTACCACGACCGCATCCTGAAGACGCCGCGCGAGGTCCGCAACGCGTTGTGCTACGTGCTCGCAAACGGCAAGAAGCACGCCGCCGAAGGACGCGAGGTCCACGTGCACGCCGTCATCGACACGTTCACCTCGGCGCCTTGGTTCGACGGCTTCCGCGAACGGATCATCGTTCGCGGTCTCGACAAGATCGAGCGTCCAACGACGGACGCTCGATCGTGGATGCTGACGATTGGCTGGCGTCGGCACGGGCTCCTCTCCGTGCACGATCTGCCGGCTACTGGGTGAAGCACCTGTTCTCGCCTACTTCATCCAGGCTGGCTTGCGCTTGCCGAGGAAAGCCGCAAAACCCTCGCGCGCTTCGGGCGTCGCGCGCAGCGCGGCGATCCACTTCGAGGTCACCGGGATCGCATCCTCGAGCGACAGGTGGGCCACGGCGCCGATCAACTGCTTGGCGCTGGTGACCGCCGCCGGCCCCGACGACAGCAACTCGTCGGTGGCGCGCTGGACCGCGGCGTCGAGCTCTGCGGCCGGCACGGCGCGGTGCACGAGCCCGATGCGCTGCGCTTCGCGGCCATCGAAGCGTTCGCCCGTGAGGAACAGCGTTCGCGCGCGCCCCGCGCCGATCTTCTGCATCACGAACGGCGAGATCACGGCCGGCACGATGCCGAGCTTGACCTCGGTGAGGCCGAACTGGCAGTCCTCGGTGCAGATCGCGAGGTCGACTGCCGCGGTGAGACCCGTGCCGCCGCCGAGCGCGTGGCCGTGGATGCGGCCGACGACTGGCTTCTTGCATCGCGCGATCGACAGGAACATGCGAGCCATGCGCTCCGCGGAGCGCTCGTTGCGATCGGGCGGCAGGTCCGCCTGTTCCTGCATCCAGGCGAGGTCGGCGCCGGCCGAGAAGCTCTTGCCGTTGCCGCTCAACACGACGACGCGCGCCGTCGGATCGCCGTCGGCCGCGCTGAACGCAGCCTGCAGTTCGTCGACCACGGTGCCGTTGAAGGCATTGCGGACTTCGGGGCGATTGAGGCGGACGTGCAGGATCGACCCGTTCGGGACGACCTCGAGAGTCTGGTAGCTGCTCATCGTCGAGCAGGGTGGCGATCTCACCTTTCCGATTCCAGTGCCAGCGCTGCGAACGGACTTGTGGACGCCAAGGTCCGGGCATGCGACAACGGCGGGACCCGTGCCGGCCGCGTTCCTCATCCTGCTGACGGGGGCCCTGTTCGCAACGGGCGGGGCCCTGATCAAGAGCTGCGACTACCCCTCGCTGCAGCGCGCGGGAATGCGCGCCTGCATCGCGGCGGTGACGATCTTCGTGCTGCTTCCCGAGGCGCGGCGCTGGCCGAACCGGCGCATCCTGCGCCTCGTGCCGGCCTACTTCGGCGCCACCTGTCTGTTCGTGGTCGCCAACACGCTGACCACCGCGGCAAATGCGATCTTCCTGCAGTCCACCGCGCCGCTGTGGCTGATCCTGCTGAGCCCGTTGTTACTGCGCGAACGGCCGAGCCGGGCCGACCTCATCGCGCTCGGCTGCATCCTCCTCGGCATGTCGCTGTTCTTCCTCTCCCCCACGGCGGCCGTCGCCACCGCACCGGATCCACAGCTCGGGGACTGGATCGCGATCGCCTCGGGAATCAGCTACGCGCTGCTGCTGATCGGCATGCGCTGGCTCGGGCGCGCCGGCCGGGGCGAGGCCAGCGCCGCAATCGCCTGGGGCAACGCCCTGACGTTCCCGATCGCGTTCGCCGTGATGCCCGCGGTCGGTCAGACGCCGATCGCCGGCACCGGCAAGGACCTGCTCGTGATCCTCGTGCTCGGCGTGTTCCAGGTCGGGCTCGCGTACGCGATGCTCGTGCGCGCCATCGAACGGGTGCCGGCCGTGCGCGCCTCGTTGCTGCTCATGATCGAACCGGCGCTGAGCCCCGTGATCGCCTACCTCGCGCACGGCGAAGCGCTGCGCCCGACCGCGATCGCCGGCGGGGCGCTCATCGTCGGCGCCGTGCTGTTCGGCAGCCTGCTGGCAGGGCCGCGCGCCACGGTGCCCGCCGACGACACGCGCGACTGACCGCAGCTACCTCTCGCCTTTCCAGCCCTTCCCGGACGCGTCGGGCACCGTCTTCTTCTTCGCCTTGGCTTCTTCGCGCTCGCGCTTCTCGTTCCTGCGGTCCCGCTTCTCGTTGGCCTGTTCGGCGCTCGGGAACTCCTTGCCTTTGTCGACGCCCATGTTGTTGTCGTAGTAGGCGCGCCCGTAGTCGACGAACGACTCCATGTCGAAGTCGGCGCCCTTCTTGAACGGCCGCGCCATCATGCGCTCGTGCACGACCTGCATGATCGGCTTGAGCTGCGGCAGCCCGGTGTCATCGATCTCGAATGTGTCGCGCGGCTCGGTCTTGTTGCGTTCGGACTCGGCCATCTGGTCGAACCCCTGCCAGCCGTTGCGCGCGCTCGACTCCTCGAGATGGCGCCTCAGGTGGGAACGATGCAGGGCCGCGAACATCGCGTCCCTGGCCGGCGTCGCGATCGCGTCGTCGGTGTAGAGCCGGTGGATCTCGATCGCCAGCCGCAGCTCCGGGATCAGATCCTCTGCGTGCCAGAAGCCCGGCAGCACGTGCAGTACGGTCCCATCGCTGGCCAGCACGACGAGCTGCACGTTGCGGCCGCCAGCGCCGTTCGTGGTGCCGACCGCGGTCTGGTTCTTCGAGTAGCCGTGCGACATGCCGACGTGGCTCGCGGATTCGATGTTGCCGAAGCCGACCACGAACCGCTCGTGCAGCAGCTCCATCACTTCTTCGTTCGGCAGGGTCACGCCCCGCAGGCTCTGTAGCGCGCTTCAAGCGAACCCGTCGATGTCCTTGCCGAGCGCCTGCAACCACAGAACGGGCTTGCCGGAGACGCCAGCGTGCGTGCGGGCTACCTTCAAGCTCTCGTGCCACTTCAGCGCAGCGACCGCGTCCACGGCCTTCTTGAGGTCCCTGCCTGCCAGCTTCGGCCCCGCAACCGCGGGGTCGGCGCACCTGCAATTCTTGCCCGGCCTCTTGCCGGGCTCCTTGTCCGGCTCGTCGACCTTGTCGCTCGGCGACGACCCCGACTTCGCCACCGCGTCGTTGAACCACGGCTGCGCGCCGAGGGCCGGGTGGTCGATCGGCGGCGCCGTCACCGGGATGCCGGGCAGGGGCGCCATGCCGCCGCTGCGCAGCTGGGCAGTCGCCGTGACGGTCAGGAACAGGATCGCTGCGGGAACGAGCAATGAAGATGTCATTGGCTTTGGCATCTGGTTCTCCGGGGATGCGCACCTCGCGAGGGGGACGAGGGCGAACCTTGGACCGGGCACGAGCATAGTGTGTAAGGGCGTTTCTTGCGCGCGGCGCGCTACAGCCAGCGCCGCACGCGACCGCAGTACTCTTCGAAGGCCGCCCCGAAGCGCCCACGCAGGAAGATCTCCTCACGTCGCACGAAACGGCGGTCGAGCACCCAGAAGAACAGCGGCACGACGCCGAGCGGCGTAGCCGTGCCGAGCCGGATCGCCACGCCGAGGCACACGCCCATCAATCCCAAGTACATGGGGTTGCGCGTGAACCGGAACGCGCCGTCGACGACCAGTTCGTGGGCCGGCGAGAACGGACGGATGCCGGTCTTCGCGCGGTAGAACCGCCATATGCACGCGAACAGCAACACCATCGCAGCTGCGATCACGACGAGCCCGAGCGACGAACACGGCCACTCGATCCAGGTCGCGATCGGCAGCCACGTGTGCAACGCTGCCATCGCCAACAAGGAGAGCAAGAGCCACGTAGGGGGAAGGTCCCCGGGGAGGCGCTCGGCCGCGATCATGAGCCACCTACGTACTCAGCGGCGCAGAGCCCTTCAACGGGACTGATGGCTTGCGGTCCGACAATCTCTGTCGAATCAGGATGACCGCTCGCGGCAGGGCGTGTTGCCGACTCATTGCGAACGCGCGTGGATCGCGTGCCACTCGAAGAAGCGCAGCGCCTGCGCCTCGGCCCAACGCTGCGCGCGGAATGGCCGGCCTCGCGCGAGGAAACCGACGTGGCCGCCGTGCTCCACGAACTGCGGCACCAGGAACGGATTGCTCGCCACTTCCTCGCGCGGCAGGACCTCGGCCGGAACCAGCGGATCGTCGGCAGCTGCGATCAGCAACGTCGGCCGATCGATGCCCGCGAGGAACTGCCGGCAACTCGAGTCGCGCCAGTAGTGTCGCGCATCGCGGAAGCCGTGCAGCGGCGCCGTGACGAGGTCGTCGAACGCGCGGAACGTGCGGCAGCGACGCACCGCGTCGACGTCGATGCAGCCCGGGAATTGCCTCTCCTTCGCGATCGCCTTCGGGATCAACGTGCGCAGGAAGTGGCGCGCGATGGCTCCACCGTAGCGTTCATCGCACCGCCGCGCGCAGACCTCGAGGTCGAACGGCGGCGAGATGGCGGCGGCAGCCCGCACGGCAGCCGGCACGGACCGCGGTGATTCGCCGAGCCACTTGAGCAGCACGTTGGCGCCGAGCGAGAAGCCGAGCACGTAGATGTCGCGCTCGGGCTGCTCGCGGTGCAGCCGCTCGACGACGAAGGCCAGGTCCGTGGTCTCCCCGCTGTGGTAGGTGCGTCGCGCGACGTTCTGTTCGCGACTGCAGGAGCGGAACTCGAGCACGACGAACTGCCAGCCGCGCTGCACGACGCCGCGCGCCACTTCGCCGACGTAGCGCGATTCGCGACCACCCTCGAGCCCGTGCAGCAACAGCACGATGGGACTCTGGCCCTCGTTGCCGAGCGCGTGCAGATGCAGCCTGTCCCCGTCGGACGTCTGCCAGGTCTTGGTCCGCAAGCCCGCCGGTCGCCGGCCGCGCATCGCGAGCGCGGTCTGCAAGAAAGCCGGTCGCGCCCACCAGGCCGGTCGGAACGGCGTGCGCGCCAGTTCCGCGAGGACCTGTTGCCGCCGTTCGTGCTGGTTGCTCACGGCAGCGGCGCCCGCAGCGCGCGCACGATCCTCGCCACGAGCACCGCGATCAGTCCCGCCGCCAGCAGCGGCAACACGAGTCTGCCGGCACCTCGCAGCCACAAGAGGATCGCGAGCACGACTGCGCCGAAACCGAGGAAGTACCCGGCGGCCAAACGCTGCGGGGGAGTCTTCGGTGTCTCGGTCACGCGGCCGGTTCCCGCTCCAGCAGCGGCTGGCACTCGCGGAACACCTCGCGCACGCCGTCGTCCCACGGCCAGCGGCCCTGCTTGTCGGGCCACACGAGCTGGACCGCGGTGAACGGAGCACCTTCGTAGGCCCACGTCGCCGCACCGAAGTACTTGGCGTGCAGCGCCGGCGGAACCGCGAGAAACCGCACCGGGTAATGCTGCAGCAGTCCCTTGTGCTGGCTGCCGGCCAGGAAAGTCTCCCCCTCGCTGACCTCGTCGGCAATCAGATCGAGCAGCTCGCGGGCGACCTCGGGCGGCATGCCGAACACGATGACCTCGGGCTGCTCGAAGCTGTGCCAGAGCCCCACGGTCGCCGAGAACGCGCACTGCTCGTCGTGCTCGGGCACGCTGACGATGTGCACACCGTGCTCCTCGACGTCATCGAGGGTTTTTCGTTCGGCTGGCGAGAGATCCGCCGTGACTTCGCGCATGGAACGCATCGTGCCGCCTCGCGAACAGGATGGCAATCGGGCCACCGAGCACACGCGGTCGGGATGGATCGTCTGTGTGGGTCGGGGCGCCTGCTGCGATCCACCGAGGAAGGCCAACATCTGCCGAATCAGAGCTCACATGCGGAACACGGGCGCGTGCCAATCGGGGATCGGCGCGTTCAGAGTCGCCGAGAGCGCGAGCGCCAGCGCGCTGCGCGTCTGCCGCGGATCGATGACGCCGTCGTCCCAGAGCCGCGCCGAAGCAAACAGCGGGTGCCCCTCGGTCTCGTACTTGTCGAGGATCGGCGCCCTCATCCTCTGCTCTTCCTCGGCGGACAGCTTTTGTCCCTTCTCCTCGAGCTGGTCCCGCTTCACCTGCACGAGCACGCCCGCGGCCTGTTCGCCGCCCATCACGGAGATGCGCGAGTTCGGCCACGTGAACAGGAACCTCGGCTGGTAGGCGCGGCCGCACATGCCGTAGTTGCCCGCGCCGAACGAGCCACCGATCAGGACCGTGAGCCTGGGCACCTGGGCCGTCGCGACGGCCTGCACCATCTTCGCGCCGTCCTTCGCGATGCCGCCCGTCTCGTATTTGCGGCCCACCATGAAGCCCGTGATGTTCTGCAGGAACAGCAGCGGCACACGGCGCTGACAGCAGAGCTCGATGAAGTGCGCGGCCTTCAGCGCACTCTCGGAGAACAGGATGCCGTTGTTCGCGACGATGCCGATCGGAATGCCGTGCAGGTGCGCGAAACCCGTGACCAGCGTCGTGCCGTAGCGCGTCTTGAACTCGTGCAGCCGGCTGCCGTCGACGAGACGCGCGATCACCTCGCGCACGTCGTAGGGCGTGCGCGTGTCGCGCGGCAGCACGCCGAGGATCTCCTCGGCGTCGTAGAGCGGGTCCTCGGACGCCAGCACGGCGACCTGGTCGAGCTTTCTCGCATTCAGGTGCGACACGATCGAACGGCACAGCTGCAGCGCGTGTGGTTCGTCCTCGGCGAAGTGGTCGGCGACGCCCGACAGCCGCGTGTGCACGTCGGCGCCGCCGAGATCCTCGGCCGACACGACCTCGCCGGTCGCCGCCTTCACGAGCGGCGGGCCGCCGAGGAAGATCGTGCCGTTGCCCTTCACGATGATGCTCTCGTCGCTCATCGCCGGCACGTAGGCGCCGCCTGCCGTGCACGAACCGAGCACGACCGCAACCTGCGGCACACGCAGAGCAGACATGCGCGCCTGGTTGTAGAAGATGCGGCCGAAGTGGTCGCGGTCCGGGAACACGTCCGCCTGCAGCGGCAGGAACGCACCACCCGAGTCGACGAGGTAGACGCAGGGCAGCCGGTTCTCGAGCGCGATCTCCTGCGCGCGCACGTGCTTCTTGACCGTCATCGGGAAGTAGGTCCCGCCCTTCACGGTCGCGTCGTTCGCGACGACCATGACTTCCCGTCCTTGCACGAGGCCGATCCCCGTGACGATGCCCGCACTCGGCGCGTCGCCGTCGTAGAGCCCGTGCGCCGCGAGCGGCGACAACTCGAGGAACGGCGCACCCGGATCGAGGATCGCCGCGATGCGTTCGCGCGGCAGCAGCTTGCCGCGCTTGTGGTGGCGCGCGGTCGCTTCAGGGCCACCGCCGCGGCGCGCCTCGGCGACGAACGCGCTGATCTCGCCGATCGTGCGCAGGTGGTGTTCGCGGTTCTTCTGGTAGTCGGGCGAGCTCGTCTCGAGGTGGCTGTGCAGGACGTCGGTCATCGGGCGCTTTCCAGGCACGCACCATAGCCAGGCGGCGGCGCGGCTCCCACGCCGGGTTACGCGATCTGCCTCCACAACACCCGCCACAACAGGCCCACGTGGCCGCCCATCGTGCGCAGCACGCGCATCTTCGACACGCCGAACAGGCGCGCCTCGAGCACGCACGGATGCTCGACGACGCGGCCGCCGCGGCGCAGCACCCGGACCAGCAGCTCGGCAGTGCCGAGGAAACCCGGGTTCGCGAGCGGCAGGTCGGCGACCGCGCTGCGCCGGTAGAGCCGGAAGCAGCTCGTCCAGGTGCGGATCGGACTGCGCAGCAGGAACCGGTAACAGCCCGACAGCGTGCGCGACAGCAGCAGGCGCCAGCCCGGCACGTTCTGCACGCCGCCGTTCTTGTGGTAGGGCGAGGCCGTCACGACGTCGGCGTTCGCGAGCAGCGGCAGCATGTGTCGCAACTCCATCGGGTCGTAGGAGAGATCGCCGTCGATCGACGCGACGAACGGCGCATCCGTGGCCTGGATACCGGTTCGGATCGCCGCGGCGACGCCGGCATTGCGCGCGTGCTGCACGAGACGCACGTCGGGCCTGCCCGCGAGCAGTTCCTGCAGCAGCGGCCAGGTGCGATCCTCGCTGCCGTCGTCGACGAACACGAGCTCGCACGAAGCACACTCGCGCAGCTGCAACGCGGCTGTCTGCAGCTCGGCCACGAGCGATCGCAGACCCGCTTCTTCGTCCTTGAGCGGCACGACGATCGCGAGACGAGGCGCATCGGGCCGCGGGCTCGGCGCGGGCGCGGCAGCGCGCGCAGCAGCGGCGGCGGCCGCCTGCACGGGCAGGCCGAGCAGACTGCGGATCGACACCATGCCTGCGGGCAGCGCGCCCATCCTGGCCGAGGCGTGATCGAGGCGGTCGTAGTGCGCGCGGAAGACAGGCCGCGGCAAGCCCGTGAGGCGCGGCTGTTCGCGGTCGAGCTCCCAGGCGGCAAACGAGATCGCAGTGGCCGTGCCGACCGCGAAGCAGACCACGGACGCGCGCTGCCCCGGCACGGCACCGTCCAAGAGCTCGGTCGCGTCATAGGCGAAGCCCGCAGCTGCGAGCGGCTCGCGCCACCACGCGTTCGCGCCCGGCTGCGGCCACGCGGCCCGGAAGCCGCACACCCGCTGTCCCGTCGCTGCTTCGATCGTCTCCCTCGCGGAAAGCAGCGCATCGAGCACGAGAGGCCGGTCCGCCGCGAGCCCGAGGTCCTGCGGTTCGTGGCCCGCGAGCGCCACCTCGTGGCCCGCGAGCGCGAGTTCGCGCAGCAGTTCGGGCCAACGCTGCGCCGTGGTACCGAGCACGCAGAAGGTCGCCGTCGCACCGCGTTGCGCGCAGCGCGAAGCAGCCTCGCGCATCGCGATCAGCGCGCGCGCCTCGAGTCGACGCCAGTGCCGCCGCGACAGGTATCGCCGCAGCGCCGCGTCGTGGAACCACTCCGACGCGTCGATGACCAGCGCCGTGGCAGCGGGCGGAGGCTTCACGACGGCGACGTTGCCGAGTGGTGGCTGCGCACGGCTAGCGATCGGCCCCGACTGGCGCGAGCTTCACGCCCATGTCGGCGAGCACGTCCTTTGCCGCCGCGAGCAGCGCTTCGATCTCGGGCCGGCCGATGCGGCCGATGTTGCCGACGCGGAAGCACGCGGCCTGGGTCAACTTGCCGGGGTAGATGACGTGCCCGCGCTGCGACAGCCGGGCGTAGAAGTCGTCGAAGCGGAACGCGCGGTCGTGCGGGTAGTGGAACGAAGTGATGATGTGTCCCTGCACGCTCTCGGCCAGATACGGGCGGAACCCGAGCCGCTGCATGCCCTCGCGCAGCATGCGGTTGTTGTCGATGTAACGCGCGGCGCGGCCCTTCACGCCGCCTTCCTGCTCGAGCTCGAGCAGCGCCTGATGGAACGCGAGGATCGCATGCGTCGGTGGCGTGAAGCGGAACTGCCCCGACTGCTCGAGCCCGCGCCACTGCGCGACCACGTCGAGCGAAAGCGTGCGCGCCTGCCCTTCTGCCGCGACGAGGGCGCTGTTCTTCGCGATCACGAACGCGAACCCCGGCACACCTTCGATGCACTTGTTCGACGAAGAGACCAGCCAGTCGGCGTCCACCGCCTCGAGATCCATCTCCACGCCGCCGAACGAGCTCATCGCGTCGACGATGAGGCCGCGGCCCTGCTGCGCGACCGCGGCGCCGATCTCCTCGATCGGATTCATCAAGCCCGTCGTGGTCTCGCTGTGCACGACCGCGACGTGCGTGATCGCCTTGTCCGTCGCCAGCCATCGCACGACGTCGTTGGCCGAGAACGCGCGGTCCTCGGCCAGCGTATCGGCGCGGTGGTTGATGCCGTGGACCTGCGCCATCTTGACGATGCGCGCGCCGTAGGCGCCGTTCACCATCACGAGCAGCTTGCCATCGCGCGGCACCGCGGTCGTGATCACTGCCTCGATGCCGTAGGTGCCGCTGCCTTGCAGCAGCACGGCCTCGTAGCCCGCATCCTTGTGCACGCCGGCGCAGGCGAGCAGTCGCGTCCGGATGTCCTTGACGATGCCGATGAACTCGCTGTCGCGCGAACCGAGGTCTCGCTGCATCGCGGCCTTGACGGTCGCGCTCGTGGTCAGGGGGCCTGGCGTGAAGAGAGTCTTGTCGCGGCGTTGGGTCACGAGTGATTGGGGCTGGGCGACTGCCGACGGTAGCGGTTGCAAGCGGCGAACAAAACCGTGGCTCCGCGATGCGCGACCGGAGCGTCCGATGGCATGGGGGCTCTGGCGACTGATGACGGGTCGCGCGTGCCGGCGGCGAACGACACAATGCGCGCAATGCGCCTGGCTCCTCGGGGCAATGCCCACGATGCACTGCTCCCCGAGCGGTCGGTGGCGAGCGCGGGTCTGCAGAAAGAGAAACCCATTCTGCAGAAATGAAGGAAGCGCGGGACCGGCAGGCGGATGAAGCACTTGGCCAATGAGATCGGTATGGTGTGCTCGGCTGTGCCCGGCGTCCCGGGACAGAAGGAAAAGAGCCCGCCCCTCAGTTGGAGCCACATCATGATCCGCACCTATCTTCTCGCGCCGTGCATTGCCCTCGGCACCGCATTGTCCATCAACGCCCAGACCTGGGTCGAGACCGGTGATGCCGGCGATCTGCCGGCGACCGCGCAGGTCCCGGCCGGCGTCGGTCCGCTCACGCAGATCGACGGCAACATCAACAATCCGGGAGAACCCCTGGGCGCCGGCAACGACCGCGACATGTACCTGATCCAGATCACCAACCCGGCGGCCTTCGGAGCGACGACCGTCGGCGGCACCACGCTCGACACGCAGCTGTTCCTGTTCCGGCAGAGCGGGCTCGGCCTGAGCTTCAACGACGACTCGGGTGTCACCACGCAGTCGGCTCTCAGCGGCACGTTCGTGCCCGCACCGGGCCTCTACCTCATCGCGATCTCGCGCTTCGACCGCGACGCCACCGGGCTCGGCGCCGAGATCTGGGCCGATACGCCGTTCACCACCGAACGTGCGCCGGACGGCCCCGGCGCCGCCAACGCGATCGATGGTTGGAATGGCATCGGTAGCACCAGCGTCACGGGCAGCTACTCGATCTTCCTGACCGGCGCCTCGTTCCCGAACATCAGCACGAGCTGTGCCGACCTCGCGATCACCGGCACCGGCGCGCCGGGCACCGACCTGACGTTCGCGCTGACCGGCGCCGAGCCCCACGCGCACGCGTGGGCCATGATCGGCTTCGCCCAGGGCACAACGACGATCAACATCGGTCCACTCGGCACGCTCACACTCGGATTGGTGGAGCCGTTCGTTCCGAAGCCGATGGGCCAGACCGACGCCAACGGCGATGCCACCGACACATTATTCGTTCCGCCGGGCCTGCCGTTCTCCCTGGATCTGTTCGCGCAGGCCTTCTCGTGGTCGGTGAACGTCACGCACGGCCACCACGGACCGGCAACCGTCACGCTGACGTTCTGCACCTCGGAGGTCGAGGGATTCCACATCGGCAACTGAGATCTGCGGTCGCGAACCAGCGGAGGCCGCCACTCGCCCGAGTGACGGCCTCTTTCATTGTCGCCGGTCTCACCGCGTGGTGATCATCTCGACCGCGACGTGGTCGCCGAGCAGGTCGCGTACCGCTCGTTCGTCGAGCTTGCTGCTGCGGGCCCGGCGTCACTTCGCCGGCACGAGCCGCAGCGACGACAGCGGGAACACGACCTCGCCCTTCGTCGCGCGCAACTCGACGACCAGCACGACCTGGCGCAGCGGCTCGTCGACTTCGAACGCGAACACGACCGCGCGCTCGCCGGTGCCCTCGTAGACCTCCTTGCGCTCCCCGCCCGAGATGCGCACGCCAGCCCCGCGCCTGCCCTCGTCGCCGAACGCGACCACGCCGGTCATCGTCATGTCCGCGCGCAGCTCGTAGCGGCCCGCAGGCAGCAGCACCTTGGTGCGGAACGAACCGACACACTCCCCGCAGCCACCCGCGGCGATGCGGAGCCGCGGCTCGGGCTCGCCGAGACGCTCGAGCACGACATCGTCGCACTGCGTCTCGACGCGCCAGGACAGATCACCGAGCGCTGCGCCGCCGGGGCCGACAACGAACGGCTTCGGCTCCGGTCGTTCGACCGCATCGGCGAGGTAGCGCGCGCGCTCGGTGATGCGCTGTTCGAGATCGCGCCAGCTCCTTTCGAGCTCCGGCGCGTGCGGCCGCAGCCGCGCAGCGCGTTCGCGCACCCAGTTGATCAGCACGTCGGGTGGATCGAACAGCGGCAGCAGCGTCTTGACGCGCTTCCGCAACGCTGCGCGCCATTCGGCGTCGCTCCACACGACCTGCGCGACGCGGCCCGCAAACTTGTCGAACAGCGCCGCCTGCGGATCGACGAACACCTGGTCGGCGCCGTGCGGCACGAACGTCGCGCGGTGTTCGCGGTCGAACCAGATGCGGTAGTTGTTCGGGTTCTGCGTGTAGCCGTCCCAGTGACAGATCATGACCTCGACGGCCATGAACGAGAGGAACCGGTCGACGTCGAGGCACGCCGCGACTGCGCGCTTGCGCGCTGCCGCGTCGCCCTCGCCGCAGGCCGCGGCGAGCGCCTTCAGGTCGGCGCGGTCGAGCGGCCCCTTGCCCGCGTCGCGCTCGAGGTCGTCGTACACCTCGCCGTTCGTGCCGCCGTCGTAGAGGTTGCCGTCCACGCCGCCGAGGTGGCGCGCCGCAAAGCGTTCGTCGTAGCCCTCCTTGAGCACGTAGAGCCCGAGGTCGCGTTCGCCGAGGAAGACACGCGCGTGAGTGACCAGCGGTGCTGGGAGCCCGGCGCGGCGGAACACTTCGTAGGCAAGACCCTCCTGCAGCAGCGTCTCGTCCTGCACGCCGTTGTTCAGGTGGAACTTGACGAGTCCGTGGAAGTCGCTCTCACCAGGGCCGCGCACTTCGACCGTGAAGCCGGGACGGTCGTCGACGTCGCGGAAGCTGCCCGCGGAGCCCTTGAGCTTGACGCTGACGCGCAGCTCCGAGCCACCGGTCTCGCGCAGCTCGGCGCGCACGTATTTGCGCGGTTCCTGGCGCAGGCTCGCGATCGCGTCGTCGGTCAGCACGAGCTGAAGCTCCGGGATCGGGCCCTTCGCGAACCACGCGGCCGTCGGATCCTGCGCCGGCATCATGGCGATCGCGGCGAACAGCGCGCATGCGTATGGCAGCCGGTGCATACTCGCAGGAAGCCTAGGCAACCCGGCCCGCGTGGCAACGCGGGGTTTTGCCTGCGTGACCCGACGCGTGTGCGCGTGCCGGCGCGGTGACGTTCGCGCGCAATCGCGCCCCCGGGGTCAGCGCACCGTGAGCTGCTCGAACTGGCCATAGCCGGTCCGGAACGCGAGCGTGTTCGGAGAGGTCCAGCGCATCGAGTCGCGCAGCAACCGCGGCCCGTTCATCGAGCCCCATCCCCATGGGTCCTTCCATTCCGCGACGATGTTGCCGCGCGTGTCGACAACGCGCACGTCGGTGTAGAAGTCCGCGCTCAAGCTGGGGTAGGCGTCTCGCACCACGATGGTCGTAGCCAGACCAGAAGGCGACGTTGGCCCGCTGAGGCGGTGGTTCACGAGTCCGAGGCTCCACAGCAGGCAGTACGCGATGGCGATCGACGAAGCGCCGAGCGCAGCAGTCACCAGCGGCCACCAGGGCATGGACAGTCGCGCCAGCACACGAGCGCCCAGTCGGCACGCGAGCACAGTCCCGAAGATCGAGACTGCCAGGGCCGCGCAGACCGCGACCGGCGCCTGCAACGTCGCGAAGCCGAGCGCGAGAAGCGCCCAGCAAGCCGCCCAGCACACGCCGACCGCAACGAGACACGCGGTGAACGCAACCGAGCGGAGCCCGAGGTCGCGGCGCATGGCTAGCCGCTGCACGCGCGCCGTTCCCGGCCCGGCCAGCGCAGCCGGGACAGCGGCGACCGCGCGGGCGCGGGAAGCTCGAAGTAGCCGACCTCGAGTGCTTCCTCCTCGAACGCCTCGAGCTCCGCGTACGACGCCGGCGGCAAGAACGCGAACGCGTCGAGCAGAAGCGCGCGCCGCACCGTGCCGAGCCTCGGATCACGCGCCGCGTCGTGCAACGCCTGCTGTACCACCTGGCGCAGCGCCGCGGGGGCACGCGCCGAGACCACGTAGGGCGGCGCCAACGCGGTCGCAGTGCACAACACGGGCCGCAAGCCTCGCACGGCCGCGGGCCGTGCTCGACGCAGCAGCGCGAGCACGACCGCGTCGATGCAGGCGACGTCGACTGCGCCGGCGTGCACGGCGGCGAGGCTGTCGCAGTGCGCACCGGTCACGAGCACTTCGCCGAAGAACACGCCATCGCGGCTCAGCGGCGCCACCACCGCGCGCAGCGCGTTGGTGCCCGAGTGCGACGAGGCCTCGTTGATCGCGGCCCGCGCGCCACGCAGGTCGGCGAGCGTCTGCGCCCGATGGTCGCTGCGCACGACGACGATGCTGCGGTAGCGCGGCCCCTCGCAGCCCTCCGCCGTGTAGCACGGCGTCGCGATCGGCACGATGTCGTCGGCGGCGTCGTAGAGCACGTCGTAGCCGCACGCCTGCGACAAGAGCAGCTCGGGGTGCCGCCAGCGGTCGACGTGCGAACCTTCGCGCAGCAACGCGTCGGGCACAGCCTCGACGCCGAGTCGCCGCAGGTGGCCCGCAATGCCGCACCACCACGAATCCGTGGCGTCGACGAGTTCGGGCAGGTCGTACCACGGCAGGTCAGCGATGCGCACGGCGCGAACAATACGGACGTGCGCGGATTCGGAAAGCCCCGCCTGCACGCAGCCCTCTTGCCGGCAGGTGCCGATCGCGGCCGAACGCGCTTTCGACGCGCCGGCCGCACGGAACCCCTGGCGCCGTTCCTGGCTGTCGGCGACTCTGCCGCGAACCCCTTTACCGACCCGACGATGCCGACCCCCGCCCGCGTGCTGTCGACGACGACGCTGTTGATCGTCGCCGATCTTCCCCGCTCCCTCGCCTTCTACGCCCGTCTCGGGTTCGGCAAACCGAGCGTGCACGGCGAACCGCCGTGCTTCGCGATGCTGTTCCGCGACGGCTTCGAGTTGATGTTGAGCACCGGCGAGGGCCAGACGCCGCGGCCGAACGGCGCGAGCGGCGTGTGGGACATGTATCTGCGCGTCGACGACGTCGCGAGCGAGCAGCGCGCGCTGGCCTCGGCCGGCGTCGCGATCGACAAGGGGCCGACCGACATGTTCTACCAGATGCGCGAGATCGAGGTCGTCGACCCCGACGGTCACCGGCTCTGCTTCGGGCAAGACATCTCCTGACTTCGTTCCGCGCGTCGCCGCCGGCGCCAGGACTAGCGCAGCTCCCAGCGCACTCCCGCGCCGGGTTTCGGTACGCGCGACCTGCGCTCGTCCTCGACCGGCACGCCATCGATGCTGAGCAGGATGTCGGCAGCGACGCGGCCGTCGAGGTAGTAGCTGTGTTCCACGAGGCCGCCGACGATGGCACTGCAGTCGATCTGCTCGATCTTGTCGGGCAGCAGCGCCGAGCGCGACGCACCGTAGCTGCCGAGGCGCTCCGGGTTGCCCTTCGTGTAGTCGGAGATGCGCAGCGCGGCGTCGCCCGTGTTGTGGTAGACGCTGACGACGCGCGCCAGCTCGTGCAGATCGCCCATCGGGTGGCCCGGCTCGAGCACCGAGCCGTCGACGTCGGCGGCGCACATGAATATCTGCTCGAACAACCGCGGCAGCGCCGTGCCCGGCGTGAACTCGCGCAGCCGTTCGAGCGTGTTCTGCAGCACGTAGTTGCCCATCGAGTGGCAGAGCAGGTGAAGGTCCTGACCACACTGGAGGCCGCCGAGCTGCGCGAGGTGGTCACGCAGCTTCAGCAGACCGCGCGCGAACGCACCGCCCGAACCCTTCGCCTCGCTGCGGTCGCTCTTGTAGGCGACGAACGGCATCGCCGAACCGTCGGACGGCCAGCTGAACAACACCACAGCGGTCTTCTGCGCGTCGTCGCCGACGCCGTCGCGGTTCTGCATCACGTGCAGCGCCATCGCCGAACCGACCGCCTCCTCCCACGACACGTTGAAGCCGTGCACGAAGACCAACACGTCGCTGCGCTTCTGCATCTCCTTCTGCACGTCGGAGAACATCGCCTTGCTGCCGAACCGGGCGGCTGGCTGCCGCGCGTCCGACTTGTCGCGGTCGATCTTCTCGGGATACGCCTCGATGCTCGCGTTGGCCGCGAGCTGGGTCAGGTGCTTGGCGAGGTCGCCACCGCTGCCGGCGCCGAAGCCGGAGTCCTTGGCCAGGCACTTCGCGATCACGCCGTCGTCGGCGTCGACCTCGACCCAGCCGAAGCGCAGGTTCTCCATCCCGTCTGCCGAGAAGGTCTTGCCGTAGCGCTTCGGGAACCACCGGTCCGTGCCCTCGTGCGCGCGATTCGTCGCGTAGTAGATGCCGATCTTCACCATGCGCGCAGCATCGGCGTTCGGCCGCGCGCGCGCCACGATGCACTGTCTGGTTCTCGGCGCACCGACGGCCCGCGCATGCCCTTCGCGCGCTATCGGTCGACGACGACCTGCGCCCCGTCCTTGCGAAAGTGCTCGAGGTAGTCGGCGTGTGGTCCGAGGCCGACCGATCGGCGCCGTTCGTCGACGCGGTCGGGATCCTCGAGACGCCGGACGTGCATGACGCCAGCGCTGTCGCCGCGCAGCTGCGTGCCGTAGCGCTGCGGGTTGCCGAGCTCGAGCTGCGTGCGATCGTAGAGCAAGGCAAACTCCTGACCGACTTCGGCGCGTGTTCGCGCCTCGCCTTCGATCAACGGCAGGACCGCCTGCATCAACCGCAGGTTGCCGCTGTGCTGCACGAGCAGGAACGCATCGGAGCACGCGCGATCGGGGAAGCGTTCGCGGTCGATCCAACCGACGTCGCGCACGATGCCGACGAGCCACTGCGTGTTGGGGACATCGATCTTGCGCATGCGCTGCATCACGTCCTGCGTCGCCGTGGACTGCGGATCGCGTCCCTGCGGCGAACGCATGACCGCGGCGAGCTCGTTGCGGATCTGCTGGTCGCGCTCGGTGCGTTCGCGCAGCTCGGCGCAGAGCGGCTCGATCTCGGTCTGCGCCGGCTTCCTCGTGCCGAGCTCGAGCGGGTCCGCGCGCGCATCGTCGGGCACCGCTGCAAGACGTCGATACGCGACGACACGGCCACCCGGGTAGGTAAGCGTCATGCCCGCCTCCGAGAATCCGACGCGCTCCTCGAGCTCGATCTCGTCGGCGAGCGGCCGGCGGCGGATTCCGCCGTCGCCATAGGTGACCGCGAACAGGACCTGACGGCCGTCGTCTGCGAACACACAGCGATCCCCGTCGAAATGCAGCACCGGCGGCCCGTCGACGCGCTGCCAGGCGCCCGCCAGTCGCTCGCGCAGCATCGGTGCTGGCCCGCTTGCCGAGGGCTCGTGGCACGCGGACAGCGAAAGCAACGTCACGGCCAGCGCAGTGATGACGTGGGACTCCATGCGACCGAAGATACCGGTGGCGCGAAGTGAGACGGCCCGGCGGCAGCCACGGAACGTTTGCCAGCCGCCGCGCGCTGCTCGAATCACGTGCTCCTCGCTAACTTCGGCGACGGACAGGCGTCCTGTGCCGCACTCGAAGATCTGCCGATGCCCAATCCATTGAAGTCATGAGAATCCTGACGATCGCTGTCACTGCGCTGTTCGCCGCCTTCCTGCCCGTTCGGCACCCCCAGGACGCCGTCCCCGGCCGGCCCGGCGGACCCGAGACGATCTTCTACGCGGTGCTCGAAGGGCTCTACGACGAGGGTGTCGCGACCGAAGACGTCGAGATCCTGCTGCACCAGGACCCGGTGACCAAACAGTTCAGCTACTTCGTCTACGGCTGCCCGTTGTGCATGCCGGCGATCGACGCGCTGCAGCTCTACCGCGGCCGGCCGAAGTTCTACTCGCAGAAGGGCGAGCCCGACACGTTCGGCACCGGGCTGCCCGCGAAAGAACGCGAAGCGCTGCGCGGCGACGACGTGTCCGCCCGGCTGCGCGTGCTGCACGACTTCATCGAGCGCTGTATGAAGCGGAAGCTCGCATCGCTGCGGCTCAACAAGGCCGAGAGCGAACAGTGGCAGCTCGTGCTCAAGGAGATGCGCGACAAGGGCAGCTTCATGCTCAAGGAGGCCAAGGAGCAGGGCAAGGCCGGCGCGCTGGCCAACGCAAAGGGTTGCTCGGTCTGCGAAGGCATGAACGACGCCGGCTCCTGGATGGGCCGCTGAGCACGGAGAGCAGCGCGCCGTTGCCGCGGCTGCCCCCGGTCGCCAGCATGGCGGCATGGCTAGGCCCAACCGCAGTGCCGAACGGCGTCAGGACGCGCTGCACACCATCGCCGCCGCGTTCGCGGAGCTCGGTTACCGCCGCACGACGACCGCCATCCTGGCCGAGCGCTGCGGCCTGACCGAAGTCGCGCTCTACCGGCTGTGGCCCGACAAGCAGGCGATGTTCGTCGCCGCGATCGGCTTCGTCGGCGACAACACCGAGCGCATCTGGAACGAGCTCGCGCGCACGGCCGGCACCGACAGCGCGGCCGAACGCGTGCTGCAGCACGAGAGCAAGCACCTCGGCGAGTTCGGCTTCCATCGCATCCTGTTCGCCGGCTTCTCGGAGACCGACGATCCTGCGATCCGCAAGGCGCTGCGCGACGTCTACGAACGGCTGCTCGACCGCATCGCCGCGTTCGTCGGCGCTCACCGCCGCGGCGGCTCGACGAGCAAACTGCCGGCCAAAGCACTCACGGCTTGGGCGCTGGTCGGTCTCGGCACCGCGACGAACCTCGGCCGCGAGCTCGGCATGCTCGGCGACCGCGCGCGCAACCATCTGTTCGCGACGATCGGCGCGCACCTGCTCGGCTGAACGCCGCGCCTCAGCGCAGCGCGCGGGCCAGCATCGCGACCGCGAGCTTCTCGCCGTCGGCCGGCGTCTTCGGCGCGTGCTGCTTCCACAGTGCGTGCTGGTCGTTCTGGAAATCGGCGAGCACGAGGTCCCCGGTCTTCGTCAACACGACGACGTTCGCGAAGCCGGACTTGCCCGCCGCGTCGAAGCCGAGCTCGACCGCGACCGCGTAGTCGGCGGCGATCGGCTGCTTCTGCAGCTGCGTCTTCACGGCCGCCGCGAGATCGTAGAGCCGCTTCTGCTGATTCGCCGACGGCGCGACCGCGAGGCTGCCGCTGGCTGCCGTCGCCTCCTTGCACGAAAGCCCCTGCTTCACGGCCGCCGCGAAGCGCGCGGCGTCGAGCTCGTCGGCCTTCATCCACACCGGCGCGAACACCGCGACGTCGGTGCTGGCGAGCGCTTCGCGCAACGCGGTGGCCCGCTGTTGCATCGCCGCGCGTTCCTTGCGGTCGGGAGCCCCGGACTTCTTCTCCCAAATCGCCGCGAACCGGCCGTCGCGCACGCCGCCCGCGACCTTCTGCCAGCCGGCGAGCTCGAACAGGCGTTCGCCGACGCACGCGGCACAACCGAGCGGATCGGGATCCGAGCCGGCGGTGCGGCGGAACGTCGCGTCGGACTTCGTCTGACGATCGACGAGCACGGTCTCGCCCGCGGCGTCGACGACGACGAACCGCACCTCGCTCGGTCCGTGCTCGGGGTCGCCGAGGAACTCGGCGTAGAGCGAGTAGCTGCCGGCCGGCACGCCGGCCTTGGCGGCATTCGCTTTCAGGTGCGCGCCGAACGCGGCCGGGATCGCGTCCCACGCCAGTTCCTTGGCGTCGAAGGCGGAACCAGCCGTTGCGAGCGAAGCCATGCCCTGTTTCTCAAGCACGAGGCCGAGCGCGTCGGCGACGTTGTCGTTGGTGCGGCCGAGCAGGCGCACCGGCCAGAGGGTGAGGGTGGCGCCGACGCCGGCCTGCTGCAGCTGCGCGCGGCGCTCGGCGCTGCCATTGGGCGCGGGCTGCTGCGCGAGCGACGGCACGGCAGCGAGGCCGGCAACGGCGGCGAGAAGGAAGATCGGGAGTCGGCCGGAGTTCGTGTTCATCTTGGGTTCTGATCTCATCATTATGGTAGTGCGCACTAACATAATCGGCAACTGTCGTGCGGATTTCGGATCCAAGATGGGCGAGGCAGGTCGGCGACGGCCTAGCGCAGCAGCGCCGATCCGGGCCCACCGAGCTCGAGCCCCTGCGAGAGCACGAGGCCCTGCCAGCGGTAGGCCTGGCCGAACAACACCGGGGAAGGCGGAACCGTCACCGCCCAGGAAGCGCCGCCGACGCCAACCGCCGGGATGCAGTATGCCTGCGGATCGATCCAGAGGTCGCCGGACACGCCCGGGATCGCGAGCCGGTCTCCAGGCGCACCGAACAAGAGCGCCGTCGGGGCGCCCGGTGGCGAAGTCACGATGAGGTTCGCGTTGCCGCCGGACACGAAGCCGTTGGAGCTGACCGTCGGCAGGAACCTGGTCGTGACGGTGAAGGTGCCGCCGATCGTAGGTTGGAGTCCCGGATGGAACACGAAGGTCGATCCCGTGGAGCTGATCGTCGGACCCACGGCCATTGTCCCGCTCGAGACAATCGAGCCGGCGCCGCTGAGCGTGAGCGAGCTCGAGACCGCCGTGAGTGCGCGCGAGCCGGGGTAGGAGGGGTCGGGACCGGTCTTGCCAATCCCCTGATCGCCGCCGCGGAGGGTCGTGTTCATGCCGTGCACGGTGGAGGAGTCGAGCAGCATCGCCTGCGCCGACTGAAGGCCCCAAGACGGTTGACCGTCGCGCCCGTGCAAGGTGCACCGGTCGAGCGCGACGACGCTGGCCGTGATCGCGGTCCCCGGATCCGTCCCGATGTCCAGGCGCGACAATAGAACCTGTTGGCTCTGGGAGATCGTCAGGCGGAAGTACCCGGTGAGGTCTTGCAGCACCACGCGGCCGGCCGAGTTCGAGATGTTCACCGCAGCCGGAAATTGCCCCGCGAACGGCAGCAACCGGCAGTTCGCGAACACGAGTTCCTTGCCGGCCGCGATCTGGATGTCGAGACCGCCGTTGCCGAAGAGGAGCAACGGGGCACCGCCCCCTGCGATATTGCCGAAGATGCGCAGCGACTTCGTGATCACGACTGTGCCAGGCTCACCTGCCATTGCCTGACTGATAACGATCTTGTCGCCGTCCACGGCCGCCGCAACGGCCGCGGACAGGCTCGGCATCCCGGTCGGACCGCTCCCCCCGACGATCCACGTGGTCTGCGCAGTCACGGTGCCGGCGACGAACAGCAGCAGGAGGGCTCTCATGCGCCGGATCATAGCTCTTCCGCGCGGGGCATGGGCCGGAGTAAGTTCCATGCCGCCCCCGGTTGGCACGGCGTCATCGCATCGCGGAGACAACCATCAGCCAGGCGAACGCGAGTGCCTCGACCAACGCGATCACGAGCGCGGTGACCGCCAACGGCGACCGCATGCCGCGGCGCCAGCACTGCACCCCGTAGACCGCGGCGAACGGCGTCCCGAGGAAGATCATGCTCGGACCGAGCACGCTCAGCGGGTGGCCTCAACAGAACGTCTGCGCGAACAGGAACCCGATCGGAGGCACTGCGGCAAACCCGAACGCGAGGGGCAGCCTGCTCTGCAGGCGCCCTGCGATCACCGCGAGGCCGACCGCAGCCGCGATCCAGATCATCGGGAGCAAGCCTTCGAGCAGTGCGAGCAAGTGCGCCTCCGTGTCGTCGACGGCGCGAGCATAACCGCACTCTCGATGCGATTGGTGCTGTCAGGCCATCGCGCTACGCGAAGGTCACCGCCGCCGCGATGGCCCTGGCGCTTGCAGCGAGATCACGATGTCGGTCTGGCCCGCGACGACGCCCTGCAGTTCCCCGCGCCGATTCCACTGGCCCGCGATGGCCGCCCCCACCTTGCCAGCAAACGCGGGGTGGACTTCGAGGCAAAACCGTCCTTCGGCGTCGGTCGGCAGCAGCGTCGAACCAGCCTCGACGCCGTCGGCGCTCGCCCAGACCCGCGCCTCGACCGACTTGCCGGCCTCGTCGACGACGCGTCCCGTGATGACCGCCGCAGGCTCGAGCAGCAACTTCAAGCCGGTCGTGCCGGCACGCACACCGACGCAGGCGGCCATCGACCAACCCTTCGGCGGATCGCGCATCGTCAGCACGTACGATCCCTCGGGCAGACCGTCGAAGCGGAAAACGCCATCGGCGCCGACCATCACCGTGTAGTCGTCGTTGCCCTGGTCCTTCGACGCCTCGAGGAACAGCGGCTCGGCCCGTGCAGGGCCCCCACCTTCGACGACGCCGCTGATCGTGGACCCGCGCGGCAGCACCAGCTCCACGTTCTCGACGCGCTTGCCGTCCTGGACTTCGACCTTGGTCGACACCGGATCCCTATGGCCCGGAGCGTAGGCATTGACCTCGAACGTCCCGCCGGCGAGCCCAGTGATGCGGAAGCAGCCGTTGGGATCCGAAACGACGCTGCGGCCCTCGAACTGCGTGACGTGCGTCGGTGCCTTGCCAGTCCCGAGCCACGCAAGGCTGTCGGCGTTCGTGCCGGTGACATTGACCTCGAGGCCTGCAACACCGGCTCCCTTGTCGTCGACGACGCGGCCCTCGATGCCACCCGCTGGTTGCAAGACGACGTCGCCGACGTCGAGCCGTTCGCCGCTGCCGAGCTGGCGCGCGAGCACGTAGACGCGCGTGCCGAACCCCGCAGCGCGCACGAACAACCAGTAGTGCTGGTCCGGTCGCAGCCCGAGCGCCTGGAAGCGTCCATCGCCGCCGACCGCAGCGGGAATCCAGCTGCTGCCTTGATAGCCCCGCGCCTCCATGAAACTGGCCGCGACTGCCGCGTACGCGGCCGCGACCGGCGCGCCGTTCCCGTCGACGACTCGGCCGGCGACCTCGCCGCCGCGCACGAGCCGGAGTTCGATGTCCTCGCCCAGCTTGCCGCTGACGTTGAGCCTCGCCGACGCATAGCCGCGTGCTTGCACGTGGCAGATCACGTGGCCTTCGTCGCGCAAGCCAGCCAGAGCGAAGCGCCCCTCCGCGTCGGTGCGCACGACGCGCTTCATCGTCCACGAGTCGGACACCACGGCGTCGAACACGGGCGTCCCGGTCGCCGCGTCGACGACGCGACCGCGCAGCGTCATGCCCGCGGCCAGCTCGATCTCGACGCGGTGATGTGTGCTGGCCACGAGATCGAGGTCTTGCCACTTCTCCTCGAACCGATCCGAGCCGACCTGCACGTACACATGGGCTGGCGGCAGCCCCGTGAAGCGGAACACGCCGCGACCATCGGTGCGGCCGCGCGCGAGCTCGATGCTCTTGCCTTGCACGACGACGCGCACGTCGACGTCGGCCACGAGCTCCTGCCCGCAGCGCACGACGCCGTCCATGCTGGCCCCGTGCGCCAACGTTATCACGACATCGGTGCCACCGACCTGGTCAGTCACGGTCACCGGCGCGTAGCCCGCGGCGTTCACGTGCAGGCGGTGCTGCCGCGCGCGTTCGACCTGGAAGCGGAACCGGCCGTCGCCATCGCTGGTCGCACGCGCGATCGTGTCGATGCGTTTGCCGTAGACGAGGTCGAGGTTCCAGAACTCGTCCGCATCGCAGTGCAGCAGCTCGACGGCGGCGCCAGCGATCGGCGTGTCCGTGCCGACCTCGACCACGCGACCCCACAGATCGGTCGGCGTCGGCGCGCGCGCTCCGGCCTCGGACGGCTCGGTTGGCATCACGCGCTCGCGAGCCTGAACCGCGGCAACCGGCGGCGGGGCCGGAACGTCCGCAACGGCGTGCACCACTTCGGGCGCCGGCGACGACTCACGAGGTATGTCGAAGGGAGGCAGGTCGTTCCACCACCACCACGACGCGCCGACCACGAGCATTACCACGACCACCGCCGCGAGCTTCTTCATCGCCAGAACACCTCCGATCGCCGACGTCGCGGCGACACCCGCCGCCACGAGCTTCGCCTGCCCGGCCTGCAGCACTGCCTGCTTCACCGCGGCGAGGCCGCGTCCCGCGAAACCGGCGCTGGCCCCGATCGCGAGCCCGGCCGGCAGCAGCTTGCGCAGTGCCTCGATGCCGCGGTGGATGCGCATGCGCACGGTGCCCGGCGGCACCTCGAGCACGGCCGCGATCTCGGCCGGCGACAGCCCGTGCTGCAGTTGCAGCCTCAGCACCTGACGCTGCTCCTGCGGCAGCGCGTCGACGTTCGCGTGCAGCAGGCCGAGCAGCTCGGCGCGTTCGGCCGCGGCGATCGGACCGGCGTCGCCGTCCGGAAGATCGGGCAACGGCTCGGCGCGGCGGCGCGCGGCATGGCGGTGCGCGTTGCGCGCAACGTTCATCAGCACGCCGGCGAAATACGGTTCGAGCGGGCGCTTGCCATCGAAGGCGACGTCGGACTCCATCGCGAGCAGGAACGTCTGCTGCAGCACGTCCTCGGCATCCGCCGCGTTGCCACACACGTGCAACGCGACCGACAACAGCCGCGGCGCCAGCGCGTCGAACACCTGGCCGAGCGCCTTCAGGTCGCCGTGGCGGCGGTAGCGCTCGAACAGGTTGGCCAGCGGATCCATGCAGGCATCCTTGTCGCGGGCGCGCCGTCGCGTCACCAGGATTCGCGACGTTTCAGTGTCGGGACTGCTGCTGACTCCTAACCCGCGCCCACCGGCATTTCGTCCCACGTGCGGCCGTCGAGTGTGCGTCCGGTGCGACTCTTCCAGACGCCACCCCACTGCTTGAAGAAGAACGCCACGCCTGCCGCAACGCACTGATCGCGAAGATCCCGCGCCCAAGCAGGGTCCATGGGTCGTGCCCGAGGTCCTGATTCGCCACCGACGATGACCCAGTGGATGCCGCGCAGGTCGAGCTTGGGCAGTGGGCCAAGTAGAGGCTCGAGCGAGAGGAACTTCACCGCAGCAGGGGTTGCGCGAAGGTGATCGATGCGATCGCGATGGTCGCCATTCTCGACACTGACCCCCATCCACACGTTCGGTGGCCACGCCAATCTCGGCGCCAACTCGGACAAGCGCTCCGCCCGTTTCGTCAGCACCTGGAAGCGATGCTGCGCGGCTTCCGCCATGACAGCGAATACGCGCATCAGAAACGCGAGCGGCACGTCGCGATGGAACAGATCGCTCATCGAGTTGACGAACACGACCTGGGGCTTCCGCCAGCCCAGCGGCAGCTCAACAGCGTGCTCGTGCAGCGTGAGTCGGAAACCGTTCCGGTAGTTCGGTTGCCCCATCGCGTGCAGTCGCTTCGCCATGCGCTCGGCGTAGCAGTTCCTGCAACCGGCGCTGATCTTCGTGCAGCCCGTCACCGGGTTCCACGTCGATTCAGTCCACTCGATCGACGACTTCGCCATGACAGTATTCGCGAATGATGTCGAGCTTGACCTCGGACCAGTAGCCGATCCGATCGAACTCCACCGTTTGTTTCTTCCGGCGAGCCAAGTGACTTCTGCTGGTCTGACTGGACATCCAGCGGATGCCCCTCGAGTAGTGGATCGCGGAGCCGACTTTTCTGCGCTCCCAGGCATTGATCTTGGCAAACCCGCGTGCCGCCACCGCCGGCATACCGTGCTGGAGGTTCGCGCATTTGCGCATCCTGGCCCGGGACGCTGCCTGAATCACTCGTCCGCGCGGTGGGTGCGTGCTCGCCGTGGAAAGCAGTTCTCGCAGTGCTCCCGAGGGCGTGCTGTGCAGTCGCGCCGCCGTGTGTTCCGATGCAACCCCCATGAGGCGCGGTTCGATCTGGATCCCGGTCGCGGGCACCGTCTGCGCGCTCGCGCTCGCTGGCATGGAATGCGTCACGCTCGACCAGCAGGACGTCCGCGAACGGCTCGCTCGCTTCGTCGAGGAGCACGACGCGAATCAGGTGCCGCCGCGGTTCGAAGCGATCTACGGCGAGACGATCGACGGGAATGCGATCGACGACTACGTCGCGGCGAGCCAGCTGCTGGCCCCGCTGCGGCTCGGGTGGTGCCATACGTTCAGGGAAAGTTGGCGGAAGAAGCTCACGCAGCGCGGACAACCACTCGGCGAGGGTGCCCGCCGAGAGATCGCGCCGACGCTCGCGAACGCGCTGCTGTCGATCCGGCGTGGCGTCCGCTGCGCGACCGTGTTGCCCAAGGGTCGCAGCTTTGACAGCTTCGGGCTCGAAGCGGTTGTCGACGATGCGCTCGATCAGGCGTTCGCAGCACACGACACGCGCACGCTGGTCGAACTGTTCGTCGACCGTTGGGTCTTCATCGGACATGTGTGGTCGCCTGGGCACCCGCGCCCCGAATTCCAGGACGACTGGCTGCACGCCCTCGATGCCGACAGCGCACGCTGGTTCGGCGCCGTCCTGGGCCGCCTCGACGTGCGGCATTGCTGCTTCATGTCGCCGGCAGGCTGGATCGCGTGGTACGTAGGAGAGATCGCCGACCGGACGCCTCTGCAGCAGTCGTTCGAGAGTGGATTGTCCGCGTGGCGTTGGGGCTTCGACTCGCACTGGCGCGGGCTCGTCGCGTGCGATCGGCTCGTCGCTGGGCTCCCGGAACTCGCGCCGCCGGCCTCGGACTGGACGCGGCGTCAGGGACAGATCGCGACCTTCGGCAGCGCTCTCGGAGACATCGAGGAGGGGTGGGCGACCAGGGTTCCCGACTGGGTGAAGGTCCACGAAAGCCAACTGCGTGCGGTTCTGACCCACCTTCGCCTGCTGCGACTCGCCGTCGCATTCGTGCACGGCCTCGAACTTGAGCACCTCGCCGATCCGCTCGGCAGCGGGCCGATCGAGGTCGAGATCCGGGGCGACGAAGCGACGTTCCGCAGCGAAGGCATGTGCGGCAAGGAACGCCTCGCGCGCACCGTGCGGCGACGCTGACGCAGAAGTCCGCTACTTCTTGTCGCCGAGCGGCACGTCCTGCTTGGTCTCGCCCGCGAACGCGAGCCGCCGGATCGTCGCCTTCTTGTGCTCGGCGTCGTAGCCGATGAACTCGAGTCCGCCGCCGCCGCCCGCGTCGCTCTTCAGCCGCACCGGGATCTGCGTCTCGTTGTCGATCAGACCGACCGAGGCGCTGCCGTCGGGCGCCACCTGCAGACCGATGCGGTCGCGCATCGGGTGGCCGACGCCGGTCGGCGCATCGAGACCGAGAACCACCGACATGTCGTCGAAGGTCGAGAAGCCGCCGCGTTCGGCGCCCGTCGTGTCGTGCACCGTCAGGCCGCAGGCGCGCGCGCGGCGCTGCGTGTCCTTCGGATCCTGCCCGATCACGACGCGGACGACGCCCTTGTCGTCGACGATCTCGAGCCGCCGTGCGCGGACGATCTCGGCGCCCTGCGGCGCCTCCAGACAGGCGAGGCCAGCGAGTGCCATGAACGCGACGAGCGCGGCGCGGCGCGTCGTGCGCGCACGGCGCTCGAGGACATGGATGCGGTGCTGCAAGTGAACGAGAACGGTGTCGGTGGTCATGGTGCCTCCGAGGTGGGCCGCCGGCGCAGCGGCCGGTCCAGCCTACTGCTGGGGGGAGCTTCCCGGCACAGCGCTGTTCGGGTCGGATTGACTGCGCGCCAAGCTGCTCACGAAATGACCCAGGACCCGCCCTCGCCCGATCGTCCGCCTGTCGCACGCCTCGCCGGCGAACTCGGCGCGGCACTGGTGGCCGCCGGGCTGTGCTACGGCCTCTCCTGCCTGATCGTCGCTCCGAGCCCCGAGGCCATCACATTCGGCAAGCAATGGGAGTGGATGTCCGAGGCGCCGTTCGAACTGCGTGGTCAGTTCCCGCACCGCATCCTCGGGCCGCTGCTCGCGCACTGCCTCGGCCTCGGCGGCGCCTGCTGGGTGCCGTTCGTGCGCGGTCTCGCGGTGCTGCTGCTCGCGACAGTGTTCTTCTTCGCGCGCTGTCGCGGCGCGAGGCCGGTCGACGCGCTGCTGGTCACGCTCGCGATGGCCGTGACGGCGCCGATCCAGATGTACAAGCAGCATTGGGTCGGCTTCGTCGATCCACTCTGCTACCTGCTGTTCTTCTGGGCGTGGATGGCCGCGGGTCGGCCCGTGCTGTACTGGGGCTTGTTCCTCGCCAACCTGCTTTCCCATGAGCTCGCGGCGTTCTTGCTGCCGTGGGCGTGGTTCGTGCGCCGCGAGGCGAACGGCTGCATGCGCGCCGACGTCATCGGCGCCGGTCTCGCACTCGGTCTGTATGGCGCGTTCTACCTGTGGGTGAAGGCCGCAGCACCGCAGCAGAAGTTCACCGCCAGCTACTTCTTCGACAACCCGATGTTCCCGGGCGGCACGGTCGTGACCATCACGCTCGCGATCACGCATCTCGTCGTCGCGTTCGGACCGATCCTCGCGGTGCTCGCCTGGCATCAGCACACGCGTCGCGACCGCGAACGCGCGCACCTCTGGCTCGTCGGCGGCGGGATCATCGCGATCTTCTGCATCGCTTGGGACTGGTCGCGCCACTCCAACCTGATCGCGCTGCCGCTCGTCCTCGCGTCGCTGCACTTCGTCGCGGCCGGCCATCGGCTCGTCTACACGGGGATCGTCGGACTCGGCGTCGGCTTGATGGTCTGGATTCCGCCATGGTTCATCTCTGCCTGGCCGACGTCGGCGATCGCAGACGGGAACCTGCTCATGGCCACCCGCGCCGGGCTGCAGAATCCGGCCACCAAAGAGCCCATGGGCGGCGCGCTGTCCGACGTGTTGACGGCGTGGGTGCCGGCGGTCGCACCGGTGGTCGTCCCGATCCTCGCGATCCTCGCCGCGATCTGGTTCGCCGGCGCCTGGTTCGCGCGCCGGCAGGCTTCAGCCACAGCAGGCCCCGCCGCCTGAGCAGGGGGAACTACCGTTCCAACCCGCCCCCTGAACCAGTGCTCGATCGAGTTGCTCAGCCGGACCAGCGCACTGCTGGGGCGAGTGTTCAGGTCGTCTTGACCGTGTCCGCAGGCGTTCGTAGCGTGCGGCTGCGCCAAGCCGCTCGCGAATGAACCAGGCCCCACCCTCGCCCGATCGTCCGGCTACGGCACGCATCGCCGGCGATCTCGGCGCGGCACTGGTCGCCGCCGGGCTGTGCTACGGCCTCTCCTGCGTGATCGTCGCTCCCGCCTCTCTCGACCCCGCGCTCCCCACCTTCGCCACGCAGTGGCAGTCGATGTCCGAGGCGCCGTTCGAACTGCGCGGTCAGTTCCCGCACCGCTTCCTCGGGCCGCTGCTCGCGCACTACCTCGGTTTCGGCGGTGACCGCTGGGTGCCGTTCGTGCGCGGCCTCGCGGTGCTGCTGCTCGCGACCGTGTTCTTCTTCGCGCGCCGTCGCGGCGCCAGGCCGGTCGACGCGCTGCTGGTCACGCTCGCGTTGGCCGTGACGGCGCCGATCCAGATCTACAAGCAGCATTGGGTCGGATACGTCGATCCACTCTGCTACCTGCTGTTCTTCTGGGCGTGGCTGGCCGCCGGTCGGCCCGCGCTGTTCTGGAGCCTGTTCCTCGCCAACCTGCTTGCCCATGAGCTCGCGGCGTTCTTGCTGCCGTGGGCGTGGTTCGTGCGCCGCGAGGCGAACGGCTGCATGCGCGCCGACGTCATCGGCGCCGGTCTCGCGCTCGGTCTGTATGGCGCGTTCTACCTGTGGGTGAAGGCCGCAGCGCCGCAGCAGAAGTTCAACGCCGGCTACTTCTTCGACAACCCGATGTTCCCGGGCGGCACGTTCGTGATCCTGGCACTCGCGATCACGCATCTCGTCGTCGCGTTCGGGCCGATCCTCGCGGTGCTCGCGTGGCATCAGCACACGCGTCGCGACCGCGAACGCGCGCACCTCTGGCTCGTCGGCGGCGGGATCATCGCGATATTCTGCATCGCCTGGGACTGGTCGCGCCACTCCAACCTGATCGCGCTGCCGCTCGTTCTCGCGTCGCTGCGCTTCCTCGCGGCCGGCCATCGGCTCGTCTACGCGGGGATCGTCGGGCTCGGCGCCGGCTTGATGGCGTGGATTCCACCGTGGTCGAGCTCTGCCTGGCCGACATCGGCGATGGCGGACATACTGCTGCTCCGGGACACCGGCGCCGCGCGGCAGAATCCGGCCACTGGCGGCGAGCCCATGGGCGGCGCGCTGTCCGACGTGTTGACGAAGTGGGTGCCAGCGGTCGCACCGGTGCTCGTCCCGATCCTCGCGATCCTCGCCGCGATCTGGTTCGCCGGCGCCTGGTTCGCGCGCCGGCAGCCCCCGGCTATGGCGGCTCGGGCCAGCGCTTCCGCGCCCTGAGGCGCACGGTCTCGACGGCGTCGTTCCGGAGCTGCTGCTGCAACTCCGCGGCGACCTCGAGCTCGTCGGGCAGCGACTGCAGCACCGACCAGCGCACGACCGGATCCGCGTCGCGCAGACCATCGCTCGGATCGACCAGCGCGCGCAGCCGCTCGCTGACCAGCGCCAACCGATAGAGCTGCATCCGTCCGAGCGCGTTGGCCTGCTTGCGCGCCACGACAACCTCCCGTCCGAGCGCGTCGTCGAGCTCCGGCACCGCTTCGTGAAACGGCTCGCCGCCGCCCTGCTGCACCGCGCCGAGCCACGCCGCGAAGCGAGCACGCGCTGCGGCCTGCCGCTGCTCCCGCTGCGCCGTGACGTCGGCTTCGGTGTCGAAGACGAACATGCTGCGGCCGAGGAAAGAGCCGAGGAAGGTGACCGGCGTGATCGCAGTGCGCACCGGCAGGAACGCCATCTCGGAGTAGTAACGTTCGTCGAAGTCGGGGCGCCCGTCTCGCCACAACCACGCGGCGTCGTCCCAGGCGTCGTCTGCGACCTGGATCGGATGCGCGACGAACGTGTCCGCGACGATCGCCAGGATGCCGCCCGGCACGGTCAGCGGCAGCGCAACGACGAACCAGCCCTTGTCCTCCGGCACGAGGTTCTGCTCGAAGGCGTTCCAGACCGGCCGATTCTCGCGGCGCGTGAACGCGCAGCCGGCCAGCAGCGCGCACAACAGCAAAATGAGCGCGGACCTGGTCACTTGTCCTCCGCAGCGATCGGCAGCAGCCAGCGTCCGATCCAGTCGCCCGCGAACACGAACGGCGTCGCCACCGCGGCGAACGGCGTGACCAGCGCGCGCCGCAGCGCCGACTCGTCGCGCGACCGCCACAACAGCGCTTCGGTGTCGTCCCACGCGTCGTCGATCGTGGCGATCGGGTGCACGACGGCGAGATCGGTCGCGAACGCGGCGACGCCGGCCGGAAGCGCGAGTGGCGCCAGCGCGACCTTGGCGGCCGTGCCTTCGGGCGTGAGCTCGCGGTCGAGCAGGTTCAGCGTGCGGCGGTTGTCGGTGCGAAACATGCTGCACGCGGCTCCCAGCAGCAGCAGCGGGACGGCGATCGACCGAGGGCACATCGTCGTCGGATAGTACGGTCGCGCGGCGGGGATGACACGCTCGCCGGGCTCCAGGCACACCGAACGGAGGCGCCCTGCGTGCTCGTCCCAACACGAGACCAAGGTGCCTCACCGGCTCAACCCGAAGTGGTCCGCGGTCGAGAGGGTACGCGGATCTGCGCTTCGTGCGCAAACAGGCACTTCCGCAGGAGGGATCAATGTCTGCACGCCTTCATCGTGACCACCGGACGCCGCCGCGCCCACTTCCTGCGTCCGGCCATTCTCATTCTCGAACTCGTCATCGTCCCCGCGGTCACCTCGTGACTCTGCTCGGCGGGCTCTCGCTGCTGGCCGCCTGCGAGAAGCAACCCGAACTCGGCGATCCGATCGCCGGCCTCACGAGCGAACAGCGCGCCCAGTTCGAACGCGGTAGAAAGACGTTCGCGGAGGAGTTCTGCACCGAGACCGGGCTCGGCCCGCTGTTCAACGGGAACTCCTGCGCCGAATGCCACGAGAGCCCGGTCGCGGGTGGGCCCGGCGACGAGATCGAGCTCCACATGACCGCGTTCTCCCCCGGCGAGGATCCTGTCTGCAACCCGCTGATCGAGCAGGGAGGACCCGTGATCCAGCAGGACGCGACCGCCGCTCTCAGGGTGGCGCTGCGCATCAAGCGGGAACCCGAGCCGTCGAAGGCGACCGGACGCGGACGGCGGACGACGCCCGACCTGTTCGGCTTCGGACTGCTCGACGCGGTGCCCGAGCAGACCATCATGGCGCTGGCCGATCCCGACGACCGGAATCACGACGGCATCTCGGGACGCGCCAATCGCACGCCCGACGGTCGCGTGGGCCGCTTTGGCCGCAAGGCCTCCGTCGCGTCGCTGCACGAGTTCAACGACGGGGCCTATCTGTTCGAGCAGGGCGTCACTAGCCCGGCGTTCCCCACCGAGGAGAGCATCGGTGGCAAGCCCGTCCCGGACGGCGTGGATCCGGTGGAAGAACCCGAGATCACGCAGGAAACCCTCGACGCGACGGACGCCTTCGTGCGGTTCCTGGCGCCTCCTGCGCCAAAGCGCCTCGACGCCGAAGGCAAGCGCGGCAAGCAGGTGTTCACCGAGATCGGCTGCGCCGCCTGTCACGTGCCGACGCTGCGCACGGCGGCCGACCATCCCGTGATCGCGCTGCGCAACAAGGAAGTGGCCGCGTACACGGATCTGCTGCTGCACGACATGGGACCCGAGCTCGCAGACATCTGCCTCGGCATCGCGACGCCGTCGGAGTTCCGCACCGAGCCCTTGATGGGGTTGCGCCTGTCGGAAGACATCGAGGAAGGTGAGCCGCGCTTCCTGCACGACGGACGCGCGAAGACGATCGAAGAAGCGATCCATCTCCATGGCGGCGAAGGCACGTCATCACGCGACCAGTTCAAGCTGCTCACCGAAGCAGATCGACTCGCGCTCGTGGCCTTCCTTCGCTCGCTGTAGCCGTGAACGGTCCGGCCGTCCGCCTGCGATCTGCAGGCGGACGGCACGACCAGTACGGATGCGCGCGATCCGCGGCATCACGCCGGGCGCCATGCTGCACACCGCCGCCTGCCTCGCCCTGCTGCCTCTCGCGTTCGCGCAGGAACCACCGCGAACACCAACCGCGCCGCCGAACGTCGTCGTGATCTTCGTCGACGATCTCGGCTACGCTGACATCGGTCCGTTCGGCGGCGAGATCCCGACGCCGAACCTCGACCGCATGGCGCAGCAGGGCATGCGCTTTTCGGACTTCAGCGTGTCGTCGGCCGTGTGCTCGGCGTCGCGCGCTGCGCTGCTGACCGGCTGCTACCACCAGCGCGTCGGCATCGCCGGTGCGCTCGGCCCCGACGCGAAGATCGGGCTGCACGACCAGGAGGTCACGATCGCCGAACTGTGCCGCACGAAGGGCTACGCGACGGCCTGCTTCGGCAAGTGGCACCTCGGCCACCACCCACAGTTCCTGCCTCTGCGCCACGGCTTCGACGAGTGGTTCGGCCTGCCCTACAGCAACGACATGTGGCCGTTGCACCCGGACTACGCGAAGCTGCCGGCCGACGCCGAGAAGAGGAAGCGCGGTTACCCACCGCTGCCGCTGTTCGACGGCGAACGCGTCGTCGACGCGCAGGCTTCGGCCGACGCGGCCCGGGCCGACCTCGGCGACTCGCTGCGCGACGTGAAGGGCACGGGCGTTCGGCCGGCCGGCCGGTTGGCCGAGTCCGCGGCGGGTGATGGCAAGGGCGACGGCAAGCGCTGACCGAGCCGTGCACGACAATACCTGCCGAATCAGAACGACCGCCGCAGCTCGCCGAACCAGGTCTCCGTGTTGCTGGCCCCATAACCCTGCGCGGTGATCGCCTGCCACTTCGCGGCGAGCTCGGCCCGCAGTTCCTGCCCGGCGGCCTTGACCACGACGCGGCCGCCATCGAGGTCGATGTCGAGCTCGACCTCGACCGCGCTCTTGCCGTCCCACTCGATCGGCACGTCGAGCCTCCGGCGCTCGGCGCCAGGCAGCACGAGCACGAGCTTGCGCGCCCCGAACTCGATCCCGCCGCGCACCGCCTCGGCCCCGGCGTCGCCGCGCACGACCACGAACCCGTTCCGCAGCGGTTTCGCCGCGACCGACCGCATCGTCGCGGCCACGTGCACGCGCCGCGCCGGCTCCGTGCTGCGCAACAGGAACCCACCCAGCGCATTGGCCCACACACGGAACCCTTCGCCGTCGCGCACGACCCGCGCGATGCCGGCAACGTGAGCGAACGCGCCGCCGCCGAGCTCGCCGGTGTCGTCGCCATACTCGGCGCGCAACGCGGCGAGCCGCTTCTGCAGCGCTGCGAGCACCTCGGCGTGCGCGACATCGCCGGCCAGGTTCTGCCGTTCGTCCGGATCGGCGACGAGATCGAACAGCTCCTCGCAGTTCCACTGCGGCTCGTAGTAGCGGACCAGCTTGTGCGTCGCGGTCCGCACCCCGTACATCGCCGGCACGCGGTGCGTCGCCTGCGATTCGTAGTAGTGGTAGTAGACCGCGTCGCGCCACGGCACCTCGCGGCCCTCGAGCAGCGGCACGAGGCTCTTGCCGTGCATGCCCGGTGGCACCGGCACGCCGGCCAGCTCGAGGAAGGTCGGCGCGAAGTCGATGTTCTGCGTCAGCTGCGCGATCTTGCGGCCGCCCGCGAGATGGCCCGGCCACTGCATCATGAGCGGCATCTGGAAGCACTCCTCGTCCATCCACCGCTTGTCGTAGTAGCCGTGCTCGCCGAGGAAGAAGCCCTGGTCGCTCGCGTAGACCACGAGCGTGTTCGCCTTGACGTCGGGGTGCGCGTCGAGCCACGCGAGCAGTTCGCCGACGCTGCGGTCGACGCCGGCCACGCAGCGCAGGTAGTTCTTGATGTAGCGCTGGTACATCCACCGCACGCGCTGCTGTCCCTGCGGATTCTCGCGCCGGAACGCCGCGTCCTCGGCCGCGAACGCCGCGTCCCACGCAGCACGCTGCTCGTCGTTCATGCGCGCACGCTGGCTCGTGTACGACCGATCGATCTCCGACAGCGAAGCGCGTTCGGCGTCGGTCGGCGGCACCATCAGGTCGTAGTGCAGCGTCATGTGCCGCGCGATCTCCATCTCGGTCGCGCAGCGCGCCGGCATGCGGCCCTTGTGGTCGTCGAACAGCGTCGCCGGCTCGGGCAGGTCGGCCCCGCGGAACAGCCCGAGCTCCTCGGGTGCCGGCAGCCAGTTGCGGTGCGGGGCCTTGTGCTGGCACATCAGCAGGAACGGCCGCTTCGGGTCGCGCCGTTCGAGCCACTCGATCGCAAAGCGCGTCGTCAGGTTGGTCGCGTGCCCGACGAAGCTGACCCTGCCGCCCTTGCCGAGGAAGTCCGGGTTGTAGTACTGGCCCTGGTCGGGCAGCACGAGCCAGTGGTCGAAGCCGGTCGGCTCGCTCTCGAGGTGCCACTTGCCGACGATCGCAGTCTGGTAGCCGGCGCGCTGCAGCAGCTTCGGGAACGTCGTCTGGCTGCCGTCGAAGACGTTGCCGTTGCGACAGAAGCCGTTGCTGTGGCTGTGCAGCCCGGTCAGGATCGTCGCGCGCGACGGCCCACACAGCGCGTTGCCGCAGTAGTTGGCCGTGAACAACACGCCGTTCGCCGCGAGCTTGTCGAGGTGCGGCGTCGCCCCGAATCGCGAGCCGTAGGCGCCGATCGCGCGGCACGCGTGGTCGTCGCTGAACACGAACAGGATGTTGGGGCGCGAACCGGCCAGCGCCTGCGCGGGCAGCAGCGCGGGGCAGACACTGGACAGCAGCGCGGCGAGAACGAGCGGCAGCCTCATGTGCGCGAGCCTACACCGCCGCGATCCGCCCTCGTGCATGCAGGTCGCTGTGGATGCGAAGGCGCAGATCGTGGTCACTGCATCCGTGAGCCAGAGCCCGAAGGACATGGGGCTGCTGTTGCCAGTCGTGAACGCTGCCTTTGAGAACACTCAGCAGATCCCGAAGCGAGTGCTCGCCGACGCCGGCTACCGGAACGAGCGCGATCTCGACTCGCTGAATGCCCTCGGCATCGACGGCTACGTGTCGATCGGTCGCGAGGGCAAGGCAACGCGTCCACCGAGCGCAAAGTGTTGGCACAGCCGGGCCATGCTGAAGAAGCTGACGACCAAGCGCGGACGCGCTCGCTATGGCAAGCGAAAGGCGATCGTCGAACCCGTTGTCGGATGGGTGAAGCGAGTGCTCGGCTTCCGAGCCTTCAGCCTGCGAGGTCTGCGGAAGGTCGCGGGCGAGTGGAGCCTCGTCTGTCTGGCACTCAACCTCCGCCGGATGGCTGCGAAAGGAGTGCAGGTGTGATCAAGGAGGCCGTCGAAGGTCTCGCAGCGACGCCCAGGCGCCGCAGCAAGCTCTTCCCGATCGGATCGAGATCGCGAGTCGTCGGCCGAGCCGCACCTGCCAGGTAGTCGCGCGCCTACTCCAGATCGGTAATGGCGCACGGTTGCCTACCCGTGACGCAGACTCCTAGACCGTGACCGACAAGGCCAAGCGCGTAACGCCGTTCGGCACCCTTCGGCGCGCACCTCGTCAGCCAAGCGCCTGACGCCGCCACGACCGCCACGCCCGACAACGATCCACCCGGGCGGGGTGATGATGCGAACGCAGCGGAACTTCAAAGCAAGAGTTGGGGTTCCGCGCGACAATCCACGCATGCGCGCCACTCCTGAATGCCTGCGTTGCCAAGGGTCCATGGAACCCGGCTACATCATCGATCATACCCAGCACTCCTC
>DASRJH010000345.1:0-14329 GCA_035649575.1 Planctomycetota bacterium
CCCGCAGGGCGACATCGGTCTGACCGGCCCCGCCGGTCCGCAGGGCGACGCTGGCCCCATCGGTCCGCAAGGCCCGCAGGGTGACGTCGGCCCCGCCGGCGACATCGGCCCCGCCGGCCCACAGGGACCGCAAGGTGAAGCTGGCCCCGTCGGCCCGCAGGGCGACATCGGCCTGACCGGCCCCGCCGGTCCGCAGGGTGACGCTGGCCCCATCGGCCCGCAAGGCCCGCAGGGTGACGTCGGCCCCGCCGGCGCAACCGGCCCACAGGGAGCGCAAGGTGACGCTGGCCCCGTTGGCCCGCAAGGCCCGCAGGGCGACATCGGCCTGACCGGCCCCGCCGGTCCGCAGGGCGACGCTGGCGCTGTTGGCCCACAGGGCCCGCAGGGAGACGTCGGCCCCGCCGGCGCAACCGGCCCGCAAGGAGCTCAAGGTGACGCTGGCCCCGTTGGCCCGCAAGGCCCGCAGGGCGACATCGGTCTGACCGGCCCCGCCGGTCCGCAGGGCAGCGCTGGCCCCGCCGGGCCGGAAGGACCGCAGGGTGACGCTGGCCCCGCCGGCCCCGACGGCCCGCAGGGCGTGGCTGGCCCCATCGGCCCGCAAGGACCGCAGGGTAACGTTGGCCCCATCGGCCCGCAGGGCCCGCAGGGTGACGTAGGCTCCACCGGCCCGCAAGGACCGCAGGGTGTAGCTGGCCCGACCGGCGCAACCGGCGCGACGGGCGCGACCGGTCCGCAAGGCCCACAGGGCAACACCGGCGCGCAAGGCCCCCAAGGCCCACAGGGTCCGCAAGGCGCCACGGGAGCAACCGGGGCGGGTCACACTCTGATCCGAAAAACCGGCACCGATAGCGTGACCAACGACGCCACGGTGAACAACGACGACGAACTCTTCCTGGCGATGGGCGCCAACGAAGCGTGGGAGTTCGAGGCCTTCGTGATTGCCAGTGTGGGCAACGACAACGCCCCCGACTTCAGGTTCACGTTCGCCGTCCCCTCGGGAGCCACCATCAGGTGGGTTGCCACGCAGCAGAAGGACTCGGACCCGAACGTGACTGGCCAAGTCCCGGTGCTCGCAAGTGGCATCGAACGCACCGTCAACATGTCCGGCAACGACGTGTTCTTCGTGCAGGTTCGCGGGGTCGTGCAGACCGCAGGCACCGGCGGCAACCTGCAGTTCCAGTGGGCGCAGGGCAGCGCGCACGCCACGCCCACCTCGGTGCAGCTCAACAGCTTCCTGAAGGCAGGCAAGTTCTGAGGCCCGCGGGAAGAACAGCCATGAGGACACTCATCATCTCAACCCTGCTGCCACTGCTCGGCGCCACCGGCGCCGCGCAGCAGCAGGTCAGTGGTGCCGCGAGCAGCCAGACCTACTTCCTCGTCGCAGCCGAATGGGCGAACGGCGAGGAAACGAACACGCTGCTCTACAACCTGCGCCCATCGCAAGGCAACGGACTCGTCGTCGAGCCCATCTCGCAATCGTCGACCTACCTGATTCTCGGCGGCTTCCCCGCGATGCTCTCGGCTCCGGTTATCGGGCGTCCGTGGTTGACCGGCGTCGAGCCGTTCTACGTGCCGCAGTTCGGCCAACCGCAGTTGGTCCTGCATGGCACGGAGATGTGGCTCGGCGGCACACCGACCGTGACGATCGGTGGACAGAACGCGACCGTCAGCGGGCGCACGGCCGACACGGTCCTGGTCACGGCGCCATTGCAGCCGGTGCCAGGCTTGCAACCGGTCCAAATCACCAACAACCTCGGCACCACGACTCTCAACGAAGGTGTCGGCGTGCTGCCGATGCTCGAGTTGCGGGAACCGCTGAACGGCACCGATCCGAACCGCATCCGCTACCACGGCTCGCCGATTGAAATCGTCGTCCTCGGGGTCGGCCAGGGTCTCGCGCCGACGCCCGTGGTCTTCCCCGGGTTTGGCTACTCGCTGCAACTCGACCCCAACACCGTGGTCCTGACCATCGCCTACCTGACCGACGCCGAGGGCAGGGTCGACATTCCGCTGCCGCCTTTCCCGAGCGGCGTCTTCCGCGTGCAGGCGCTCGTGTTCACGAACAACCCAGGCTACTACCCTGGCTCGTGGACGAATCAGCTCCCGCTCTGATCAGCGGGAGCCGCACGAGAGAGCCCCAGCGCGGCGGCGCGTTCGCCTCAGGTCGCAGAGGCCGGCGCCTTCGTCTCGATCCTCAGGGCACCGTTCGCGACATCGACGAGCACGCGACTGCCGTCGGTGATCTCGCGAGCAATGAGCTTGCGGCCGATGCGCGTTTCGAGCTCGCGCTGCACGTAGCGCTTCAACGGTCGGGCGCCGTAGACCGGGTCGTAGCCCTGGTTGCCGAGGAAGGTCTTCGCGGCGTCGCTGACCTCGAGCGTGATGCGCCGTTCCGCGAGCCGCGCGCGCAGGCCGACGAGCAGCAGATCGACGATGCGCCGGATCTCGGCGGACTGCAGCGGCTTGAACAGCACGACGTCGTCGAGGCGGTTCAGGAACTCGGGCCGGAAGTGGCGGCGCAGTTCCGCCATGACCTGGTCGCGGGCCGCATCGCGGATCGTGCCCTCTCGCGTGATTCCCTCGAGCAGCGCCGGAGCGCCGATGTTCGAGGTCAGGATGATGACGGTGTTCTTGAAGTCGACCGTGCGCCCCTGGCTGTCGGTGGCGCGGCCATCGTCGAGGATCTGCAGCAGCACGTGGAAGACGTCCGGGTGCGCCTTCTCGATCTCGTCGAACAGCACGACGGAGTAGGGCTTGCGCCGCACGGCCTCGGTCAGCTGACCACCCTCGTCGTAGCCGATGTAGCCCGGCGGGGCACCGATGAGCCGGCTCACCGCGTGCTTCTCCATGTATTCCGACATGTCGATGCGCACGAGGTTGTCTTCGCTGTCGAACAGCGCCGCGGCGAGCGTCTTGGCCAGTTCGGTCTTGCCGACGCCGGTCGGACCGAGGAACAGGAAGCTGCCGATGGGACGCTTCGGATCCTTGATGCCGGACCGCGCGCGGATCACGGCGTCGGCAACGACCTGGACGGCTTCGTCCTGGCCGATCACGCGTTCGTGCAGGATCGCGTCGAGCTTGAGCAGCTTCTCGCGCTCGCCTTCGATGAGTCGCGTCACCGGAACACCGGTCCAACGCGCCACGACCTGCGCGATCTCGTCACTGGTCACGACCTCGCGCAGCAGACGCTCGTCGCCGTTCGACAGCCGGGCCTCTTCGGCGGCGAGGCTCTTCTCGGCTTCGGGGATCTTGCCGTACTTGAGCTCGGCGGCCTTGTTCATGTCGTAGCGGCGTTCGGCGTCCTGCTGTTCGCGGCGCAGCGTCTCGATGCCCTCGCGCAGCGAACGCACCTTGCCGATCGCCTTCTTCTCGGCTTCGTACTGGGCTCGCATCGCATCGGCGCGCCCGCGCAGCTCCTGGATCTGCTTCTTGAGCTCGGCGAGGCGCGTCTTGCTCGCGGCGTCCTTCTCCTTGGCGAGAGCGGCCTCCTCGATCTCGAGCTGCATGACGCGGCGGTTCACGGTGTCGAGCTCGGTCGGCAGCGAGTCGATCTCGGTCCGGATCATCGCACACGCTTCGTCGACGAGGTCGATCGCCTTGTCGGGCAGGAACCGATCGCTGATGTAGCGGTGCGACAACGTCGCAGCGCTCACGAGGGCGGCGTCCTGGATCTTGACGCCGTGGTGCACTTCGAAGCGGTCCTTGAGGCCGCGCAGGATCGAGATCGTGTCCTCGACCGTGGGCTGGTCGACCATCACGGGCTGGAAGCGGCGCTCGAGCGCGGCGTCCTTCTCGATGTACTTGCGGTATTCGTCGAGTGTGGTCGCCCCGATGCAGTGCAGTTCCCCACGCGCGAGCATCGGCTTCAGCATGTTGCCGGCGTCCATCGCGCCCTCGGCCTTGCCCGCGCCGACGATGGTGTGCAGTTCGTCGATGAACAGGATGATGCGGCCCTCGCTGTTCTTGATCTCGGTCAGCACTGCCTTGAGCCGTTCCTCGAACTCGCCGCGATACTTCGCGCCCGCGACGAGACTGCCCATGTCCAGCGCGAACACGGTCTTCTCGCGCATGCCTTCGGGCACGTCACCCCGCACGATGCGCTGGGCCAGGCCTTCTGCGATCGCGGTCTTGCCGACGCCGGGCTCGCCGATCAGCACCGGGTTGTTCTTCGTCTTGCGCGACAGGATGCGGATCACGGACCGGATCTCGTCATCGCGGCCGATCACCGGGTCGAGCTTGCCCTGCCTGGCCATCTGCACGAGATCGCGGCCGTAGCGTTCGAGGGCCTCGTAGGTTGCCTCGGGATTCGCGCTCTGCACGCGCTGGTTGCCGCGCACTTCCTTGAGTGCGTTGAGGAAGCGGCTCTCGTCGATCGCGAACTTGCGGAAGATGTCTCGCAGCCCGTTCCTGGCGCCCTGGAGCAGCACTAGGAACAGGTGCTCGACCGAGACGTACTCGTCGCGCATCTTCGCCGCCTGCTGCTCGGCCGCGGTGAGCGCCTGGGCCAGTGCCTCGGTCAGGAAGATCTTGTCGGCCGAGAACCCGGGGCCCGAGACCTTTGGCTGCTTCTGCAGGTCCGCTTCGATGGCCTTGATCAGCGCGTCCGCGGGGACCTCCATGCGCTGGAGCAGGCCGCGCACGAGCCCGTCCGCGGGTTCGAGCAGGGCGAGCAGCAGGTGCCTCGGGTCGACCTGCTGGTGGCCGAGAGCGACTGCCTTTGCTTGGGCTGCTTGCAGGGCTTCCTGCGACTTCTGCGTGAACTTCTGGATGTCCATGAGCCTCTCGTGGGTCGGGATCCCGGTCGCCAAGCACTCGGCGTGCCGGAGACTTACAAGTTCAAGACGCTCACCTTACCGGGCTTTGGTGGAGCCGATGCGACCCGACCAAGCCCCGCGGCTGTCACCGTGGCATTTCCACGCCGCGGCGGTGGCCACAGTGTCAGAAAAGTCCGCAGCGCGCGCAACGGATCGAGCCTCTACTTCACATCCGCAAAAGTGGCCCACGACGATCAGCACTTGTTCGAACGCTTCCGCCGCCACGGCGACGTCGGGGCGCTCGGCGACCTGTTCGACCGCGTTGCGCCGGCACTGCTGCGACTCGCGCTGCACCTGTCGCGCGACCCTGCCGCCGCCGAGGACCTGCTGCAGAGTGCGTTCCTTCGCGCCATCGAGGTGCGCGACGAGTGGGATGGACGGCGGCCGTTGCTGCCGTGGCTGTGCGGCATCCTGCAGAACCGCGCGCACCACCAGCGTTGGCAGTCCGGGCGCGCGCCCGATCCCGCCCGGCTCGCCGCGCGGCCGCCGATCGATCCCGCGAAGGCAGCCGAGGTGTCGGAGTTCGACGCCGCCGTCGACGCCGCGATCGCGGAGCTGCCCGAACCGCTGCGGCCGGTGCTGCGCCTCCACCTCGCGTATGGCCACGGGCCGGCAGAGATCGCGCACGCGCTCGAACGCCCACCCGGCACCGTGCGCAGCCAGTTGGCGCGCGGCCTGAGTGTCTTGCGCAGGGTGCTGCCGGCGGGGTTCGCGGGTGTCGCGGCGCTGACGCTCGCGACCGGGCGAGGGCTCGCGGCCGTGAAGCAGGCCGTGCTCGGAAACGCAGTCGTCGCGGTTCCGGCGGTGGTGGCCGGCGCGACGCTCGGAGGAGTTGCCGTGATGAAGAAGGTCGCGATGGTGGTTGCGGTGAGCGCTCTCACCGCCGGAACGTGGTTCGCATGGCTCAAGCCGGGTGCCGCGTTGCCGCCGGCGAGGACCGTGGACGAGGCGGCGTTGCCAGCAGGCTCTTCTGTGCCGCGCACGCCGACGGCGGAGGCGGTGTCGCCGCAGCCGACCGAACGCCTGGCCGTCGCCGCGCCGTCACCGGCGGCGACGACGGGTTCGCTGCGCATCACCTGCACGTGGGGCGACGACAGTTCGCCAGCGTGGAGTGTCCAGGTCACGGTCACGCCTTGGGGAGTGCGCGATGGCGCGCTGTTGCGGCGCACGGTGAAGACTGGCGACGACGGCAGCGTGCTGGTGGCCGATTTGCCCGCAGGCAAGACCCATCTCGAAGCCGACCGCGGTGGCAAGCTGCTGTTCGAGGTTGTCGCAGGCACCACGAAGGACGCAGCACTCGTGATCCCGGCCGGCATCCACGTGCGCGGCCACGTCGTTGACGAGAGTGGGGCCCCGGTGCCGAGCGCGCGCGTGTGGCTGTCGGACGGACCGCATGACTACTGCGATGGCGACTTCGTGGCGACGACCGATCCGGCCGGTCTGTTCTTCCTGCGGTCGGTCGAGCCCGAACGATTCCTCAGCGCCACGATCGCTGGGAGGCGCAGCGCTGCCGTGCTGCCAGTGCGCGGGAACACGGGTCAGACAGTGGAAATCGGACTGGTCATGCGCGGCATCGGCGCCAGCCTGCTTGGCAAGGTCGTTGGCCCCGCAGGCGAACCCGCGAACGATGCCCGAGTCTTCGTCGGCTGGCGTCAGAACTCCTTCCGTTGGACCGCGGAGATGTTCGGCGAACACCGACCGCCACTCGAGCTGCGCACCGCGGCCGACGGAACGTTCGCAGCGCATGGCTTGCCACCAGGCAGCAAACACCCTGTCTGGGTGCGCACCATCGGCTGCTGCGTCTGGTACCAAGTCGTGCAACTCGAGGCGACCGGCGATACGTCGATCGCCGTGCAACTGCAGACCGGTGCCTCGCTCGCCGGCCGCGCCACCGACGGTGCCGGGAAGCCGGCCGCCGGAGCCTACGTCGCCTACCGGTCGACAGCGTGGCACTCAGCAACCGGTGATCTCCATGACGACAGCGGTCCAAGCTGGTCGCATGCCGGTGCCCAGACCGATGCGGACGGCCGCTACCGCATCGACTGCATCACACCGGGCACGCTGCGCCTGGGCGCGAACAAGGACGAACTCGAAGTGCGTGGCGAGGTCCCGGTCGCGGCCGGAGAGACCGCGGTCTGGGATCCCGTGCTCGTTCCGACCGCGATCCGCGGCCGCGTCGTCGACGAACGTGGCGCACCGCTGGCCGGAGTCGACGTCGGCGCGATGCCGCCGCGCGGCAAGGGCAACATGGCCTCGGAGACGACCGACGCCGAGGGCAGGTTCGTCTGCGCAGGGCTCGCGATGGTGCCATACGTGGTGACCTTCCATGCCCCCGGCGACAGGGCGCGCGTCCGACCGGCCGCAACGCGGTACGGCGTGCAACCGGGCAGCGACGAGTTGCTGGTGCGCTTGCCCGATGCAGCGATCCCGAAGTCGACGATCACGGGCAGGCTGCTCGACGCAGAAGGTCGCCCACCCACGAAGGGTGACGTGCGCGGCTCGGCGGAAGGCCTGCGCTACGTGCCCTCGGTCGACGTCGATGCCGCGACCGGCCAGTTCCGCATCGGCCCGCTGCCGGCCGGAACCTGGCGCCTGCAGGGCAGCATCGGCGAAGGTCGCGAAAACCGCCGCTCGGCGTGGAGCGAGCCGTTAGCGCTCGCGATCGGCGAGACCCGCGACGTCGGCGTAATCCAGATGCCGGTGACTGGTTCGATCGCACTGACAGCGACCGGACCCGACGGCGACCCGCTCGACGGACACTCGGTCGTCCTCGAGGACAGCACCGGCTGGAGCGAGAACGCGTGGCTCGTCGGCAAACTCGACCACGGCAAGTTGCGCATCGAGAACGTCGCACCGGGCGACTATCGCGTGAGGGTCGGCGGCGACCGCGACCTGCCGACCGTCTACGAACGGGTGACCGTGACCGCGAAGCACGTGGCGAGCGTCGAGCTGCGCGTGCCGAAGGGAGTCGCAGTCAAGCTGGTGCTGTCGCCGATCAGCGAGCCCGTGCCGATGCACGAGTGGTTCGTGTGGACGCGCGACGGCGAACTGTTCCAGCGCTACGAGAACTGGTGGGAGGGCAACGGCGACCGCACGTGGTCGCAGCGTTTGCTGCCCGGCGCCTATGAAGTCACGACCACGAGTGAGACGGGCAGGCAGGAGACGACGCGCTTCGTCGTCGACGCAAACGATCGGCCAGAGCGCCCCATCGCGATCAAGTTGCCCTGATCGCGTCGCCGCACGCTCGCCGAGTTCAGACCCTGATCTCCGGACCCGGCCCCGACGCATCGACCCCGTCAAGGCGCGGCGCCACCTCGGACTGCAGGAAGGAATCCACTTGCTCGGCGGCGCGACCGACGAAACGCTTTCCCTCGAGCAAGCCCGGCAAGGAACCCTTGATGGCCGCGAAGGCCGGGTCCGATGCGATGAGCTGCATTAGCGGGTTGTCTCGGCCTTCCGCTTTCACGGCGTGAGCCGCAGCGCGGCTGTGCTGTCGGATGCGCTCGTGCAGGACCTGGCGATCGCCACCCGCGGCGACACCGGCCATGAGGATCTCCTCGGTCGCGAGGAACGGCAGCTGCTCGCGGAGCCGCTTCTCGATGACGCGCGGATACACGACGAGACCCTGCGCCACGTTTTCGACCAGCATGAGGATGCCGTCGACCGCCAGGAAGGACTCGGGCAGCGCGATGCGACGCACCGCCGAGTCGTCGAGCGTGCGCTCGAGCCACTGGTTGGCGGCCGTGTGCGCACTCGTGTTCGCGACTTCGATCACGTACCGCGCCAGCGAACCGACTCTCTCGCAGCGCATCGGGTTCTTCTTGTATGCCATCGCCGAGCTGCCGACCTGCTTCGACTCGCTCGGCTCCTCGATCTCACCCTCGTGCGAGAGCAACCGCAGGTCGACGGCGAACTTCGCGGCCGACTGCGCCACCCCCGAGAGGGCCTGGTGGATCGTCCAATCGAGTTTGCGCGTGTAGGTCTGCCCGCTCACGGCGATCGACTTCTCGAACCCCATCGCAGTGGTCACGCGCCGATCGAGCTCTTCGACTTTCTTGTGGTCGCCCCCGGCCAGCGACAGGAACGACGCCTGCGTACCGGTCGTGCCCTTCACGCCGCGGAATGGCAACCACGACTGGATGCGCCGCACTTCATCGAGGTCGAGCACGAAGTCCTGCGCCCAGAGACAGGCCCGCTTGCCGACCGTCACGGGCTGGGCGACCTGGAAGTGCGTGTAGCCGAGGCATGGTTCCGCGCGCCACTTCTTGGCGAACTGTGCGAGCACGCGCAACACGGCTGCGAGGCGGCGCTCGACGAGGCGCAGTGCCTGGCGGTAGGCGATGAGGTCCGCGTTGTCGGTCACGAAACAACTGGTCGCCCCGAGGTGGATGATCGCCTTGGCCTTGGGCGCGACTTCCCCGTAGTGATGCACGTGCGCCATGACGTCGTGGCGCAGGTCCTTCTCGAGCTCCGCGACGCGGTCCCAGTCGAGCTTGTCGCGATGTCGCCGCAATTCGTCGACCTGCTCGCGTGTGACGGGGAATCCGAGTTCGTGCTCGACCTCGGCCAGGCAGATCCAGAGGTCTCGCCATGTCGTGTGGCGCGCGCGCGGCGTGAAGAGCCCCACCATCTCGGGGCTCGCGTAGCGCTCGATGAGCGGGTGGTCGAACCTCAGGCCGCGTTCCGTCATGCGGGCCTGTCTATCCGGCGACCAGTCCGGGCGCCACGTTCAGCAGGTCACCCACACGCGGCGCGTCTTCGTCTCCCAGCGCGCCGGCACCCAGACGCGGCGGCAGCCACCCGCATCCACGATTCCCCAGTGGCGGTGACCACAGTGGTCCCAGATCCAACCGTAGGTGGGTGGCACGTGTTCCTCGCACCAGTAGCCGGGCACGAGCACCTGCTCGCACCTCGTCTCCCAGTGGCCCCGCACGGGGGCGCGGCGCACAGGCGAGATCCGGAAGTATCCGTGGTTGTGTCCGTGGCCGTGGTAGTGGTCGTGACCGAGCACCACGCTTCCCCGGACGAGGTTGCCCAGCTTTCCTTCAATGGCGATCTGGGCTGGCGCCGAGACGGCGACCCCGAGCAGGGCCGCCACACAGATCAGGAGGTTTCGCTTCATGACAGCCTGCTCAGCGCAACAACCGCGCCAGTCGCTGCAGCTGTTTCTCGCAGCCTTCCTGCCCCGATCCGTGCCGTCAGCGCACGCGGCGCCTTGTCATGGGCAGAAGGCGGTGTCCCACCCGTGGACACGTGTCCTGGCGGAAGATCACCACGGTCCAGCGGTCCCCAGCACGACACTGGCAACCAGCGCGAGGATGCAGAAAGGGAACGCTACTGCACTGGCGCGATCCTCGTACAGACGCGCACGCAGGAACGCCACGGCCGCCGCGGCGCCACACACGTCGGCCAGGAAGTCCGCGATGGAGCAGACGCGACCCTGCACATACGACTGATGCACTTCGTCGAGGGCGCCATACACGGTCGCGATGGCGACGCTCCATGCGGCGGGAGCGATCGCGGCACCACCGAGTCTCGTCGTACCCTCGGTCAACGCAAGCAAGAGCGAGCCGCCCAAGGCCGCGTAGGCGATGCCGTGCATGCTGTTGTGCACGAGCATGACTCCGAAGCTCGGTCCGCCGAGCAGCGACTCACCAGACGAAGACCACCACAACAGGGCCATGATGATCAGTGGTACGGCCGCTCGCAGCCTCTGCGGGCGCTGGAGCCACGCCCGCAGCGCCGAGTCGATGCCACGCAATGGCTGCGCGGGCTTCTGGTACTGCGGCTCGATCATTTCTGTGCGACGGTGCCGACCAGGCGAAGTCCCCCCGCCGGGGCCTCCTCCGCGCGCACGTTCTGCAGGTAGATCGACAGCAGGAACAGACCGCGTCCGCGTTCGTTCTCGAGCGAAGGCATGCCGTTCGCACTCGCAGCAAGTGCCGAACTCAACTCGGCGATCGTGGCGGACGGCATCTCGGGGTCGAAGAACTCGATCGACAAACAGTCGCCAGCCGGTTCGATCTGGATCGCCAGGTTCGCATTGGCGCGTCGATAGGCCGAACCATGTTCGACCGCGTTGTTGACCACCTCGTCGACCACGAGCGCAAGGCTCTCGCACACCTCGGCCGGAGCGCCGAGTGTTGCCGCCAGCTTGCGCACCCTGGCGCGCAGCTGCTTGACCACGCCTGCACTGGGCGGAAACACGAGTCGGTGTGCCATCAGGCCACTCCCTCGACGAGCATGGAGAGGTCGACTGCTGGTGCAGAGTGCGTGAGAGCTCCGATGGAGATGCGATCGACGCCACACTCGGCGAACGATCTCACCGACGCGAGGTCGACACCACCAGAGGCCTCTACTTCGACACTGCGCCCGAGAGACGCCGCGGATGCACGCACGGCCGCGACGGCAGCTCGAAGCGACTCGCCAGGAGTGAAGTTGTCGAGAAGGATCACGGTAGCCCCACCGCGGACCGCGGCCGTGGCCTCCTCGGTGTTGCGGGCTTCGGCAATCACGGGTCGGTCCTGTTCGCGCACACAACGCCGAACGACCTCTTCGTAGCTCGCAGGACGCGCACAACCGAAGTGATTCTCCTTGAGCAGGACCTGGTCGTGGAGTCCGAATCGGTGATTGTGACCACCTCCGGCCACGACAGCCTGTTTCTCGAGCAAGCGCAGTCCGGGCGTCGTCTTTCGTGTATCGAGAACCTTGGCTCGCGTGCCCTTGACAGCCTCGACGAACGCCCGCGTCGTCGTCGCGATGCCCGAGAGTCGCTGCACGAAGTTCAGCGCAGTCCGCTCTGCGGCGAGCAATGCCCGCATGCGACCGCGCACTTGCAGGATCAGATCTCCGCGGCTGAACTTCTGCCCATCGCGCAATTCCGGACGCACGTCGCTCTGCGGATCCAGCGCTCGAAAGGCCTCGACCGCACACGCCGAGCCCGCGAGAACACCATCGGACTTCGCCACCATCCGCGCTCGACCGGCCGCCCCGGGGGGCACCGACAACCTGCTCGTAACGTCGGAATCCAAACTCAGATCGGCCCGGTCCAGATCCTCGGCGAGGGCGCGCCGTACGGAGTCGCGGATGCTGCCGATGCTGTCCATGGGGTCGTTGAAGACTACACCAAACCCTTGCTCGCCACAGCCTGGAGGGCGCGGCCCAGGCATTCGCCTGCTCAGCGTGGCCCTTGGTCGCACCCCCCCACCCGTACGAAGGGGCGCAACTCCTCGACCGTCTCCGGACCGAGCCCGTCGACGCGGTCCAGATCCTCGATGCGACGGAACGGCCCGTTCCGTACGCGCTCGAGCACGATGGCCTCCGCACGCACGGCGCCGATTCCGGGCAGCACACGCAGCTCGCCGATCGAAGCGCGATTCACGTCGATGGTCTTCGGCTCGATCTCGATGGGGCAGGCCGTCGACTCGCCGATCACGCCTCTGGCAAAGGCACGCACCGCAAGACCGAACACGACGAGAGCCCACAGACCCAGCACGAGTCGCCGGCGACTCACCAGCGGCGAATCTGCTCGAGCATCCGCGCCTCCACGCCATCGTTCGACATGCTGCGAAGCTGAGCCTCGATCCGCTGCTCGATCGTCGCTAGCACCGAGAGAACGGCCTGGGTCGTCGCGCATTCAGGCAGGCTCAGGAGCAGAGGCGGTTGTCCTAGGCGACGATGCGTCACGGCGGAGTCCTCTGGCACCTCACCCGCATAGTGGATTTCACACCCCGCAAATCGGCGCGAAACTTCGGCCAATCGATCGAATGTCGCACGCCCGAGCCCTGCCGGGGAGACGCGGTTGACGACGAGGTGCACGACCGGACACGCCGGCTGACGCGCCAGACACTTGATCAGCGCATAGGCATCGGTGAGCGCGGCGATCTCGGGATTGGTGACGATCACCACGTGCTGTGCCGCCAACACGGTGACCATCGACTGTGGTGCCAGCCCCGCCGGACAATCGAGCAGCAGCACGTCGTGGGTCCGCGCCAACCACTGCAGCGCGCTTGCGAGCGTTTCCATGTGCCGGGCACCGAGTTCGGCGAGACTCGGGATGCCGGATCCGCCGGCGACCAGGCCTGGACCGTATGGCGTTGCGGCCAGGACCTCTTGCACGGGCACCACACCGTCCAGCAGGTGCTGGATCGAGTAGCGCGGATTCACGCCGAAGAGAAGGTGGGCGTTGGCCAGGCCGAAGTCACAGTCGACGACCGCGACGCGTTTGCCGGTGCGATGCATGGCGATCGCGGAGTTCGTCGCGAGGAAGGACTTGCCGGTCCCGCCCTTGCCGCTCGCAAACGCGATCACGACGGCTTCGCGTTCTCGCGACACGTCGGCCGCCCCGCGGCGAAACAGCCGCCGCAGGATGTTCCGTCCTGGGATCCTTTCCAGGTCTGGTTCCAAATGCACCTTTTCGAGGAACCGATCTGCGCTCATCGCAGATCGGTCAGTCTGTGCGCCTCAGCGGCGGCCACGGACCTTCTTGCGCTGCGGCGATCCTGGCCGCGTCGTCGGCCAATGCCGCACCGGCGGTGCCGCCGCCGGACAACGTGGCCGAACCGCCGAGCGCGGAATACTCTTCGGGCGACAGTCTGGCTGCCGCCAACGACGAACGCAGGCTCTCGTCGCCTGCCTTCCCGGAGCCACTCCGTGCACCGGATGCCCCGCGGTGTCTGGCTTCTCGTGACTTGGCCGCTCCAGCTTCCTCGGGTGACGCATTCCCGGAAGCAACTCCAGCGACCTTCATGTATTGCATGTATTGACGCATCAGTTGATCGGCGAAGGCACGGATCTCCCCGGCACCGGACAGCGTGCTCTGCATGCCATCAGCGGTCACGGCTCGCAGCTCGCCTTCCACCGACCAGACCTCGCCGAGCAAACGACCGCTCCAGGTGATGCGACGCCAGAACCGGTCGCCATCGATGCGGACACCTGGATCGATGCGCTCGCAGAGGCTGCGCAGCGTGGCCCAGTCGCGGCTCCGCTCCTTCGGCACGTTGAATTCGGGCGTGGGTGCAACGGCCATCCTCGGCGAGGAGGCAGTGCCTTCCGCTGACAGCCATCGAACCGCAAAACGCTCCGTGCCCGCGAGTCGGAACGGCTCGAGCCGACACACCTGGAAGGCCGGCAGCGGCAGCCGCCGCAACAACTCGAGGCTGGATGCCGATGCTTCCGTGCCCACCAGCAGCACACGTCCACCGATCCCGCCGCAGAAGTTCGCCTCTGGTACCGCGGTCACGAGCGAATCTCCGACCCGGGTCAAGAACTCGCAGGCAGACAGCACGCGAGCCGACAGCAGCGCATCGCCGTCCACGGCGAGCAGCACCAGTACGGGCCCACCCATGGCGTCGCGAGCCAGGCCGTCGACGAGTCCCAGTTGTCCACTGCTGCAGTCGAGGCCTTCGACCACCAACGTGAGACCCCGTTCGATCGCATCGAGCCGCCTGGACACGAGCGACCAGAGGCTGTCGCGAAGCTGGGGCAACACAGGTCCACGGATCATCGCCCTATCC
>DASRJH010000346.1:0-14297 GCA_035649575.1 Planctomycetota bacterium
CAGAACTGGATTGGCGGCACGCGTCCGGGCAATGCGCAGTTCGTGCCACCGCCCGTCGACCGGCTGGCCGACTGTCTCTCCTCGCTCGAACTCTTCCTGCACCGCACCGACGACGGCCTGCCCCAACTCGTTCGCACAGCCCTCGCGCATGTGCAGTTCGAGACGATCCACCCCTTCCTCGATGGCAATGGCCGCGTCGGACGCTTGCTGATCACTTTCCTGCTGTGCCACGCGCAGATCCTGCGCGAGCCGCTGCTCTACCTGAGTCTCTACTTCAAGCAGCACCGCGACGAGTACTACCGGCTGCTCGACGTGGTCCGACACGAAGGCGACTGGGAAGCCTGGCTCGCGTTCTTTCTCGACGGAGTCACGCAGACGGCGGACGGTGCGGTCGAGACGGCGCGCCGGCTCAATGCGCTGTTCGAGGACGATCACGGCAGGGTGCAGCAGAAGGGTCGCAGGGCGAGTTCGGCGCTTCGCGTCCACGAGGCGCTGAAGAGACGGCCAGTGACAACGCTGCAAGAGGTCGCAAAGTCGACAGGCCTGACCTTCCCGACCGCGGGGGCGAGCATGGACGTGCTCGCCGGACTGGGCATCGTGCGCGAGGTCACAGGCAAGCGTCGCAACCGTGTTTTCGCATACGGCGCTTATCTCGACATCCTGAACGAAGGGACCGAGTCATGATGATCGGTGGTTCCAGGGCGCACGCGTAAGCTGATGCATCGCTGTCGCCGCCGACCCTGGATTGTCAGCGCTCGAGGGTGCGAGCCTTGCGCGTGGGGACGTCAGGCTTCGAGCGCGGCACGCGAGATTCAAACCAGGGCATGGAGGCTGCGCCAGATCACGCAAGCGTTCTGCGGAAGCGGCGCGGAACAGCGCCCGACAGCTGGAGTCCTTCCGTTTCGCGCCAAACCATGCGGAAGCCCCGACGACGCGCGCTACGTTGCGGTGCGAACAGGAGGCAACACATGCGTGGACGGTCCTGCTACACGTGGGGTGCAGTGGTCTTCATCGTCAGCGGCGCGCTGCACACCGTCGCTCACTTCCAGCCGCCGCCCGAGGATCTCGCGAGCGTGCACGATGCGATGGCGAAGGCGACCCACACGTTCGCCGGCATGACGTTCACGGTCGGGGGCACCGTGGATCTGCTGTCGTGGTACACGACGACGTTCTCGGTGCTCGCCGGGCTCGTCGCGCTGACGCTGGTCGGCCGGTGCCGCGATGACGCGTGGCTGTTGCGCAAGCTCGGCACGTTGTTCGCGCTCGGCGCTGGCGTGCTGGCGGGCTTCGCGTTCCACTACGGTGTCGCGCCGCCGGCCCTGCTCTACTCGATCACGGCGCTCTTGTTCGCGGCGGCGGCCCTGCGCGCGAAGAAGCCGGCAGCGAACGCGCTCGCGTGACGCGCGGCGTCGCCGTCGCCGCCGTCGCGTGGCAGAATGCGGCGATGAAGGATCCGCACCCGCGTGCTCTCGCCCTCGCTGCCGTGCTGCTGACCGCCGCGGCGGCGGCCCAGTCGCTCGTGCCGGCCGGCAGCATCAACGGCGCCGTCGGCGGCAAGCCGGCGGCCGTCGTGACGCACGACGAGCCGGCGGTGATGCAATACGCGCAGTCGATCCGCGACCGCTTCTTCGCCAAGGCGGCCATCTACGGCGAGAAGGACCTGCCAGCGGCGTTGCCCGGCACGAGCATCGTCGTCTACGCGACTCCGTCGCACCCGTGGTTCGAGGCCCACCGCAAGGCGCTGCCATTCACGTTCGGCGACGCCGTCGTGACGATCGACGGGCGCGAGTTCCGCGGCCGCCGGCTGCGCGTCATCACCGCGATGCGCAACCCCGATGACGCGGCCCATCGCGTCGCGCTCTACGCCGCGACCGCGACGCGGGACCTCGTCGGAATCAACAACCTGTTCCACGGCCCTACCGAGTGGTTGGTGGCCGACGGGGAAACCGTGCTCGCGTCGGGCTCGTATGTGAAGGGCGTCATGCTGGAGCCGGCGGCGCTGCAGCAGGATCTCGAGGCGCTGTTGCAGACGATCACCGAAGTGCACCCGGCAGCGCTCGACGGGCTGCCGGCCGCCGTCGCCGAAGCCGCGGCGGCCGCGAAGGCGCAGTTCGAGAAACCGCTCGACCGCGGCGGCTGCGCGCGTTTGCTGGCCCGCGTGCTCGTGCCGCTGCACGACGCGCACACGGCGCTCGCGCCGCCGCGCAGCGGCGAAACGATCGCGCTGCCGTTCTCGTGGCTCGCCGAAGGCCTCGTCGTCACGGCCGACGCCGGTGACCTGCGGCGCGGCGACGCGATCGAGGCGGTGGCCGGACGCAACAGCGGCGAGCTGATGGCGCTGCTCGGTTCGCACGTGCCGGCCGAGAACCAGCACTGGCTGCGGCTGCAGGCGCCGGGCCTGCTGGCGGATCTCGGTATGCTGCGATTCTTCGGCCTGTGCGAGAAGGCACCGGTCGCCGTCCGGATCGAGCGCGACGGCAAGCGCATCGACGTCGAAGTGGGCCCCGGTCCGATCCCGGGTCCGCGCGGCAAGGCGCTGCCGTGGGCGCGGCACGAGATCGACACGAAGCACTCGCTCGGTGTCTTCACGCTCGACCGCTGCACCGTCGACGAGACCTACCGCGAAGCGCTCGACGCGTTCTTCACCGCCGTTCGCGAGGCGAAGGTCACGCGCGTCGCCGTCGACCTGCGCGCCAACTCGGGCGGCAACTCGGGCGTCGTCGACGAGTTCCTGCGCTACATCGACGTCGAGAGCTACGCGTCGTTCAGCGGCGACGTGCGCTGGTCCGCGGCCGCGCTGCAGCAGCGCAAGGCGCTGGGCCAGGTCCGCTTCGAATCGGCCAAGGCGAATCGCAAGCGCAACGTGCGCGTCGAGGGGCCGTTCGCGGGTGAACTGCTCGTGCTGACCGGCCCGGGCACGTTCAGCAGCGGCAACTGGTTCGCGGTGGTCGTGCAGGACAACCATCTCGGCAAGGTCGTCGGTGAACCGACCGGGAACGCGCCGAGCAGCTTTGGCGACATCCTTTCGTTCACGCTGCCGAACAGCGGCCTCTGCTACACGGTCAGCTTCAAGCGTTGGATCCGGCCGGATCCGGCCCGAGATCCCGCGATCTGCCTCGAGCCCGACGTCGCCGTGCCGCGCACGCGGCAGAACGTGCGCGACGGCACGGACCCGGTGCTCGAGTGGTTGCGGCGCTGACCGCGATCAGGCCCGGCTCAAAACTGCCGCTGCTCGCAGTTCGTCCGGAACCAGCCGGTCTGCGCGTCGAAGCCGACTGCCTGGAAGCGCATCAGCTGGCCCGCGAAGATTCCCGCCGGCGGCGTGTACAGCTTCGTCAGACCCGGGTTGCCGACGCCACCCGTGCCCGAGAACGAGATGAAGTTGAAGATGCCGATGCCGTCCTCGATCACGATCGCCAGCGCGTAGCTGGGGTCGATGCACAACGGGCCGATGATGGTCGGCAGCGTCGGCGAGCCCGGGAACGAGAGCATCACCACGTAGGGCACCGTCTGCGGCACCGCCGACGTCTGGTTGCTGATCGACAACACCAGGTAGGGTCCGGCCGGCGTCGCGGTCAGCCGCCGCGCGAACAGTCCGAACGTCGCCTGCGTGATCGCGCCCGGTGTCGTCGCCGTCACCGTGATCGCGCCGTTCGCAGTGCCCAGCGTGGTCACCGTCGTCGACGCGAAGCCACTCGGATCGGCGAGCACCGGGTTCGTGGTCGACAGCGTCGCCGCGCCGGTCACCGAGAAGTTCGCCTGGCCGCCCGGCTGCGGCTGGCCCTGCGGATCGAGCACGCGCACGACGAGCGGCTGCGGGAACTGGTCGCCGGCGGCCACGCGCTGGCCGCCGCCGCTGATCGCGCTGATGCTCGGCACGGGCCCGATGAGGCGGATGCGCTTCAAGCTGTTGCCGGAGTGCTGCGTGAACCACAGGCCGCCGTCGGGACCGAGGCGCAAACTCGTGACGCCGTTGAAGCCGATGCCCCAGTTGGTCGGGTCGGGCTGGCCGGGCACCACGGGTGCCGGCTGCCAGGTGCCCGTGTTCACGAGGCGGCGCAGCTGGGCCGCGTAGTAGTCGAGGTAGAACGCATTGCCTTCGTAGCCGGCGCCGAGGTCGTACTGGCCGCCGACGTTGCGATAGCGCGCGCCGCCCATGACCGCCGCCCAGCCGGTGCCGTGCGTCTGCGACGCGATCGGATCGACGAGGCCGCTCGGTTGCGAACCGCCGCACGAGAAGCCGGTCTGCGCGCCTTCGCGCCACGGCCAGCCGAAGTTGATCAACGGCAACGGGCCCGTCGACGGGTAGACATACTCGCTGTACTCCTCGACCGCGCCGGCGCCGACGTCGCCGATGTAGAGGCTGCCCGTCGCCGGATCGATCTCCATGCGGAACGGGTTGCGCAGACCGAAGGCCAGCACGAGCTGCGAGAAGTCGGTCGCGGCGCTGTTCGGGTTCGTGCCCGGATCGAGTGCTCCGTATGCGGGCAGCACGAGGCTGCCGCCGGCGGGGCGCTGGCTGACGTCGAGCCGCAGCAGACAACCGACCTGCGTGGTCAGGCTCTGCGCGTTGCACATGCCCGCGTCGTCGCCGCAGGTCTGGTAGAGCATGCCGTCGGGGCCGAAGCGCACCGAGCCGCCGTTGTGGTTGCCGGCGTTGTCGGGCAGCACGCCGAGCAGCACGTGCCGGCTCGACGCGGCGAACTGCAGGTTCGTGCTTGCAGGATTCGCGAGGTCGCCGGTGCACGTGAAGCGGTCGAGGTGCATGAAGTTGTCGGCTGTGCTCGAGTAGTAGACGTAGATCTGGCCGTTCTGCGGGAAGTACGGATCGGCCGCGATGCTCAGCAGGCCGCGTTCGCCGCCCGACTCGACGCTCGGCACGGTGCCGATCGCGACCGCCGTCGTCGACGTGCCCGCGTAGACCGCGACGTTGCCGGCCGAGTTCGCGATCAGGCAGCGGCCGTCTGGCAGGAAGCAGCAGTCGTTCGGCGTCGCGAGGCCGGCCGACACGAGCGTGTCGATCGTGAACCCGGTGGGCACGGTCTGCGCGGCGAGCGGTGCAACGCCGGCGAACAGGAACGCGAGAGGGAGACGGGCCATTCGAACCTCGAGCAGCGTGGAGCGGGGGGCGGGGGCAGGCCGGCACTCTACTTCGTACGCGGCACAGGTGGAGCCACCCGGGTGCGGAAACGCGCGTCGTCCGGGCAATCCGCCGCTGGCCGCCACGCGACGCCGCTGCGCCACGAGGCCGGGTTACCGCGCTCGGCAGTCGGAGTACACACCGCGACAAGGTCGCCAATCATGAACCCAGCTTCGACGATCACGATCCTCCTGCTCGGCGCGCCGGTGTTTGCGCAGAGCGTGTCTGCGACAGTAACGACGTCCACGCCGATCCTCGCGCGGGCCTACTCGTCGGTGTTCGGCATCACCCAGCAATACGCGGTGCCGGCGAGTACGAGTGGGTACCAGCTCCTCAACGCGGGATGGGGAGGCTCGCTGGCGATCAGCCAGTGGGACGCTTTCGCACACGACACGGAGGCCCGGATCTACTGGCAACAGAGGGCCGAGGTCTTCGAGCCGACGCCGTCGTTCGCGGATGCCGGTGGCGAATTGCTCGCGCAACTGTCGGCGCCGACGCCGACTCCCGTGCAGCTCGAGTTGTCGCGCATCCTCAGTGTGACTACGGGCGCGAGCACACCGTTCTGCAGCATCGACCTCGGCGACGACGGAATACCGGAGGTGACGTCGTGGACCTCGGTACCTGTGTTGTTGTCGACGACGCTCGGTCCGCAGCCGCTGCCGATCCGGTTGCGCAGTTTCGTCGGCCACGTGGGGCTGGGCGTCGTCGACGTCGAGTTGCGCATCCGCGTGCTGCCGGGCACCGCGCCCAGCATTTCGCCGCTCGTCATCGGTTGCACGGGCCCCGCAGGTGTCTGGGCACCCACGTTCGTCGGCGAGGGCGTCGTGTTCTACCCGTTCTCAGGATTGGCCCCCCTGGTGTTGGTGTTAGGGCTCGGCCTCCAGCCGGTCGTGATTCCGGCGTCGCTGCCGACGCCGTGTTTGCTGCTGCCCACGCCGGACCTGCTCGTCGTGCCGGGTCTCTCGCCGTTCTTCTTGCCCCTGCCCCCTGCTGTGCGGCCGGTGACGGTCTGGGTCCAGGGCGTCGCCGTCACGCCGACCGGTCTCGCGACGACGGACGGCTTCACGGTGATTGCTTTTTGAGCTGCTGCGGCACGGCCGCGACGCGCGCGCCGCGCGGCAGTCTGGTCGTTGCGCCGCCAAGCACATGCCGTGCACGCGTCGTGCCCACCGGTGAAGCGAGCGCACGGGATGGCTTGACCCCCTGGTCTGCCGGCGTCACGATTGGCGGCGGAGAGAGTCGGAGCCGTGACCGAGGGAGGGCGGCAAGGTGCTCGGACTGAAGCAGCAGCGAACACGTGCGGGCCGCCTGCGCCCGCGCAGCTGAGCGTGGGGTTGCAGCCCACTCTGGAATAGGCAACTCGAGGCTCACGTCCGACGCGCATGGACGCCAACAAGAATCACGCGGTCTGTCTCTGGATGTCTGCCCTCGCCGTCTCCGTCGGAGCAACAGGAATGGTCGTCAGCTTCGGCTTCCTGGCCTCGGTCAGCTTCGAGGAGATCACGGCCGGTATGTCGGGATTCGTCGCGGGCGCGATCCTGATCGGGTCAGGTCTGGTGGCCCTTGCGCTCCTCTCGAGGCAAGTCACCTCGGCGCACACCGATGACTCAGGCAACCGCGCCACGATGCCCTCCAAGTAGTCGCAGGAGCCGGCGTGCCCTGTGGGTCGATGCGCGAACGTTGGGCCGCCACGCCACCGCCACCTGGCGATCGCGCGACCCAGTTGACGATCCACGCTCTCCTGAGCGAGGATTCCTCAATGGACTCGAGATGTGCGATGTGGTGTCTCGTCCTGGGCGTTGCAGCCTGCACGCCTTTGCCCAAGGAGGAATCCTCCACGGACACTGCAGTCACCCGGCAACGGCAAGTCGAGGAGAGGCTGCTGCCAGCTGAACAGGAACCCTCGCGGCCGCCCGAGACGACCGTCGACGAGCTGCTCAAACGACCCGCGGGACCCCCTGCAACCCCCATCGAATGGGTAGAGAAGCCAGAGAGTCCACACCCCAAGTTCTCCAGCGACTGGCGGGTGTTGATGATCGATGCAGGCCGCCTGACCTGGCAGCGGGTGCCGATCTACGGAGCGATCCAAGACTGGCACCATTAGCTGCAGTAGCCTCGAACTCGACCGGACACGCAGCGGCCGGCTCGCGACCCGGCGCGCGATCGACACCGAGGGCCAAGCGAGTTCGGACGGACAGTCAATGGAAGCACTGCGCATCATCGGGTTGTGTGTGCTGGCGGCCGTCGTCTACGGCATTGCGCACGATCAAGTGACGGCACGAGTCTGCATCGAGTATTTCACGATCGGGCATCCTCGCATCTTCGAGACCGAGTCGCCCACGCTGCTCGCGATCGGATGGGGCGTCGTCGCGAGTTGGTGGGTCGGCTTGCTGCTCGGTGCGCCGTTGGCCTTCGCAGCAATCCGCGGACAGCGACCAAGGCGCTCGGCTCGTTCTCTCGTGAGGCCGGTCGCGAAGCTGCTAGTGTGCATGGGGGGAACGGCACTCGTCGCCGGCGTCATCGGGTTCGCGCTGGCCAACGCGGGCCTGGTCTTTCTCGTCGAGCCCTTGGCCTCGCGCGTGCCCGGTGACAGACATGTCGTCTTCATCGCCGACCTCTGGGCGCATTCGGCGAGCTACCTGACGGGCTTCGTGGGGGGCATCGTTCTCATCAACCGCGTCTGGCGTTCTCGCAAGGCGCTCGCGGATGATCCCGCGCAAGCGGGCGCGCGCGGCTGAGCGCAGACGGACGCTCAGACCCAGCCCTTCTTGCGGAAGTCGCGCAGCGTCTCCGCGAACCGCGCCATCTCCTCCGGCGTGCCGAGCGACAAGCGGTTGTAGCCGAGCAGCGGCGGGAACGCGCGGCCGACGACGATGCCGGCTTCGAACATGCGGGCGCTGTAGGCGGCCAGGTCGGTCCGGATCTCGTGCATGACGAAGTTCGCGTGGCTCGGCAGCGCGCGCAGTTCGAGCTCTTTCAGCACGCCGGCGACGACGTCGCGCGCCGCGGTGTTGCTGCGCAGGCTCGCCTGGGCGTGTCTGCCGTCGGCGAGGCAGGCGCCGGCCGCGAGCAGGCCGAGGATGTTGCAGTCGTTGTGGCTCTGCAGGCGGCGCAGGCGCGCGGCGAGGTCGCGGTGCGCGAGGCCGTAGCCTATACGCAGGCCGGCGAGGCCGTGGATCTTCGAGAAGGTGCGCGTGACGATCACGTTGTCGCGGCTCTGGACCCACTTCATCGCCGAACCGAAACCCGGCGCGCCGTCGGCGAACTCGAAGTAGGCCTCGTCGACCAGGAACGTGACCTTGCCGGTCGAGGACTCGATCCACTGGTCGAGCTCGGCGGCGGGAGTCAGGGTGCCGGTCGGGTTGTTCGGGTTGCAGACGTAGACGACGGCGGGGCCCTTGCAGGCCTCGGCGACCTCGCGCATGCGCGCGACGTCGTGCGACCAGTCCGCGCGCAGCGGCACGGCCTCGACGCGCAGCTGCCACGGCGACGCGTAGCCCGGCGCGTCCTCGTAGGTGGGGGAGGCGAGCACGATCACAGCACCGGTGCCGGCGAACGCCTGCACCGCCATCTGCAGCACCTCCGAGGAACCGGCGCCGAGCACGACCTGGTCGGGCGCGAGGCCGTGGTGCTTGGCCAGCGCCGACACGAGATTCCGGTGCGCAGCGAACGGATAGCGGTGCGCGAGCGCGAGGCCTTCGCGGATCGCCTGCAGGGCGGCCGGCGAGGGGCCGAGCGGGTTTTCGTTCGCGCCGAGGTGCAGCGGACCATCGGCCGGTCGCGCCGGCAGCGCGGCGAAGTGGCGCAGGGCCGTGGCCGCGGTGCCGGTCGAGACGAGTCCGAGTACGCTGTGCTGCAGGAAGGCGCGCCGTTGCATGGGATCCTCCGGGAAGCGCCGAGGATACCGCGCCGCGCGGCGTTCAGGTGCCTGGCTTGACCCCAACTCGGCGCGCTGGCGCGGACCGGCGTTTCAGCCACGCGAGCATCACGGCCTCGAGAGCGTCGCGATCGCCGGTCGCGAAGTAGCCGGTCTCGTCGCCCTCGTCGCCGTTCGCGCTCCACTCGAAACCGAGTTGCTGCAGCAACCCGCAGACGAACGCGTGGATCCGGGACCGACGGTCGACGTCTTCGCGCTCACGGTGACGACGCCGTCGTCGAACGTGAACTCGACGTTCTCGGCGGCCGGATGCAGCTGGACGAGATACTGCTTGTCGTCGCGTCGGCTGTACGCGACGAAGTCTTCGTACTGCGCCTCGACGAACTGCTCGATCGCCGCGAGTGGTTCCGGCTCGCGCGCTCGGGCACGCAGGGTCAGGCCTAGTCCCATGGGCTACGTATCGTAGCGGGCGTTCGCCGTCAGTACGGCGACGGCTTGCGACGTGGGCCGACCACGCTCGCGGTGGGCGTTCCAACGCCACATCGCTACATTGACCGCCGATGACGGTCCATGCACGCGCCGCGTTCCAGTACGGGATCGACGACCTCGTCGACGTCGCGCTGCGAAACGTGAACCGACTGCCCGGCAGGCGCTCGCAGGTTCTTGTCGTCGGCCTGTTGCTCGGCCTCGCGGCGGGCGCAGTCGGCAAACTGCTGGATCCGGACGACACGCCATTCGCGATCGCGATCGGAGCGCTCGTGGCCGTCGCGGTTCCCTTCCTTTACCCGAAGTTGCAGCGCGCGGCGACGCGCCGCAACTTCCTCGAGTTGTACGGCTCCGGGCCCTTCACGTGCACGGTCGAGCTGCACGACGATCACATGCTGTGGCGGGACGACCAGCAGGACAGACAGGTGCAGACGCGGCTGCCTTGGCGCGAACTGCGCGAGGTCCGCGTCGAAGGCGGCGACTGGATCGTCGAGTCGAAGGCCGGCATCTCCGTGCTGAACGCTGATGCGTTCGCGAGCGCCGCGGAGGCCGACGTTTTCTGGGCGACGTTCGAGCGTCTGAGCGCCGCGCCTGCGCGCAGCGCGGCTTTGTAGGTCGAGAGCATGGCCGATCCGCTCGCACGCGAGCTGGCGACGATTGCGATGCCCGCGAGACCCTCCCTGCGCCGGAGTTGGTGCCTCGCGACCGGTCTCATACAAGCGGTGTCGCTCGCTCTCGCCACGACCGCTGCTGTCGCCCAGGAGACCTTCACCGTTCCGAAGCTCTGGGAGTACACCGCGCCGCTGATCTCCCCGGAGGAGCGCTCGACCGACCGCAGCCGCGCCCAGAAGGACCCGACGGTCGTGCTGCACGACGGCAGGTGGCACGTCTTCATGACCGTGAAGCTCGCCGACCGCACCGCGATCGAGCATTGCTGCTTCGACCGATGGGAGAACGCGAACGCGTGCAAGCGCACGATCCTGCGCGTGACCGACAGCAGGTACTTCGGCGCTCCACAGGTCTTCTGGTTCGCGCCGCATGCACAGTGGTACCTCGTGTATCAGCTCGGCATTCCGGGCAGCGACAAGATGTGGGTCGCCTTCTCGACGACGAAGGACATCGCTGATCCGGCGTCGTGGACGCGCGCCGCGCCGATCCTCGACGGCGGCGTGGACGATCCGCGCGCGGAGGGCGGACTCGACTACTGGATCATCTGCGACGGCGCGCGCGCGTACCTGTTCTTCACGAGCCTGAACGGCAAGCTGTGGCGGACCTCGACGGCGCTCGCGGACTTCCCCAAGGGTTTCGCATCGTGCGAGGTCGCGCTGCGCGGCGCGTTCTTCGAGGCGAGCCACACGTATCGCCTGAAGGGGCTCGACCGCTACCTGACGATCGTCGAGGAGGACGGCCAGCGCTACTACAAGGCGTACGTCGCCGATCGTCTCGACGGCGCATGGCGGCCGATCGCCGACACAGCGGAGGAACCGTTCGCGGGTTGGAAGAACATCCGGCCAGCCACGGGCATCGCGGCATGGACCGACAACGTGAGCCACGGCGAGCTGATCCGCGACGGCAACGACCAGACGTTGACCGTGGATCCGGCGAACCTGCAGTTCCTGTTCCAGGGCGTGCTCGAGCGGGAGAAGAAGGGCAGGACCTACGGCGAGCTGCCGTGGCGGATCGGGTTGCTGCGGCCGGTCGGCAACGGCAGGTAGCGCCGGTCGGCAAGCGAGCCTGTTCAAACGGGCGCGTGCGTCGCGCCGCCATCCCCGCGCTCGCCAGGATCGCCGAACTCGACCGTGCTGCCGCGCCGGCGCGCCTGGGCAGCGGCCACCGCGCTCTGCGCCGCGGCGAGATCCTCGACGCCGATGCCGAGCGACTTGAACAGCGTGACCTCGTCGTCGCTGCGCCGCCCGCGCACGCGGCCGAGCAGCACGTCGCCGAGCTCGCCGCACACGTGCTCGTCGCCGACCAGGCCTTCGCTGCGCGCGAGCAGGAAGTCGCCGGCCTCGGCCAGCAGCGACTCGCGACGGTCCGTGAACAGCCGGGCCCTCGCCACCGCCGCGCCGTCGAGCTCGCGCGCCGACGGGAAGCAGGCGCCGACCGCGTTGACGTGACAGCCCGCCTCGAGCCACTCGCCGCGCAGCACCGGTTCGCGCGCGTTCGTCGTCGTGCAGACGATCGCTGCGCCGCGCACGGCGGCTTCGACGCTCCTGCACGCGGTGACTTCGACGCCGTACCGTTCGCGTGCCGCGGCCGCGAACCGCTCGGTCTTCGTCGGATCGCGGCCGGCGACGCGCACCGAGCCGAGCTTGCGCACGAGCAGCATCGCTTCGAGGTGCGTGCGCGCCTGCACCCCGGTGCCGACCAGCGCGAGCGAGTCCGCGTCGGCCCGCGCGAGCGCGCGCGTCGCCACTGCGCTGGCGGCCGCGGTGCGGATCGCGGTGACCTCGCTGCCGTCGAGCACCGCTACGAGCCTGCCGTGCCGGCCCTCGAACAGCAGCACCGCGCCCTGGTGCGCGTCGATGCCCGTCCCGTGGTTGCCTGGGAAGACGCTGACGACCTTGATCGCGTGGTCGCCGCCGGCGCCACCGATCTGCGCTGGCATCATGCCGAGCAGGCCCCTGCCCGCCGGCACGCGCATCAACGTGCGCAGCGGCTGCACCGCGTCTCCCGCGCCGAGCCGTCGCAGCGCCGCATCGACGACTGCGATGCACTCGGCCATCGGCAGCAACTCGCGCACGTCGCGCGCGGACAGGATCAGCAGGGACATGCAGACGGCATGGTCGCGCGCGGGCGTGCCCGCGACAACTGCGCAGGTGCCTGCAGCACCCTCGGAAGGAACGGTCCTGATTTCCCTGTCACGAAACCCGGTGGCGGGGATCCTGGTGCGCGACGTGGATTCGACCCGCGACCGAGACCCCGAGATCCTGCTGCGCGAAGCGGCGAACGTGCATCGCCTCGCGCGCGCGATCGTGCGCGACGCGCAGGCCGCCGAGGACGTGGCCCAGGACACGCTGCTCGTGGCGCTGCGGCGGCCGCCGCACGGAGCCGGCGATCCTCATCGCCTGCGGGCCTGGCTCGCGAAGGTCGTCCGCAGCCTTGCGCTGCGATCGTGGCGCGCGAAGGCCACGCGGCAACGCCACGAGAGCGACGCCGCGCGGCAGAAAGCCGAGGATCGCGAGGGACGCACGCTCGCGCGCTTGCAGCAGAACCGCGAGCTGCTCGAAGCCGTCGCGGCGCTGCCCGAGCCCTACCGGACCGCGGTTGCGATGCGTTTCCTCGACGGGGCGCCGCCGCGGGCCATCGCGCGCGAGCTGCGCATCGAACCGGCGACGGCGCGCCAGCGCGCGCGCCGCGGTCTCGCGATGCTGCGCGCGCGTCTCGAACGAACGCACGGCGACGCGCGGTTCGCGGTGTCGGCGCTCGTATCGTGGTCCGGCTGGGCGCCGTGGGTTCTTCCCGGAGTCTCGATCATGATGCTCAAGAAGGTTCTCGCCGGCGCCGCCGCGGTGGCCGTCGTCGCGGCGTTGTCGATTCCATTCGCTGGCAGGCCGGAGGCCGCCGACCCGCTGGCTGCGCCGGCACCGAGCGGCGCCGTGCCAGCTGTTGCAGCGGCACCCGCTGCCGCCGTGCCGGCCGAGCGGCAGCCGGCCGCAGTGGCCGACGCGCCCGCACCCGCCGCCGCCATTGCTCCAACCGCCACGCTCGTGGTGCGCGTGTGCGCTGGTGCCGGCAAGATCGCGGCCGCACCGGTGACCGTCTGGAACCGCCGGCGATCGCGCAACAGCGAGCCCGAGTCATGGCAGGGCACGACCGACCGCGACGGCGAGGTGCGGTTTCAAGCGTTGGCGCCGGGCACCTGGGCGATCTTCGCGGACGGGCGAACACCCCCCAAAGCCGAGGCCAACCAGGTCGAGCTGCATGCCGGCGAGGTCGTCGTGCGCGAGATCGACGTTCAGGGAGGCTTCGCGCTGAACGGCGTGGTCGTCGACGCGCACGGCAACGCGGTGCCCGGAGCTCGCGTCACGGTCGAGGGCGGCTTCCGCAGGAGCGTGCTCGCGATGACCGGTGCGAGCGGCGAGTTCGGCATCGCGAACCTGCTGAGCCCCGTGGCCGTGCAGGCGCGCGCACCGGGCCGGCTGCCCGGCGACGAGATGAACGTCACGGGCGAGGCCGGTGCCTGCGTGCGGATCGAGCTGCGCATCGGGGCAGAGGCGCGGCGCATCGAAGGCCGCGTCTTCGACGCCGGCGGCACGCCGTGCGCGGGGGCAGTCGTGGCATTAGTGCCGGCGTCGGCGCGCGAGCAGCACCGGTGGGAGCGGCCGAGGAAGATCGAGTGGGAACGCACCGACGGTTCGGGTTCGTTCCGCAGCGACGAAGTGGGCGCGGGCGTCTACGTCGTCGTCGCACAGCCGCGTGAAGGGGAGCTGCCGCCGTGCCAGGCCGAAGTGGACACGACGCACGCGGACGGGTTCGTCGAGTTGCGCGGGCAGGCCGAGGGCCGAATTCGCGGTCGGGTCAGCCGCGGCGCGGAGGACGCGACCGAAGCGACGGTGATCGCGTGGCCCGATACGGCATCGTCTCGTGGCGTGGCCGTGCTCGAGGACCTCGGCTGGCGGCAGGCGGGCCGCGACCGCGACGGCCGATTCGAGCTGCGTGGGCTCGGCGCGGGGCCGCACCGCGTGCGCGTCATCGAGGAGGGTGCGGTGGTGGAAGAGCGCGTCGTCGACGTCGAGCCGGGCACGGTCCAGGAGTGGAACGTGACGCTGCCGCCACTCGGCGAGCTCGGTG
>DASRJH010000347.1:0-22174 GCA_035649575.1 Planctomycetota bacterium
GAACGCGGGCCCCGGCTTGACCCCGAACCTGACGGGCGGTGGTGTCGTGACCGGCAACATAACGCCGCTGTCGGCGCCGATGGATCTGCCGGCGACGCCGTATGCGGAGTTCGCTGCCGCAAATCTGATCAACCAGAACGGCACGTGGACCGCGACCGGAAGTGCGATCTACAACCCTCTGACCAAGAACCTCGCGGTCAGCGGTGGCGGCACGCTGACACTGTCGGGAGGGACGTACTTCTTCTCGAGCCTCTCGCTCTCGGGCGGCTCCATCCTCAAAGTCACCGGGCCCGTGAAGATCTACATCACCCAGGTCGGCAGCCTTGGCGGCGGTGGCATCGTCAACGTGACCGGGCTGCCGGCGAACCTGCAGATCTTCCAACACCCCTACGCGCTCCCCGTCGGAGTCCCGCCGGCCAAGAAGTTCAACAACACCTTGTCGGTCTCGGGCGGCTCGGGTTCGGCCCTCACCGTCTACGCACCATTCACGGACGTCGCGGTGACCGGCAGTGGCGCGGTTTACGGCGCCATCATCGCGGACAACCTCCAGGCACAGGGTGGAGCCCAGTTCCACTACGACGAGGCGCTGGGCGGCCTGGGCGGCAGCGGCCCCCCGAAGCTGGCGCGGGTCTACTGGCGCGACCTCGCGCAGCCCAAGCGATAGGCCCATGGGCGCGCCGTCGTCCTTTCTCTTCGCACTCGGTGTCCTGATCGCCGCGCCGGCCGCTGCCCAGGCCGCGGCCGTCGATGTCGGGGCGGCGGAGTTCGAAGCGTCGCTCACCAAGCTCGGCGCGCTGCCGCGGCTCGAGGCCGTCGAGAAGCTCGTGCGGCATCCGTGCGTTGCGCGCCCCGAATGGGCGCAGCCGCTGGTCGAGATCCTGAGCCTGCACAAGTCGTATGTGAGCGCCTTGGGTCTCCTGGCGCTCGCGGAGCACTCGATCCCGACCGTGCGTGCGGCAGCGCTGCAAAACCTGACCCAAGTGGGGCTGCGTGTCGCCGCGGCGGATGCCCAACCGGTGCGCGCTGCGCTGCGTGACTCCGACGACGACGTTCGGGTTGCGGCAGTCGCGGCGCTCTGCGTGGTCGGCGACGACTCGGATGTGCCGGCGCTCCTCGAACTGCTGGCGCACGAGGACCAACGACTGCAGATCGCCGCGTTCCGCGCGCTCCAGTCGCTCACGGGACTCCAGCTGCCGAACGACCAGCGGCAGTGGGCCTATTGGCGGACGCACTCGTCCGCGCAGCTCACCAGGCGCATCGACCTGGCGATCCAGACGATCGACCAAGGCGGCGCCGAGGCCGACGTCCTCGACGCCCGCATGCTGCTGTCGAGCAGCGCCTGGTTCGACGCGCGCAAGATCGAGGGTGCCGTGCGCGGGTGGCTGCAGTCGGGCGACCCGCGGCTGCGCATCGAGGGATACGGGCTCGCGGCCAGCGCCCGTCTCGGCAGCATGGCCGAGGACGTGACATGCGCGCTTCGCTTCGAGACGGACATCGAGATCCTGCCGCGGGCCATCGCCAGCGCCAAGGTGCTGGGCGTGGCGACGGCGGACATCGTGGGTGAGGGTGCGCCCGGCACCGAACAGGTGGCCCAAGCGTCACCGGCGCCTGCGGGGGAAGTTGCCATCCACACCCAACCGGCGACGGCCCCGACGGAAGCCGATCCCGACGCGTTGATTGCCCAGTTGGATGCGGCCGACGAGACGACCAGGCTCACCGCAATGAAGGGACTCTGCCTTCTGGCGCGGCCCGAGGACGGCGCGCGCGTATTCGAGTTGCTGAAGGACACGAAGTCGGACGCGATCAAGAAGCAGGCGTGCCTGTTCCTCGGCCGCGTGCAGCACCGGGCTGCCGTGCGCGAGTTGATCGACCTGCTGCGCGACGCCAAGGACCCGGGGCTCAAGGCGGGCGCGCATTGGTCGCTGCAGCGCATCACCGGCCTCAAACTCAGGCGCGAGCTGGAACTGTGGGAGCAGTGGTGGGAGTTCACGGGCGAGGCGTTCGTGGCCTCGACCCCCCGCTGACGTGGGGCACGCCGAGCCGCGCTAGCCGCCCCAACCGCCGCGTCCGCCGCCGAGGCGCTGCGCAGTGGCGGGCCGCTCGGGCAGGCGCATCTTCTCGAGCATCTCCTTCTCGCGTGCGAGGATCTTCTCTTCCTCGGACTCGGCGAGCTTGAGGTCCTTCTCGATCTCGGCGCGTTTGATCTTGTCCGAGCCGGCCTTGGCGTAGCGCTCCCTGGCCAGCTTCTTCTTGTTCAGCGCCTGCTCGAGGTCGCGCACGAAGCCGGCGTAGTCCTTGGCGAAGGTGGCCAGCGCCGGCTTGAGCACGCCCTGCGCGGCTTTCTCGAGCTGCTTGCTCAGCGCGTTGGCCGCGACCTTGTAGCCGTTCATCGAGACGATCTCCCCGGCCTGGCCCTTCTTGTCGAACGCGACGAACAGCGGCGCCTGGTCTCCGTACTTGGTCTTGAGCGCGGGCTCCTTGGCCAGGTCGATGCGGCCGCAGTGGAAACAACGCAGTTCGATGCCGAGTTCGTCACCGGCGAACAGCATGCGCTCGAACTGCTCCCGCACGTCCTTCTCGTCGTTGCCGTTGTGCAGGTAGAGCACCGAGAGTTGTTCGGCGCCGGCCGCCGCGCGCACGAGCTCCGTGGTCGCGAGATCGGCGACCTTGTCGCCGTCGGCGGCGGGGCCACTGACATCGGTGAAGAAGACACCGACCCGGTTGATGATCTCCTCGGGGCGTTGGCGTCCGCGACCGCCGCCGCCACCGCCGCCTTGAGCCGAGGCGGGAAGGGCAAGCAGGACTGCGACACCGAGCGAAACGGCGAGAGGGGACAAGTTCATGCGGGACTCCATCGAGCTGCGGGGCAGCCGCGTGAGCCGGGATCATTGCAGGTTCGTCCCGGCCTCGTGCGTTGCGGCCTGCACCAGATTGGTACCATGGCTTTGGCGGGCGAGTCGCCGACTCGCTACAACCCGCGGGTTCGATCCGGTCCCGGGAGCAAACCATGCGCGCCGTCATCATCCTCTGCTCGTTGACCTTTCCCGTGCTCGCCCAGGAGCAACAGCCCCAGGAACCGAAGCCCGCGGAGGCGGGGGCGTCCGACCGCGTGATGCTCGGGGAAGGTCAGCACGTCTACCAGTGGGTGCGCGGCTGGGGCCGCGCCGCTGGTGGCAAGGCCGATGCCAAGGATCTGGGCAACACGCATGGTTGTCTCGTCGTCGACAAGGACGGCAACATCCTCGCGAACACCGACACCGAGAACGCGGTCGTCGTCTTCTCGCCGGCCGGCGAGATCCTGCGCACCTGGGGCAAGGACTTCCACGGCGGACTGCACGGCATGTGCCTGCGGGTCGAGGATGGCAAGGAAGTGCTCTACCTCGCGCACACGCGCCGGCACGAGGTCGTGAAGACGGCGATCGACGGCACGGTGGTGTGGACGATCGGCTGGCCGCAGGCCTCGGGCATCTACGAGAAGGAAGACCAGTTCAAACCGACCGCGGTCGCGGTGGCGCCCGACGGCCGCATCTTCGTCGCCGATGGCTATGGCCGTTGCTGGGTGCACCTGTTCGACCAGGAGCGCAAATACGTGAAGTCGTTCGGCGGGCCCGGCCAGGAGCCCGGCAAGATGCAGACGCCGCACGGGCTGTGGATGGACACGCGCGGCAAGGAGCCACTGCTGCTCGTGTGCGACCGCGAGAACCACCGCTTGCAGTGGTTCTCGATGGACGGCGAGTTCGTGCGGCTCATGGACCAGGATCTGCGGCGGCCGTGCAACGTGGCGCCGCTGCTCGACGGCGGTCTCGCCGTCGCCGATCTCGCGGGGCGCGTCACGCTGCTCGGCAAGGACGACAAGCTCGTCGTGCACCTCGGCGACAACCCCGACCCAAAGCTGCGCGCGCAGAACGGCGTGCCGCGCGACAAGTGGCAGGACGGCGTGTTCCTGTCGCCGCACGGCATCTGCGTCGACAAGCAGGGCAGCATCTACGTCATGGACTGGAACTCGCTGGGCCGCGTGTCGAAGCTCGCGAAGACGCAGCCAGCGAAGCAGGGCGGCTAGCGCCTCGCCGCGGCGAGCGGTCGTGTCCCGGCGCTGCCCTGCACGATGGCGGTCTGCCCGAAGAGCGTGATCGTGCCGTGTTGTCCGGTCACCCACAGTTCGGCACCGAAACGCCGCGCGGGGCCGCCCTGCACCGTGTCGCCGTCGGCCGCCGCCGCCGAAGCAAAGCAGGCTCGCGGCCGCACACGCTGCAGCAGTGCTTGGACCATCGCGTTGGGCCGGCCGTGGTGGGGCAGCACGAGCACGTCGCTCGGTTCGGCGAGCCCGCCAGCGATCGCGGCGGCGACGCCGAGCTCTTCGGCATCGCCGGTGAGCAGCACGCGCGTGCCCGCGATCGACACGGACACCCACAGGCTCTGGTCGTTGTCGCTCGCGCTTTCGGGCAACGCGGGCGCCGCGAGCCGCAGGTGCGGGGCCGGTTCGAGGCGCTGGCCGGCTGCCAACAGGTGAACGCGCGTGCCGTGAGCGACTAGCAGCGATGCGAGCGCTGAATCGCGCATGCAGCTCGGCAGGATCGCGGCGTCGATCGGCACGCGTCGCAGCAGCGTAGGCACGCCGTTGTGATGATCCTGGTCCGCATGCGTCACCACGAGCAGGTCGAGATGGCGTTCGCGCAGCGCCTGGGCGAGCCGCTCCGCGGCGAGGAACGGGTGCTGCATGCTGCCGCAGTCGATCGCGGTCTGGTGGCCCGACGCGGTGGCCACGAGGCACGTCTGGCCGTGGCCGACCGCAAACAACTGGAACCGTGCATCGCGCGGGCCCGAGAACGGCAGGAACCAAGGCACGAGAAGCAGCGCTGCGGCCACGGTGACGCCGCCGCGGTGCGGCCACCGCACGATGACGCAGGCGCTGACCAGAGCGCCGAGGCAAAGCGTCCACGCGGCCGGGACGACCCACGCATGCACCGGCGTGCATGGCAGCGTGTCGGCGGCGCGCACGATGGCCGTGTAGACGTCGGCCGCCGCCGACAACGGCACCGCAAGTCCACACCCGAGCCACGGCACGAGCACGCCGAGGATCGCAGTGACGAGCCCGACGCAGAGCATGAACGCGACGAGCGGCGCCAGGATCGGCGTCAGGAGCACGGTCCACGGTGCGAGCTGTCCGAAGAAGAACAGCGTCAGCGGTGCGGTCAACAACGTCGCCCACCAGGAAGCCCAGATCGGTCCCCAGAGCCAGCGCCAGGCCCAGCCCTCGCGGCGGTGTGCTGCGAGCGCGAGCCCGCAGACGGCCGCGTAGCTGAGCAGGAAGCTCGGCCCGAGCAGCGCCTCTGGCTGCAAGAGACACGTCGCGATCGCCGGCGCGAGCAGGCCCGTGCCGAGACCGAACGGACGGCCCAGATGGCAGGCGAGCGCCGCGAGCGCGAACGCTACGACGGCGCGCAGCACCGGCGGTTCGTTGCCGGTGATCGCGGCATACGCGAACAGGATCGACATGACGGCGATCGTGCGCGCACGTCCGGCGGCGAGGCGTCGCCCGCGGCCGCGGCCCGTGAAGCCGAGCAGGAACGCGAGCATCGCCGCGTGCGCGCCGCTGACGGCGAGCAGGTGGCTGAGGCCCGTGGCCTGGTGCGCCGCCGCGAGCTCGCCCGAGGTCCGCGTGTCGCGGCCCAACACGAGCGCGGCGAGCATCGCGCCGTGTTCGCCCGGCACGAGACGAAGCAGCTCGCGCTCGAGCACGCGGCGAGCAGAGCTGGCCAGGCGTTGCAGCGAATACGGGCCCGGAGTCACGCGCATCGTCGCCGCCACGCCGTGCAGGCTTCCGGGCAGGTCCGGCGCCACTGCGGCGCCAAGACGCGCGAGGGTGCGCAAGCGGTCGCCTGGCAGGACCTCGAGGTCGCCGGCGAACTGCAGCCGCAGCGAATGCACGCCGTCGCCGAGCACGACGTAGGTCGTGTCGAGCAGCGGAGCCCGCACGACGTCGGCAACACAGCCCACGACCAGCACGGGCCCCGGCCGTATCGGCGGCAGCGCTGCTTGAGGAGCCGGAAGCGCCGCCAGCAGGGCCGGCAGCCCGAACAGACCCGCCCGGCAGCGCAGGCGCGCGTGCAGGGCAACGAGCAGACCGCCGGCTGCCAGGACGGCCGCCGCGGGCAGGCAGTGAGGAGTGAGCGCGGCCGTCGGCAGTGCGAACAGGGCCGCGCGCAGGATGGGAGCCAAGGAATGAGGAAGCACATCTGCTCCGTGCTCCGATCCGCTCGCTGGTTACAGTTCGGCCCATGGTTTCTGCCATCTACCCCGGCAGTTTCGACCCGGTGACCCGCGGCCACCTCGACCTGATCGAGCGGGCCCTGCCTCTGTTCGACCGCCTCACGGTGGCCGTCGCAGCCAACAGCACGAAGACGGCGACGTTCACTGCCGAGGAACGCGTCGAGATGCTGCGCGAAGTGCTGCCGAAGGACAAACGCCTCTCGGTCACGTCGTTCCGGGGGCTCGTCGTCGACTTCTGCAAGAGCCAGGGCATCGGCGCGGTGCTGCGCGGCGTGCGCACGGTCTCGGACTTCGAGTACGAGTATCAGATGGCGCTCACGAACCGCCACATGGCGCCAGGCATCGAGACCGTGTTCGTGATGCCGAGCGTGCAATACAGCTATGTGTCGTCGTCGCTGATCCGCGAGATCGTGCGCAACGGCGGCGACGTCGCGAGTTTCCTCCCACCCCAGGTCGAGCGCCGCCTGCGCGATCGCCTGCGTCCACTCTCTTCTCCCTCATGAAGCTCGAACCCATCCACACGGTGACCGCCCCCGCGGCGATCGGTCCCTACAGCCAGGCGCAGAAGGCCGGCAACCTGCTGTTCTGCTCCGGGCAGATCGCGCTCGACCCGAAGACGATGCAGATCGTCGGCACCAACGCGGCCGAGCAGGCCGAGCAGGTGCTGAAGAACCTCGCCGCGGTGTTGCAGGCCGGCGGTGCCTCCTTCGCGCACGTGGCGCGCACGACGATCTTCCTCGCGAGCATGGCGGACTTCGCGGCCGTCAACGAAGTCTACGGGCGTCACTTCGGCGCCAACAAACCGGCGCGTGCCACGGTCGCCGTCAAGGAGCTGCCCAAGGGCGGCCTCGTCGAGATCGACTGCATCGCGTGCCTTTGAGCCGCAAGCTGGCGGTGTAATCCGCGTCTTTGTTCCGCCGCATTGCGGCGCTCAACAACACTGTGAGCCGCAGCGCGTAGCGGCGACGCCCCGCTACGATTTGCTGGCGCGCTCGACGAGGTCGAGCAGTTCGGCTCGCGCATCCGCGGTCCCGACGTGCAGTCCGAGGCCTCGGACTTTTCCCTGCGGATCGATCACGTGGATCGTGGATCCTTCGACGAACCACCGCAATGCGGCGTCGGTCTGGATGCCCTTGCCCGAGCCGATCACGGCGAAGTCGATGCCGAGGTCCGTTACGGCCTTGCCGATGGCCGCGTCGTCCGGGTCGAGGCAGATGCCGACCACCACGACGCGGCTCGCGAACTGGCGCTGCAGCTGCTGCAGCGTCGTGACGAGCGTCGGCGCGTCGCGGTCGGCGATCGACCAGAACGCGAGCACGACGGTCTTGCCCGTGCAGTCCGCGAGCGAGAACTCGGTGCCACTGCGGGTCTTCGCCTTGAACGGGATCGCGTCGTCGCCGAGTCGCAGCTGCGTCGCGCGCAGCCGGTCCTTGGCGACGTCACCCCAGTAGGTCTTCGGCAGGTCGTTCTTGAGCTTCTCGAGCTCGTCGAACGCGGCGTTGTCGGGCAGGTCCTCGCGATCGCGCAACGCATCGGCGCGATGCCAGCGCACGAACGCCCGCTCCTCGTCGTCGGCCGCCGCCTTCAACGCGGCGTCGAACACGGCCTCGCCTTGTTTGACCTCTTGCAGCACCGTCATCAGCATGCGCGCCATCGCGAGCCGGTCCGGCAACGGTGCTTCCTTGGCCAGCGCGGCTTCGATCCACTCCTTGCGTTGGTCCTTGAGGTTCAGGTGCTGGGCCATGGCGGCGGCCGTGACGAGCACCATCGGCGGGGCCTGCGGGGCTTCGATCGAACGCAGCGCCGTGGCGGCGGCCGCGCGATCCCCGCGCGCGAGCTGCAGGTCGGCCAACATGAGACGGCCGTTCCAGCGATCGTCGCCCGAGGCCTCCTTGGTGAGGAACTGCTGCAGCTCCGCGACCTGGCGGCCGAGCAGCTCGGTGCGCTGTTCGGGGGTCGGCGAGGTGGTCTCGAGTCGCCTGGCCTCGTCGCCGAATCGACGCTGCACGCTCCTGAGCGTCGTCTGCGCTTGCAGGCAGGGGAGCAGGCACGACACGCAGAGCCAGGCCGTGGCGGGGAATGCGATACGGATCATCTGTACAGCATAGCGGCAGACACGAGCTGACGGTTGCAGCCCGCGTCATGCTTGCAGGCGATCGGGTTTTGTCGTGCGATGCCCGGCCTCGTGCCAAACGTTCTCGAGGTCGCCGACTTCACGGTGCGCCGGCCCGACGGTTGGTCGATCGGTCTGCCCGCGATCACGCTCGCGCGTGGTGGTGTGGCGGCGCTCTACGGTCCGTCGGGCTGCGGCAAGACCACGTTGCTCGAGGCATTGTTCGGGCTCCGCGAGCACGAACCGTACACGATCACGGGTCAGGTGCTCTTCCAGGGCAATGCGTTCGCGGCTATGACAGCGCACCAGCAGCGCCTGCTGCGACGCGAAGACCTCGCGATCCTGATGCAGGGCGCGCATTCGGCGCTCGACCCGCTGCAGCCCGTCGGCAGGCAGGTCGAGCAGGCGACTCAGTGCAGCGAAGGGGCTGTGGTGTCGATGTTGCAGCGTCTCGGCGTCGCCGAGGCCCAGATGCTGGTGCGCAGGCTGCCGCACGAGATCGCCGGCGGACAAGCCCAACGGATCCTGCTCGCGATCGCCTTCCTGCGCGAGCCTGCCCTCGTCATCGCCGACGAACCGTCGGCCAGTCTCGACGGCGGCAGCTACGCGGAGATGCTGGCCCACCTGCGCGGGCTCGTGGCGCAGGGCTCTGCGATCCTACTCGCGAGCCACGACGATCGACTGCTGCGCGACCTCGGTGCCGCCGTGTTCGCGCTCGAGGATCGTGCCTTTCGCCCGGCGCTGCTGCAGCCGTCGCCCTGGCCGGCGCTCGCGGCCCACGGGTTGAACCACGCTGCGCCCGTGCTCGTGGCCCGCTCGGTGCGTGTCGCGTTCGGGGCGCGAACCGTGCTCGATGGCGTCGACTTCGAGGTGGGCCGCGGCGAGGTCGTCGCGATCGTCGGTGAATCGGGGGCCGGCAAGACCACGCTGGCGCGCGTGCTGACGGGTCACCTCCCGCCGGATGCGGGTGCGGTCGAGCGGCCGCCGCAACGTCGTGCGGTACAGCTGGTCTGCCAGGATGCGTTCGCGTCGTTGACGCCGGGCCGCACGCTGCGCGCGTTGCTCGCGGAGGCAACCGTGCCGTCGTTCGACGTCGCCGCGGCGGCCGCCGCGCTGCGACTGCCGCTCTACGTCTTGGATCGGACTGCGGCGCAGATGTCGGGCGGCGAACGCAGGCGCGCCGCGCTGCTGCGCGCGTTGGCCGTGCAGCCCGTCGTGCTGGTTCTCGACGAGCCCACGGCGTCCTTGGATCGCGCGACCGCGGCCGCCGTCGTAGAGTCGTTGCTGGTGCTGCAGCAGAGCAGCGGCCTGGCCATGGTCGTCATCACGCACGACCACGAGCTGGCACAGGCGATTGCGCACCGTGTTGTCACCGTTGCAGGAGGTCGCTTGTGTGCCCGATGAGACTGTGTCTTCCAAGGCTGGGTGCGCTGGCGTTCGCGTTCGTGGGCCAGCTCAAAGCACAAGCCTCGAACGAGGTGATGTGGTGCGAAGTGCCCGGCGCGAACGCGACGGCGGTGGCCGTGCTCTGGCAACATGGCCTCGACGACGACGAGCCGTCGCAGGTGGGGGCCTGCCGCGTGCTCGCCGAGTGCCGCCTCGAACGCGCGCGAAGGGCCGTGCCGGCCATCACCGCGAGTGGTTTGCAGGTGTGTGCCGATGCGGTGACCGTGTTCGGGAGCGGCGCGGCGTCGGCGCGACTGCAGCTGGCGGCGTTCCTCGCTGCGCTGCTCGACGACACGCTGCCGATGCAGGACGAAGAGCTGTCGCTGTCGATCGCGCGCGCGGCTCTGGCGGCGGACGACGCCGAGTTCCTGTATCCGGGACCTGTGCTGCAGACGCGCCTGCGTCTCCGTCTGTGCCGCGGCACGAGCGCCGCGCGGCCCGTCGCCGGGTCGGCACCCGCGATGGCGGCCTTGACGCCCGGGCAGGTGCGCGAACTGCTGCTGGTTCCCGTTGCCGTTCGGCTCGGTGTGCTCGGTGCGATCCCACCCGAGCTGCGGCGTGCAGTTGAGGGACTGCCCGCGAGAGCCGTGCATGCGCGCAAACCCGAGCGTGCGGTCGATGCCGTCGTCGCGGTCGGGAGCGCGATCGAGTACGAGACGCACGACCGCGTCGACTCGCCGTTCGTGGCGGTCGGGTTCAGAGCCCCGAGCGGCGACCAGCTGCCGGCTTTCGCGCTCGCGATCGAGGTGGCGCGCGCGCGCACGCGCCGCCTGCCGATGCGGGCCGGGCAGGCGATGGGGCGGGCTCCGGTCGTCGGTTGGTCGTGGCTGCACGGCGATCCCGTCGTCGTGTTCTGCCGCCGCGGCGCCGACTTCGTGCAGCTGCGGCCCGGGGAGCGCGTCGAGGCCGACATCGCAGCGGAGCGGGACGCCACGGTCGCCGAGCTCGAGTCGATCTTGCAGAACCTGCGGCGCGAGCCACCGACGGCCCGCGAACTGGCCGACGCGCTGAGCGCCCTGCAACTCGAACTGGCCTTGCAGCCGCTCTCCCCCGACCGGCAGTCGGCCCTTGCCGCCAATGCGGCGGTCCTGCCGTGGCGGCTCCAGGTCCTGCTGCTCGGCGCGCGCCGTGGCATCGACAAGACGGCGTTGGCATCGGCGACACCGGCCGCCGTGCACGCCTCGCTCGCCTCGGTGCTGGACCCTGCCGGGGCCTGCTGGCACGGCTTGATGCCGGTGCCGCGCTCGGATGTCGGGTGGATCCGGCGGTGAAGTAGGGCGGCCGGACTTGCCGATGTACGGGCCAGAACCGGCGCATTCCCGGGTGTCACTGCGAATCAGACGATGGGCTTCATCAACGTTGCCGAACGGACGCTCAACGCGAAGCTCGTCTACTACGGGGTCGGCGTCGGCGGCAAGACCACGAGTCTGCAGCAGGTGCACGGCATCTTCTGTCCGCGCAACGAAGTCCAGCTCGTGTCGATCAACACGGAAGAGGACTCGACGCTCTTGTTCGACTTCCTGCCGATCAACCTCGGGCAGGTCGGCGGCTTCAAGATCAAGATCCAGGGCTTCACGGTCCCCGGCCAGCCCAAATACCGGCAGATGCGCAAGTATGTGCTGCAGGGCGCGGACGCGGTCGTGTTCGTCGTCGACAGCCAGCGCAGCCGCCTGCAGGAGAACCTCGACTCGCTGCAGAGCATGCGCCAGCACCTGCGCACGAACAGCGGCACGTCGGAGGACATCCCGATCGTCGTGCAATACAACAAGCGCGACCTGCCCGACATCCTGAGCGAGAGAGAGCTCGACGAGAAGTTCAAGTTCCGCGACGGCATTCCGACGTTCCCATCGGTGGCGACCGAGGGCCAGGGTGTGTTCGAGGCGTTCGTCGAAGCCGCGACGCTGCTCGTCGAGAAGAAGGTGGCGCGCTACGGCACCGGTCGCGAGGGCGAGGATCCGCACGCGTTCGCAGAAGGCGTGCGCGAGAAGTTGTGGAACATCTGCGACACGGTGCGCCGCGATCGCGCCGCCGTCGCGATCGACAAGCTGCCGCAGACGCGTCTGGCCCTGCGCGACGGGACCGAGGGTGCGCCACCCTCGGGGCCGCTCGCCGAACATGCGCCACGCGCGCCGCGCATGTCACTGGCGCCGCTGGCCGAAGGCGAGATCGAGCTGGCCTACGAGCTGCGCGACAGCACCGGCGCGAGTGACGAGGCGGTCGCGCGCAAGCCGGTCTTCAGCGATGAAGAGCTCAACCACGAGATCGCGGCCGGAGCCGTGCAGTTCCACGCGCCCGCGGCCGAAGAGGTCGACGATTCCCTGTTCGACAAGACCATGTTGTCGAACCTCGAGCTTGCTCGCCGCTACGGGGAGCTCGACGAGCAACGTCTGCTGCTCGATCGCAAGGTGCACGAGCTCGTCGAGGTCGCACAGCAGACCGTGCACGACCTGAACCGACCGCTGAGCGCGATCCGCCTCATGCTGTCGACGCTGGCCAAGGGCTACCTCGGCCAGTTGTCGGAACCCGTGCACCAGGCCGTCGACAACGGTCTCCAGGCAGTGCATCAGATGGAGCGCCTGCTGCGCGACCTGCTCGACAGCTCGCGCTTGGACAGCGATGGCATCAGGCTCACGTTCGCCGAATGCGACCTGACGCTGCTGCTCGCCGAGGTGCTGCGCACCTTGCGCTACGAGATCGAAGAGACCGGTGTCCGGGTGTTGGTCGAACCGATGCCCTGCATCGTCGCGGACTCGTGGGCGCTGACGAAGGTCTTCATGAACCTGTTGGGCAACGCGATCCAGTATGGCCCGAACGACAAGCAGGCCGTGATCCAGGTGTCCTGTCACGGCGGCGATGACGAGTGGATCGTCGAGGTGCGCGACAACGGGATCGGCATTCCCGAGAAGGACAAGCCGCGTCTGTTCCGCCGCTTCGAGCGCGGCAGCAACACGGGTGGCATCAGCGGCACGGGACTCGGGCTGCACATCGTGAAGGAGATCGTGCAGGGGCACGGCGGCTCGGTGCGATTCGAATCGGCCGTCGGCACCGGCACGACGTTCTTCCTGCACCTGCCGAAAGCACCGAGGCTGGCGCCGCACTCCGTCGTTTCGGAGACAGCGGCGCGCGCGGATCTCTAGCAGCAAGGGGACCGCAAAAGCAGAGACGGCCGCCGTGCAGTGCGCGATGGGCTCACACGGCCCGTGTCGCTGCCGCTTCCTCGGCGTTCGGCATGTCGCGTCGTCGTTCGTCGAAAAGAGCGCAAGGAGTGGTACCTCCGGAAGGGATCGAACCTTCGACCCGCGGATTAAGAATCCGCTGCTCTACCAGCTGAGCTACGGAGGCGCAGTATCGGGGCGCGGACGCTAGCGAGCGTCGTCGCGCCACGCAAGCTTGCGTTTCCGGCGGCGGCTTGACCGAAGTTCGCAGGCGCGGCACACTCTTCGCCCCCGCGTCTTGGCAACACACGACCGCGTGTTCCGAAGCGGCAGTGCACGGTGGCTGTAGCTCAGTTGGTTAGAGCACCAGGTTGTGGTCCTGGGGGTCGCGGGTTCGAATCCCGTCAGCCACCCCATCTGCTGGCGCCGCAATAATCAGCGCAGGCGCAACGCGCCTAGAAAGCGCAACAGCGCGCCAGTCCCCGCGCGGGAGCTCGGGTGGAATCCCGCCAGCATCGCGGTGCGCGTCGGTGAGTCGGCGCGGCGGACGTCGGGCCCGAAGGTTGCCGTCGGCAGTTCCGGGTCCACGGTGCGCAGCGATTGCAGCACCTGCGCGGCGAGACCGGGGCGCACGTCGGGGGCGACGACGAGGCAGTCGTGACCGCCGGCCCCGAAGAAGAGGCGCCGGGCCGCCTCGAGGTCGCGCGCGACATCGACCGCGATTCCCTCGCTCTGGAGCCGCTGCAACAGGACCTGCATCGGCGCCGGGTCGCCGAGCAGCGTCAGGACTCCGAGACGGCGGTGGTCGGATTTCGACAAGGCAGGACCTTCTTCGGCACGCCCGGAACACGAGGTCAAGGGCGGGTCTCGGGCGTGTCGATGTCCGCGATGCCATGGTCCGCCGACGCTTGCCGCGGGCGCTGTCGTTCGCAATGCGTTGGCCGCGTGTGGTCCGCGGTATCACCGCGCAGCTCGGAATGCGCGAGCTGGGGCTCGGCGCGGTCGCGAAGATCTGGGTGCAGTGAATCGGTGACATCGGCGCTTGCGCCGAGGCTTCAAGAATGCGCGAGGGCGCGCCGATTCACGACTGCACACCGCAGCCCATCAGGGGAGATGGGGGCGGTGGTGCGCAGACTGTGCGGGATCAGGGGTCTGCGCACTGGCGTGCGCCGGGTGGGGGCCCGGCGCACGGCAGGTGAGCATCGTGGGATGGTCATGGGGGTGGCCACCTGCGGTCGGGCACCCGCGGTGCCTCGCAACGCCGCGGGAATGCCTTTCGCGGCGGAAAGTACCTTTCGCCACGCAGTGCTCTGCCGGCGTGCTCGACGGCGACGCGCCCGATGCAGTATCACACGCGCATGCGCGGTTCCGTCACGTCCATGCTGCTGCTCGGTGCGATGGCCGTGGCGTGCAGGTCCACAGCAATCGATCAGGCGGTCCGGCGGGATCCCTCGCAAGGGCCGCCCGCGACGATCGTCGACCTGCCTTGGTCGGAATCACCGGCGGATCGTGCGTCGCTCGCGGCACGTGGACTGTTCGAGCGCGGGCAGCAGAGGCAGGCCCTCGACATGCTCGAGGGCGTGTTGGCCGGACAGCCGAGGCACGCCGACGCGTGTCGCCTGCGCCAGGACATCCTGCGCGAACGCGGGCGGCGCGGCGTGCTCTGGTACGAGGCCGAACGGGCCCTCGAGAAGGACCCGAACGACGGCCTCTACCTCTACCTCTTCGGCCGGCTCGTCTCCGACCAGGACCGCAAGAGGCAGAGCTTCTGGCGCGCAGCGGAGGTGTCGCCGCAGCTGCTGTGGCCATGGCTCGGCCTCGCGCACACGCTGCGTGGGCCGGATCCCGCGAATTCGCTCGCGAACTACGAGCGGCTCTATGCGGCGGCGGGCAGCCACCCGCTCGTGGGCATCGCCTATGCCGCGATGCTGCGCGAGCGCGAGCAATACGACGCCGCGATCCCGATCTACACCAGCCTGCAGCAGGACGCGCGAGTACCCGGCGTCGGCGACCTCGGACTCGCGCAGTCCTGGCTGGCGCAGAACGACCGCAGCAAGGCATGGGGGGCGTTGCTCGCGGCTTTGCGACAGCGGCCGTTCGATGCGGGCGTGCAGGGATTGCTCGTCGGCTGGCTGCACGCCGGCGCGAGCGACGAGCAGGTGGGGCAGGTGTTCGACGCGTTGCGCGAGGATCCCGAGCGCATGCGCGTGTTCGGCGCGGGGGACGGAGCGCTCGCGCTTGCGGAGCTGCTGAAGCGCGTGAACCAACCGCTGGCCGTGCGGTCGCTGCTCGAGGAGGAGAAGGTCGGGCCGCGCTCGCCCGTCTTGCGGCGGCTGCAGCGCCGTGTGTTGCTCGGCCTCGGCGAGGTGGATGCCTTCCTGGAGCTCGTCCGCGCCGATGTGCCCGAGCACGTCGTGCTCGCCGAGCCGAACGAATTGCGCAACCGCTGGCTCTCGCTGCTGCGGGGTCCGTGGTCCGGTCCGAACGCGCTCGCTTCGGCCGACCAAGGCGTCGAGCTGCTCGAACGCCTGCGCGACGTCGGCTGGCTCGACGAGGTCGAGCTCGCCGCGTCATGGGCGCTGCGCCGCTGGCCCGAGGCGGCGCCGCGCATCCAGTCGCTCTGCGACGAAGCGCGGCGCGAGCTGGCGTTCGAATCGGGCGTGCGCCGACTGCTGTATCGCGGTGGCGAGAATGCCACGGCCTCGATCGAGACGGTGCTCGAACGCATGCAAGAGTTGTCCGTGCGTCTGCTCGGGCGCGACGTGGTCGGCAAGCCGACGATCTACTCGGTGCCGATGGTGGGGCAGATGCTCGACCCGTTCACCGGTTCGCTGGCGGAGCACCTCGACTGCTACAACCGTCACTTCGTGCTCGGTTGCCGCGCCGGTGGCGCGGTCGAGGGCATGCTCGTGATGCGCCTCTCGCTGTCGGAGCTGCCGTGGTCGGCGGACCTCGAGCTGCCGGGCCGTTGCTTCGAGGTCATCGGCATCGACCGCGATCTGAGATCCGTGACGTCGGATCTGGCCGGCGTCGCGCTGCTGAACCACTTCCTCATCGACTTCGATTCCGTGCGCGAATGGGCGCGCGCCGTGGCCGAGCGGCGGCGGATCGCAGCCGAGGACGGCAACGCGCTGCTGACCGACCCGCTGCCGCAGGGAGCCGGCGAGGATCCGGTCGACGTCGCGTGGCGCCTCGCGGTGCTGTCTCCCGTGCAGGACACGGATCTCGAGTCCGCCGTGCTCGACACGATCCGGCACCACGAACGGCAACATCTCAAGGATTCGTCCCACTTCCTGCCCATCGAGAGCAACCTCTGGCGCGGTCTGGGCCTCTTGCTGCAGTTCGGCCTGTCGCCCTCGGCGATCGAGGCCGAGATGGAGCGTCGCGCGGAACTGGCGTCGCTGGCGGTCTCGCCGCACACCGAGCTCGTGCTGGCCCACATTGCCGATTTCCTCAGCGAGCCCGGTGTCCGCTCGCCGCACCACCGCGGCTTCGGGGCACTTGGCCGCGAGCTGGCGGCAGAACTGCAGGTCCTGGGTCTGTCACCGCTCGCGAGCTCGCCGAGCCGGTGGCACGCCGTGGCGCCGGAGCTGGTGCGGCAGGCGGCGCGCCGGTTGCTCGACCGCCTGCCCTGAGCTCGAGCGGGAAGTGACGCCCGTGGGACCCCGGAACTAGTTGCAGACCCGTCGGGAGGGTACGTTAGTTGTATGCGTAGCCGTGCGCTGCGGCCGTCCCCCTCGCGGCTGAACAATCCGGAGATCGTCATGAACCGTTCCCTGCCCTGCTGCCTGTCCGCGCTGGTCGCCTTGCTGGGTTCGCTGCCGGCGGTGGCTCAGGATCCCGCGCCCGCCAAGGGCCCCGACAAGGAAGTCGCCGAGAAGATCGAAACGCTGAAGGACATCGTGCTCGACAAGAAGTTCGCGCGCGACGCCGAGGGGGTGCAGATCATCGATCGGCTGCTGGAGAAGACGAAAGCCGGCCTCGACGAGAAGGACCAGCAGGCGATCGTGAAGGCGCTCGAAGGCGTGTTCATGGCGGGACCCAAGGTGCGTCAGCCCGACAAGCCGGAGCTCTACAACGGAGCCGCGGCAGCCCTCGGCTACTGCGGCGTGGAGGGCGCCAAGGTGCTCAAGAACGTCTACCTCAACAAGCGCTTCCCCGAGCGAAAGGAGTGGCTGCCGCTGCGCGAGCTGCTGCTCAAGTACCTCGGGCGCACCAAGGACGAGTCGCAGGTGAAGTTCCTCGTCAAGGAGGCGCGCAGCCACCACGAAGCAGCGCTGCAGGCCGCGGCAGGTGAGGCGCTCGGCAACTTCGACGAGTCGAAGGAGCCGATCCGCAAGGAGATCGTCTCCGAGCTCATGATCACCTACGGCGAGCTCTCCGAGAAGGCCGGGCAGCTCGGTTCGCAGAACATCGAGGCGCAGAACGCGCAGGACCGCCTCGCCGCGCTGCGGGACAAGTGGAACACGACGCTCGGCAAGCTCACGCGCCAGACTTTCGCCACGTTCCGCGAATGGCAGGCCTGGTACAACAAGAACAAGGCGCAGCCCTGGTAGCCGATTCCGCGGGAAGCCAGCGGACCCCAGGCCGTCGGAGTCGACCATCGATGCGCCGTTGGCTGTGGTCCTGTTGCTGGGTGTCCGCAATCACCGCCATCGGCGGGCTCGTCTACGAGACGCGCCGCCTGGCCGAGCTGGCGGGCCACTTCGAGGCGCAGGCACGGCTAGCTCGCCAGGCGGCCCAGAGCAGCGCGAGAGCCGAGCCGGTGGCGAACGCACCCGCGGCCGAGGCCGTCGACACGGCTCAGGCCGCCACCGTGGCCAGACTCGAAGCAGCCCTCGCGTCGAGCCAGCAGCAGCTGCAGGCGATGGCACAAGCGCTCGAGTCGCGCAAAGCAGAGATCGCCAAGGCCGCCGCCGAAGCCGAAGCACAGGCGCAGCGCGCGCAAGCCCCGATGCCCGAGGGGGTGCGGCTCTGTCTGCAGGCGCTGCACGAGTGTCTGCGCGTCGAGGGCTACACGGGCCAGCGATTCCTCTCGGCGCGCAGTCTCGACGGCGAGGGTCTGCACGACGTGGAACTGATCGAGGTCGACGCCGATGGACTTGGTGCCGCGTTCCTGCACGCCGGCCGCATGACGGCCGAGCTCGACCGTGGCAAGGGCAGGTTCGTGTTGACGTTCTTCGACGGTTTCCGCACCGCGGCAGGCGAACGGCAGAAGCTCCTCCCCGATGGCTGGCCACTCGTGTTCGCGCCGGTCGACGGGCGCCTGATCGAGCAACGCCTGCCGTATCTGGTGCGCGTCGTCGGCGTCTATCCGGATCCCGATGCGGCGCCGGACCGCCGTCTCACGGATGTCGATCCGATGACGCGCCGGCAATGGCTCGAACGGCTCGACCGGCTGCTCGATACGGCCTCCACGCCGCACCACCTGCGGGTCAATCGCTTCCGCGGCATGCACGACGGTTATTTCTTGACGGCAGAGGTCGTGGGGACCGACGACCGGTTCCGCCTCGTGGCGAGTGCCCATTGCGAGAAGCTCGCGGTAGAGGTCGACCAGGCGGCTGGCATCGTTTCGCTGCTGCTGAAGAGCGGCGTCTTGCGCAGCGGCGGCGTGGAGTCGACCATCACGGCCGAGGGCTTTCGCATGCTGCTCGGCAACGTGACTCCAAAACAGGCGAGCGACACCATGTTCGGCATGGTCGTTTCGAAGTGATGGCGGCCCAGCCATCGCGTGCGTTCCTCGCGTTCGTGCAGGAATGGTCGGGCCCGGTCGAGCAGGCGTTGCTCGAGCTGTTGCCACCAAAGACCGCGGTGCCGCAGCGCCTGCACGAGGCGATGCACTACGCGCTGTTCCCGGGTGGCAAACGTTTGCGCCCGATGTTGGTGCTGCTCGGCTGCCGTGCTCTCGGCGGTGATTGCAAGCGTGCGCTGCGGGCTGCGGCTGCGCTCGAGTGCCTGCACACCTACAGCCTCGTGCACGACGATCTGCCGTGCATGGACGACGACGACCTGCGACGCGGGCGGCCGGCCTGTCACAAGGTCTACGGTGAGGCTCTCGCGCTGCTCGCCGGGGATGCGCTGCTCACCTTGGCGATGGAGGGTGCGGCGAGCGCCGGTGCGCCGGCGGTCGCCGAGCTCGCGCGCGCGGCCGGCAGCCTCGGCATGGTCGGTGGTCAGGTCGAGGACCTCGCGGCCGAGCGCGAGCCCGACCGGCACGACCTGGCCCGCGTGCAATGGATCCACGATCACAAGACGGGCGCCCTGATCACTGCCTCGCTGCTCGTGGGCGCCCATGCGGGGGCCGGGGAAGCGGGGCCTCCCGCAGCAGCGCTCGGACAGCTCCGGCGATTTGGCGACCTGCTCGGCAGGGCCTTCCAGATCGCCGACGATTGCCTCGATCTGACCGGTACGGCCCACGAACTGGGCAAGAACCCACTGGCCGACGTGGCACGCGGCAAGCTGACCTGGCCCGCCATAGTCGGGCTCGAACAGAGCCTTGCGACCGCCCGACAGCTCGCCGCGGAGGCCTCTCTGCTCGCTGCCATGGTGGTCGCAGCTGCATCCCAGGGCCCGGGTCCCGGGCCCACGCTGGACGCGGCGGTCGGCCTGCTGCAAGATGCCGCGTCCTATGCCGTGGAACGCCGCCGCTGAACCCGCTGCGGTGGGCGGGCCACAATCACGAATGCCTGTTGGAGCTGGACTTGGACCAACCATCGCCGACCCCCCTGTTCGATCAGGTCGACAGCCCCGCTGACCTCAAGAAGATCCCGCGCGAGCAATTGCCGGCTTTGTGCGCCGAACTGCGCAAGGTCATCCTCGATACCGTCTCGGTGACCGGTGGGCACCTGGGCTCGGGCATGGGCGTCGTCGAGCTGACGGTCGCGTTGCATTACCTGTTCGACTTCCGGGACGACCGCCTGGTCTGGGACGTCGGCCACCAGTGTTACCCGCACAAGCTGCTGACCGGACGCAAGACGCGATTCCACACGCTGCGTCAGAAGGGCGGCCTCAGCGGCTTCTCGAACAAGTGGGAGTCCCCATACGACGTCTACCTGATGGGCCACGCGGGTACGGCAGCCTCGGCCGCGCTCGGCGTCGCGATGGGCGATCGCATGCAGGGCAGGAAGCGTCACTCGGTGGCGGTCGTCGGCGACGCCGCGATGGGCTGCGGCGTGGCCTTCGAAGCGCTCAATCACGCGGGTTCGCTCGAGAAGGAGCGCCTGCTCGTCATCCTCAACGACAACCGTTGGTCGATCGCCAAGACAGTCGGCGCGCTCTCGCGCCACCTGAACAAGCTGCGCTCGGGCAGCTTCTACAATCGCGCCAAGGACGCGATGCGCCACCTGATCCAGTCGATTCCGCTGGTCGGCAGGGACATCGACCAGAAGCTCGGTGATGCGGTCGACATGCTCAAGAACATGGTCATGCCGGGCCACATCTTCGAAGAGCTCGGTTTCCGCTACTTCGGGCCCATCGACGGGCACGACGTGGGGGAACTGCTCGAGGCGCTCGGCAACGTGCAGAAGCTCGACGGCGTCGTGCTGCTGCACGTGCGGACCGAGAAGGGCAAGGGCGTGCCGGGCAGCGAGGAGCGTTACGACCGCGCACACGCCGCGAAGCCGCAGCCCCACACCGCGAAGAAGAAACCCGAGAAGGTGCCCGTGGAGCCCTGCGTGCTGCAGCCGGCCGTTCCGCAAGCACGGCCGGGGCGTTCGTGGACCGAGTGGTTCGGCGAAGGCCTGCAGCACCTCGCCGAGAAGGACCCGCGCGTGATCGCGATCACTGCCGCGATGCCGGACGGCACGGGGCTCATGGAGTTCCGCGACAAGTTCCCGGACCGCTTCGTCGACGCGGGCATCGCCGAGCAGCACGCCGTCGCCTTGGCTTCGGGCATGGCGACGGCCGGCATGCGGCCCGTCTGCGCGATCTACTCGACGTTCCTGCAGCGCGGTTACGACCAGGTCTTCCAGGAAGTGATCCTGCAGCGCCTGCCCGTCGTGTTCGCGATGGACCGCGGCGGACTCGTCGGCGAGGACGGCGCGACGCACAACGGCCTCTACGATCTCTCCTACCTGCGCTGCATGCCCGGCATCGTGCTCATGGCGCCGAAGGACGGCCCCGAGCTGCACGAGATGCTGCAGTTCGCGATCTCGCTGCCGGGACCGTGTGGCATCCGCTATGCGCGCGGCAACGCACCTGGCTTTCACGAACTGCTCGGCTGGCACGGCCGGCACGAGCCGCTGCAGCTCGGCCGCATGGAGATCCTGCGCGATGGCGCCGATGGCGCCGTGATCGCCTACGGTCACATGGTGCAGACGGCGCTCGAGGCGGCGGCCCTGCTCGACAAGCGCGGCGTGCACATCGAGGTCGTCAACGCGCGCTTCTGCAAACCGCTCGACGAGAAGGGCATTCTCGCGGTCTGCGACCGGCACGATCGCGTCGTCACGCTCGAGGACCACTCGCGCGTCGGCGGTTTCGGCAGCACAGTGCTCGAGTGCCTCGCCTGCCACGGCCCGGTCCGCGCGCAGGTGCAGGTCATGGGTGTGCCCGACGAGATCTTCGAACACATGAGCAGGAACCAGATCCTCGAGCACTGCGGGCTGACGGCTGCGCACGTGGTGGAGCGCTTCGTCGCCGAGAAGACGGCCCCGGCGGTGCGCTGAGGCCGCATGTCGAAACCGGCCTGCAAGCGCATGCTGCTCGTCGGCGACGAACACAAAGGCGGCACGAAGGCGCTCGTGCAGGGCCACGCGACGTGGCTCAGCAAACGCGGCTGTGCGGTCGACGTCGTGACGGATCGCGACTCCTCGCTCGAGGACCGGCCGGCCGACCACGTCGTGGTCTGGGGCGGCGACGGTTCTCTGCTCGCGACGGCGCGGCGCATGGGGCAGAACCAGCGGCCGACGCTCGGCATCAACCGCGGACGGCTCGGGTTCCTCACGGCGTTCGAGTACGAACACACGCAGAAGGCGCTCGACATGCTGCTCGCGGGCCAGCTGCACGAGGAGCAGCGGTTGATGTTCTGGTGCTCGATGGTCGCACCCGACGGAGCCACGATGGCGCCGGTGCTGGGCCTGAACGACGTCGTGGTGAGTCGCGCGGCCGTCGGCGGCATGATCGCCTTGCGAGCCTTGCGCGGCAGCGCCGAGCTCTCGACCTATCGCGGCGATGGCCTCATCACGGCGACGGC
>DASRJH010000348.1:0-4327 GCA_035649575.1 Planctomycetota bacterium
AACACCCCGTCCTTCAGCAACACGGGCAGCGCTTCGTTCTGCTCGGCCTGCTCCTTCGGCACCTTCTTGAGCGCCTCGGCCTGCGGCGTGAACTTCGCCGGATCGACGAACTTGAGGCCATGCGCCTTCGCGAGCACGCGCCAGACGGTGACCTCGTCGGCGAGGTTGAGCGCCGTGATCGTGCGCTCGAGCGGCGTGCCGCGCGACGAGGACGCGGCCTCGGCCTTGGCCAGGCGCTCCTTGTCCAAGACGTTCGCCTCGAGCAGCAGGCGTCGGAAGGTCTCTGAACTCAACGGCGGGAAGGGCGGGGAGAGGGGGTCGCGCAGTTATGCAAGATCCCCACGGCCAAAGGAAGGCCCGAGCCCCAAGAAGGCAAGGGGCACCGCACCCGCCCGACGACTCTCTCGGGGCCCTAGGCGCGCCTCGTCACTCGTTCTTGAACAACACCAGGTCCCCGAGGAACGCGATCAAGTCCTGTTGCGTGGCCAGCGGCAGCGCCACGAATGCCTGCCGAGCTGCGAGAGCTTCACCGCCGTGGGCGAGGATCGCCTCCGTCAACGTGGTCGCGCGGCCGTCGTGCAGGTAGGGCCCCGTCGTGCCGACTCCCCACAGGTTCTCGGTCAGGAACGTGCTGGCGCCGCGGCCGGTTTCGTCGATGTTCTCGGCCAACCCGTAACCCATGCGGTGGCGCTTCAAGTCGCCGTAGAGTGCGATGGTTGCAGCGGTGCCGGTGCCGGTGCGCACGAACGAGCCCAGGTGCACGGTCTGGCCGCCGACGACGATGACGTTGTCGTGCTGGTCCTGCGTGAGATCGAACTGCACCGGGAACGCCGGCGTCACGCCCTCGGCGACAGGATTCTGGGAGCCGGGAAACAGCGCATCGCGGAACTTCGCGTGGGCGGCGGGCTCGCGGAAGATCGGATCCGCGAGCACGAGGGTCGGGCGGTGGCACTCAGCGCAGCCGATGTTCGCGAATGCGGCCTCGCCGCTCTGGATCGACGCGATTTCCGCCGGGGTCAGGGCCGGGATAAGTCCGAGCGAGGCGAGCTCGCGCTTCGTGACGGGCCGCGGCTGTGCGGCGATGTAGACCGCGAGCGCCGTCATGTCGCCGACCGTCAACTCGTCGACGACGTGGTCGTGGTCGCCATCGAAGGCGTAGCCGACGAGTTCCACGGCCTGCATGCCGAGTTCGTTGTGCGCAGCGCCGCGGTTGAAATCGCGCAGGAACGCCACGCTGCCCTTCCACTGGAACGGCCGCACGACGAGGTCGTTGTCGATGCCCTCGACCTGCGAGAAGTCGAAGTTGACGTGGCTGCTCCACCACGACCTGTAGGCGCGCAGCGTGCCGTAGCTCACCCCCTTGCTCGCCAGCGGCGCTGTCGCCGCGACGCCGGTCTGCTGCACCTGCGCATGCAGCGCCGCGCGGATCGCGAGCAGCTCGATTGTCATCTCCTCTGCCAGTCGCTGCAGGGCTCCGGCACCGAACAGGTGCGGCGTATTGCGCTGCAGCATGCGACGCGGGTTCGCCCAATGGAACGGGTCGCGGATCACATTGTTCTCCGCCCCACCGGCGCCGTCGTCGGCCGGATTGTTGTGACAGCTCGTGCACGACGGCGCGTTCGGGCCCGTCGTGCGCTCGGGCACGTGTGCACCCCATTCTCCCGGTCCCTGCTGGTCGGCACGCGGCAAGCGCGTGAAGCGTTGGCCGTCGCCGACATCTGCGCCGACACCGTCGAGCGCGTTGAAAGTCGTCTCGAACAGCTCGTTGCCGTGCTCGAACGCGAGGTCGAACGCACGGGCGCCCTGGCTTTGCTGCACGAGCGCCAGCAGCTCGCTCTGCTCGAGGTGTTCACCCGCTGCAGTGTGTAGCTGCTCGACGAGCGTCAGATCAGGCAGGCCCGAAATCGCATAGCTCGTGGCTCCGAGCGTGAGCACACAGGCCGCGGCGAGCGCGCGCTTTGACGTTCCAGAGAATCGTGCCGTTCGGGACGAGAGCATGTGAGCCTCCGACTCGGTGGCTGCAGAGCTGGGGCTCGGCGCTGCAACGGCGAATCGGCGTGGCTTCACCGACCCGAGTGGTTCTCGCCCTACGTTGGCGCGTTGAAACGAGGACGGCTTTTTTCGACACGCGAGCTCGGGTGTTTCCTCGACTTCGCGCTGGGCTATGCGCCTTGTCGCAGCGCTCCGCGCGATCGCGGGCGCGTGCGCGCAAGTCGACAGAACCGTCCGGAGAAACCGCGTCCGGCGCGGTCAGAACTCGACGCACTGCAACTCGCGCATCGCGCACGTGACATGACGGTGCTAGGCTCCCGGGCCGATGAAACCAGCGATCGCCGACGGTCACGCCGTGACCATCCACTACCGCCTCACCCTCGACGATGGCTCCATCGCCGACGAGTCGTTCGGCGGGGAGCCTCTCGTCTACCTGCACGGCGCCCAGAACATCGTGCCGGGGCTCGAACGCCAGCTGTCCGGCAAGAAGGTCGGTGACAAGTTCGAGGTGGCGGTTCCACCGAACGAGGGCTACGGCGAGTACGACCCCGCGGCCGAACAGACGGTGCCGAAGACGTCGTTCCCGCCCAACGTCGAGCTGAAGCCCGGAGCCTCGTTCCAGACCCGCGGGCGCAACGGGCAGCCCGTGCCGGTGTGGATCCGCGCGCTGAAAGGCGACCAGGTCATCGTCACAGGTAATCACCCGATGGCTGGCCAGCGGCTCAACTTCTCGGTCGAGATCCTCGACGTGCGCCGCGCCACGAAGGACGAGAGGCAGCACGGTCACGTGCACGGCCCCGGCGGCCATCACCACTGACCGCCGTTGCGGCGAGGACCGGCTACTTCGGGTCCTCTTTGCGGATCACGATCTTGTCCGCGTACTTCGCGGGATCCTTCGTGAAGGCCGCTTTGCACTTCGCACAGCAGAAGCCGATCCGCTTGCCCTCGTGTTCGACGGTCTGCGCCGCATCGACGGGCTTCTGCGTGACGGGACAGACGTCGTTCACGGGCCTGTTGCGCGCATCGCGCTCGGCGATCTCCTTCTGCGCTGCCGCCATGCGCTCCTCGGCGTAGTCGCCGAGGTCGATCTGTATCTTCGCCGCGCGCAACCTCGCGGCCTTGGCCCCATCCGCGGTGACTTTGCTCTGCCAGACGTAGAGCCGCTCGAGCTTCGGCAACGCGACGAGCCTCTGGAGGCCGTCGTCGGAGAGCCCCGTGCCGTAGGCGTTCAGATACTCGAGGTGCGACAACGGCGCTAGCTCCGCGAAGCCCGCATCCGACAGCTTCGTGTTCGCCGCGTTGAGGCGCCGCAACTGGGTCAGCGCCGCCAGGTGCCTGGCTCCCGCATCGCTGACCGCCGTGCGCGAGACGTTGAGCCACACGAGCGCAGGCGCCAACGCCGGGAGCAGCGCGATCTCGGCGTCGCCGACCTTGTCGCGCAGCAGCGAGAGGTTCACGTCGAGAGCCTTCGTGTCCTGGGCCACCTGCTGTACGACGGCCCCGCGCTTCCTGAGCTCGGCAACGGCCGCGTCGATCTTCGCCTGCTGGTCCGCGTCGAGGCTGGGCAGCTCGAACACGATCTTCGGCAGCACGAGGGCTGCCAGCTCCTTCTCGATGTGCGCGTCGCCGGTGGCGGGCCAGTCGGCCCCCTCGCCGACCCACCGGCGGATCAGCTCCTGCTGCGCCTTCGTGAGCGGCTCGCCCTTGTTGGGCATGATGTCCTCGTCGCCGACCGGCAGGCCGATCCGGCGCACGAGTTCGCTGTCGTCGGGCTTGCCGGGTTGGACCGTCCACAGTTCCTGGTCGGCGGGAAACAGCGCCTGCTTGCTGTCGAGGCGCAGGTCACCCTTCTGTTCCTCGGCGCCATGGCACTTGATGCAGCGCCCGACGAGGATCGGGACGATCTGCTTCTCGAAGTCGACGCGCGCTGCGGGGGCCGGGGCGGGAGGCGGCGTGGGATCCTGTGCCTCCTGCGCCTCGAGTCGAACGCAGGTGAGGGCGATGACGGTGAGCACGTGGCGCATGCTCGGGATCATTCGCGCCGCATCGCCATTGCGCAAGCGGGGCCGGTGCGATCGGGCCGGCGGATCGGGCGGGTGGATCGGGCTCTACCGATCCGCCTCAGCGCGGCCGTCCACCGCGCACGTCGAAGCCTTCGGTCAGGAACGCGTCCTCCATGTGGTTCAGCACGGAGCGCACCCAGTCCCGTTTCTCCGGATAGCCGCCCGGGAAGAACGATCGCTTGAAGCCATAGATCAGCACGTCCTTGAGCGCGCGCGGCTCGAGTCCGAACGCGTGCACGGCCTTCTCGACCTCGTCGGTCATCGTCGTGCGC
>DASRJH010000349.1:0-12484 GCA_035649575.1 Planctomycetota bacterium
CGTCAACGCGCGGCCCGACTCGCTGATCACGTCGGGGTGCGCGATGCCCTTCTCGTCGCACGCCTGCTGCACCGCGAAGACGACGTCGTTCGCGTATTCCTGCAGCGAGTAGTTGGCCGAGCTGTGGAAGTTCGTCTGCGAACCGTCGTAGTCGACCGCGAGACCGCCGCCGACGTCGATGAACTTGAGCCCGGCACCGAGGTCGTGCAGCTCGGCGTAGAAGCGCGTGGCTTCCTTGAGCGCATCCTTGATCGCCCTGATCGCCGTGATCTGGCTGCCGATGTGGAAGTGCAGCAGCTCGAGGCAGTCGAGCATGCCCATGTCGCGCAAACGGTCCGCGACCTGCACGAGCTCGCCGACCGTGAGGCCGAACTTCGACTTCTCGCCACCCGACTCCTGCCACTTGCCCGCGCCGCGGCTCGCGAGCTTCGCGCGCACGCCGATGTGCGGCCGCAGGTCGAAACGCTTGCTGACCGACAGCACGGTCTCGAGCTCGTCGAAGCGGTCGACGACGATGATCGTGTAGAGGCCCATCTTCTGGGCCAGCATCGCGGTCTCGATGTAGCTCGCGTCCTTGTAGCCATTGCAGATGACGAGCCCCTCGGGGTTGGTCATGTGCGCGAGCACGACGAGCAGCTCGGGCTTGCTGCCGGCTTCGAGCCCCAGCGAGTACTCCTTGCCGAAGTCGACGAGCTCCTCGACCACGTCGCGCTGCTGGTTGACCTTGATCGGGAACACGGGCCGATAACGACCCTTGTAGCCGCATTCGTCGATCGACTTCTTGAACGCGCCGGCCAGCGCCTGGACGCGCAGCTGCAGGATGTCCGAGATGCGCAGCAGCATCGGCAGCTCGATGCCGCGGCTGCGCAGGTCCTCGACCAGCTCGGGCAGCGAGAACTTCGGGCCGTTCTTGCCCATCGGCTGCACGACCAGTTCGCCGCGATCGTTGATCGCGTAGGACTCCCCACCCCACGCCCCCAACTGGTAGAGCTCGACACTGTCTCGGATGGTCCAGGCGCGAAGTTCTTTCTGCGTTCCGCTCAACGTGGGCTGACTCCGTGGGCTGACACCGGTCGCGCGGCGCCGTGCCCGCCGGCCACACCTCGTGGCCGCCGAGCACTGCTCTCGCGGTCGCGGATTGTGCACCACACGGGACGAACATGCAGGAGCGGTCCACATTTTTTCTCGCGCAACCCGCGCACTGGCAGCCGCGGACTCTCTGGTCTCTGGCTGGAACCGGCGAGTCACCGTAAGTTCCCGGTGTGAGCAACAGCGAATCCCACTCGAGTCCCCTGCGCGTCCAGGACCGCGAGGTCGCGGCCTGGCTGCAGCGCGAGGATCGGCGCCAGCAGAACACCCTGACCCTGATCGCTTCCGAGAACCACTGCTCGGCCGCGGTGCGCGAAGCCTGCGGCAGCCGCATCACGGACAAGTACGCGGAGGGTTACCCGAACCGCCGCTACTACGCGGGCTGCGAAGTCGCCGACGGCATCGAGGAGCTGGCCCGGCACCGCGCGCTGCAGCTGTTCCAGGGCGCCGAGGACGTCAATGTGCAATCGCACTCGGGCACCACGGCCAACCTCTCGGCCCTGCTCGCCCTGGCGGGTCCCGGCGGGCGCATCGTCGGCATGGCGCTCAAGGCCGGCGGCCACCTGAGCCACGGCCACGACCGCAGCCACACCGGAATAGTCTTCGCGGCGCGCCAATACGGGGTCGACACCACGGGCCGCATCGACCTCGACCAGGTCCGCGACCTCGTGCGCGAACACCGCCCGAAGGTCCTCATCGCCGGCGGCAGCAGCTACAGCCGCAACATCGACTACCGCGCCTTCGCCGCGATCGCGCAGGAGGTCGGCGCCTACCTGATGGCCGACATCGCCCACCCGGCCGGCCTCATGGCGGCCGGCGTCGTGCCGGGCCCCGTCGGCATCGCCGACGTCGTGACGATGACCACGCACAAGACGCTGCGCGGGCCGCGCGGCGGCATGATCCTCGCCAAGAAGGCCGTCAGCAAACTCATCAACGCGTCGGTCTTCCCGGGCTCCCAGGGCGGCCCGCTCGTGCACCAGATCGCCGCAAAGGCCGTGGCCTTCGGCGAAGCCCTGCGGCCCGAGTTCCGCTCCTACCAGGAGAAGGTCAAGGAGAACGCCGCCCACCTGGCCGAATGCTTGATCGGCGAGGGCCTCGACATCGTGACGGGCGGCACCGACAACCACATCGTGCTCGTCGACCTGCGCAAGGCGGAGATCACGGGAGCCGCGGTCGAGGAACGGGCCCTCGCGGCCGGCCTCTCGGTCAACAAGAACGCGATCCCCGGCGACCCGCGCCCCCCCATGGTCACCTCGGGCCTGCGCCTCGGCACCGCAGCCGTGACGACGCGCGGCCTGGGCCGCGATGAAATGGCGAAAATCGCCGAGCTCGTCGGCGCGCTCGTGCGGGGGGAGGACCCCGATCGCCTACGGCCCATGGTACAAGGCCTTTGTGAAGCCTTCCCGCTGCCCTGAGGAAGCCGTTCGGTGCCACCGGCCAGAACCTCGGGGCCGACTGCGCGGCCGTAGTTAAGATGCCTCGGTATCTACTGGTGAGCGAACTCCACGACAAAGCGCCCCCGACCGAGCCGCGAAACCGTGACGCCGTCACCGTCGCCCTGCTCGTCGCGGGCAACCAGCAGGGGCTGCGCCAGCTGCTGGAGGACCACGGTGGGGTCGTTCGCCTGCGCTTGCTGCGGCAGTTCAACAAGATGCTGGACGATTCGGAGCTCGACGAAGTGATGGGTCTGGCCGCCATCCGGGTGTGGCGGACGCAGAGCCGCTTCGATGCCACGTTGGGCACCTTGCGCGCCTGGTTCTTCGTGATCGCGCGCAACTGCGTGCTCACGATGCTCGCCAAACGCCGCAACAGCCCGCTCGAGCTGTGCGGCAACCTCGACGGGTTCGGCATCGGCGAGCCGCCGGCGCCCACTCCACGCCGCCAGCAATTGCTGGCCGACACGTATGCGTGTCTCGACGAGCTGCCGCCGATGCAGCGTGCGATCCTTCAGGCGGACCTCGAAGCCGGCGAGGCCGTGGCGGCGCAGGAGTTGGCGCTGCGGCTCAAGACCTCGGCCAATTCGATCTACGTATCGCGGTTGAAGGGGCGCGAGGCGCTGCGCAAGGCGCTGGCTCGCATCGGGCACTTCGCGGTCGGCGAGTTTCCGGCTGCGCGTGCCAATCGACGAGAATTCGGAGCCGAAACAGGATGACTCTGCAAGACGAAAGAATGTGGGCAGAGGTGCTCGAGGCGCACACGCCGAATGCGGCGGAGATGGCCGAGGCCGAAGCGGAGCTGCAAGCCCTCGGCGATGTGCCGCCGCTTCCGGCTGCGGATGTCGAGGCTTTGGTCGAGCTGGCCACGAATGCGCCTTCGGTGACGCTCGAAACCCGCGGTGTGGTGGGGACGGTCGCGCGGGCGCGGCGCTTCCGGCAGCCGATTCTCCGGGCTGCGGCAGGAGTGCTGCTGCTGATGGCCGTGGCGTGGGTCGCGCGGGAGCTAATACTTGCAGAAGGGAAGGACTCCGACCGCAACCTCGACTACGCGACAGCCATCGAGCTTGCCACACAGCCGGATCGAGACGACAACTACTACGAGAGCGCGTTGAGCCTGATCGTCGATGCTTGTGGCAAGGCAGCCGGGACGCTGCGCTCTCTCGCGAACCAGGACAAACATCCGACCCTCCGCGAGAAGGCCCTGGTGATCTCGAAGGAGCTCGTGAGGCTGCTCGAGAACGACCCCAGCGTTCGGTCCGGACCCATCGATGGATGCCTGGTCGAATCCGCCGCGAACGCCGAGGACGAGAATGTAACCGTCGAGGTTCGCGAGAAGGCCCTCGATCACGTGAACGACCTGGCGAAGAGCGGCCTCACCGCGATGTTGCTATCACCGCTCGCGGGCGATAAGGCGAAGGAGAAACGCATCGCCAGTATCGACCGCCTCAAGCGCACGCTGCCTCACTGAGTAACTACACGCTGCCGCGCTGGACGACTACTTGATCGTACACGCGACTTCTTTCACGTCCGGCGCGTTGAAGCGGGCGCTCCACCACGCACTGATGACCAGCCAGGTGCCTGTGCCCTTTCCGTCGGAGTCGAGCTGCACGGGGATCTCGATGGTCACTACGGGCGTGCCGCCGCTCACCGTCACCACCACGGTCTGGTTGGCCTTGGAGCGGTTCTCGTAATTGACCGTGGCCTTCTCTCCACCGGTGAGCGCGCCACCCGGAGTCACAGTCATCGACTGCGCCGCAAGGCTCGTGGTGAACAGCCCGAAAGCGAGAACCGTGGCTGCGAAGCCACCCGCGTTTCCAAAGAGCATCATGTCTTCCTCCCGGCTGCGCCGGAAATGCCCGTATGCAGTTCGCATGCGCAGATCGGGCGGATTCCGCACGACCTTGAGGGCCCCCCGGGCCTCTCCCCCGAGCCGCTACGCGCAGATCTCCTTCACATCGAGCGCACGCTGCGTCTCCCGGTGAGACCAACCTTTCGACCGGTAGCATGCTGCGTGATGGACTGGCCGCACTTCGTCGGGACCCTCGTCAGCTCGCTCGTCACCGCGGCGATCCTCGCGTGGCTGCTGCGATCGGGGAACCGGTCCCCCAAGCTGGCCGGCGACGCCGTCGAGATCGGTCCATCGCCGGGGGGTCGCGCGCTGCTGATCTTCGCGGGCCTCGTGCTGCTCGCGATGGCGGGGCTGTTCGTGGCGCTGGTCCTGACCGGCAACGCCGACCCGAAGCTGACGAAGATCTCGTGGCTCGCGGTGCCGATGTTCGTGGGCCTCGGCGTGCCGACGTTGCTCGAGGCCCGGGTCCGGTTGTGGATGGACAGCGAGGGCCTGCGCGGCCGCACCGCGTTTCGCGGCTGGCGCGAGGTGCTGTGGCAGGACATCGAGAACGTGCGCTACTCGAAGACCACCTCGTGCATCGTGCTGCGCGACCACCGCGGCGAGACGATCCGCGTGTCGCGGATGCACCGCGGCCACAACTGCGTATTCGACGTCCTCGCGGCCAAGGTGCCGCAGGCGAAGTGGGAGCAGGCACTGCGCGACTACGTGGACAAGCACGCCACGCGCATCAGGACGTGACGCTCCCGAGCAGGAACGCGCTGCTGCTGACGATCGGGGCGTTTTAGGCAGCGCCCGGCCCTGTTACGACGCGCCCGGCGCCGACTAGAATCGCCGTCCCTCCACGATCTCCGGAGTACACCGATGCGCTTCGATCTGCTCTTCGTTGCCGCGCTTGCCACCGGCCTCTCGCTTCCCGCCCAGTTCCAGTCCGTCACCATGCAGTCCATCGGCGCCGGATGCAACATCGGTCCGACGGGATGCTGCGCCGTCGTCGGGGGCCCGACGACGCTCACGGCGTCGCTCGACCCGCTCAACAACCAGCTGCGGCTGAACGTCAACGCGCTCGAGGGTTGTTGCGGTGTCGCGGTGCCGCTGCGCCTGCTTGTCCTCGGCACGCAACCGGCGTTCGTGCCGTTGCCCGGATTCGGCGGCACGTGCGTGCTGCACGTGGCCCCCGTGGCGCTGTTCGCGACGACGGCGGACCACTTCCTGTTCAACCTGCCGCCGCTGCCACCGCTGAGCTTTCTCGCGCAGGCCGCGGCCTACATCACCACGCCGTGGCCGGGTCCCGGTGCCGACATCGTGACCTTCACCGACGGGGTCGCAATCACGCTGCAGTAGCGATCACGCCTTGTGGCGCGCAGCCGAGACGTGTTCTGCGACGACTTCGCTGAGACGCTGCTTCGACACCGGCTTCGTCTCGTAACCCGAGGCGCCGGCCGCCAGGCAGCGATCGCGATCGTCGCCGAGCGCATGAGCGGTCAGCGAGACGATCGGCAGGTCGAAGCCGAGCGCGCGCAGCTCGCGAATGGCACCGATGCCGTCGAGCTCGGGCATCTGCAGATCCATGAGCACGAGATCGAACGGCTCCCCGCCGCGGCTCGCCTTCATGCGCTCGACGGCGACACGGCCGTTGTCCGCGATCTCGACCGTATGTCCGAGCTTGGTCAGGATCGTCTTGAGCAACAGCTGGTTGTCGCGCGCATCGTCGACGACGAGCACGCGGGCCCGTGACACGGTGGGCACAGGCGTCTGCGCAGGATCCGGTGCCGAGACCCGCTCGACCTTGATCGTGATCTCGACGCGAGTCCCGCTCCGCTTGTCGCTCGACACGAGCACGTCGCCGCCCATGCTGCGCGCGATCTGCTGGGTCATGTAGAGACCGAGACCCGAGCCGCCGTGACGGCGCGTCAGCGACCCGTCGCCCTGCTTGAACGCCGCGATGCCGCCGGCGAGCAATTGCGGTGGAATGCCCGCGCCGCTGTCCTGGACCACGACCGACAGGTGCGACTCCTTGCCGAACGCCGCGCGCGCCGTGACGCTGACGGAGCCCTCGTCGGTGAACTTGACCGCGTTGTCGACGAGGTTGCTGACCATCTGGCGAAGTCGCGCCGGGTCCGTGATCACGGCCGTGTCGCCCAGGGCCGAGACGTCGACACGCAGCTGGAGGCTCTTCTCGGTTGCTGCGGCGCGGTAGTGCTCGCATGCCGAACGGATGACTTCGGCGGGATGACAGCAGCGCTTGTCGAGCAACAGCGTGCCCGACTCCACCTTGGCGAGGTCGAGCAGGCGATCGACGAGCTCGAGCAGGCGTGCCGCATTGCGCTGGATCGTCTCGGCCGTGGCCCTGCCGGGGGTCCCGCTCGGCACGGCATCGGCGAGTTGTTCCGCCTCGCCGAGCACGCTCGTCAACGGCGTGCGCATCTCGTGGCTCACGTTCGCGAGGAACTGGCTCTTCAACCGATCGAGCTCGAGCAGACGCCGGTTCTGCTCGGCGAGTGCCGAGTAGCTCTCGCGCAGGTTGAACCTCATCACGTCGAGCGTGGAACCGAGCCGTCCGAGCTCGGTCGAGCCGAAGCCCGGCAGCGGCTGCTCGAGTTGACCACGGCCCAGACGCTGCGCCTCTGCGTCGAGCCGGCGAAGAGGCTTGACGAGGATCACGCGAAGCACCCACCACAACACGACGCCGACGAAGAGGAAGCCATAGCTCGACCGGGTCAGCAGCTGCATGGTGCGCGCACGCAGCTCGGCCTGCCGAGGGAGCACCGACAAGCCGAGGTGGAAGGTGCCGAGCTGCTCGCCGCCGCGTTCGACGAGGATCGGTTCGTCGATCAGGATGGTCGTTTCGGTCAGGTGCGGATAGGTGCCGCGCGGATATGCCGCCAGACACGTGCCGTCGCGCCGGGTCACGACCGCGAAGACGGCGTCCCTCTCGTTGCGCACGAGGTTCTCGACGTCCGTCTCGAGGAACCTGATCTGGCCGGGCGGCACCACGGCGTCGGGATAGAACGATGCCTTCATCATCGCGACCGAGCGCCCGTGCTCGAACAACTGCTCGCGGATCTCACGTTCGGCTTCGCGGTAGTTGATCACGCAGACGATCGCGGCCGTCATGCCCGCGGCCGCGAGCAGGATGGCCACGATGCGCACGCCGATGTCGCGCCGCCAGGAGAGCAGGCCCCTCGGAGTCGCAGTCGGCAGTCGCTTCACCGGCTATCGCCCCTTCGCGGGGGTCGGCGCGGGCACCGTCTGCGGCTTGGGCCCGGGCTTCGGCGCCGGCGCGAACTGTTCGGCCTTCTGCATGCCCTTGCGCACCGTGTCGTAGTCGCTGTCGCTGGCCGTCTGGAAACCGGGGACCTTCAGGGCTTTCAGCGCCGCGGCGTTGTCGAGCGCCAGCAGACTCGCCGTCAGGGCCTTCAAGACCTTCTTGTCGAGCCCTGCGCGCGCCACCCAGGGTTTCGGCGCGTTGTTGAACGAGTGCAGGATGCGCAGCTTGTGAGTCGCCGTCTCGTTCAGCTCCGTGAACGTATCGCGGTGCAGCGCGCCGGCGTCGTAGTCGCCGATCTCGACGGCCTTGAACACGACATCGTGCATGTCGAGGAACGAGAACGACGCGAGGTTCTTCGCCGTGATGCCGGCCTGCAGGAGCTCGGCCTGCGACAGGTAGCGTCCGATCGTCGACTGGTTGACGCCGAACGCGAACCGCTTGCCAGCCAGGTCGGCGAGCGTCGTGATCTCGCTGTCTTCACGCACGACGATCAGCCCCACACCGCGCGAGTCTTCGCGCTCGCTCGCGAGCAGCGTCACCTTGGGGTTGCGCGCCTGCGCGAGCACGTAGGATGCAGGGCCGAAGCGGACGATGTCGATCTCGCCGGCGACAAAGGCCTCGAGACACGCCTCGTAGGTCGGCGTCACGTGCAGCTCGACCTCCGCCGTCTCCCCCAACTGCTGCGTGACGAGCCGCGTGAGCTCGACCGTCACGGGCTGGAACTGCTTCCAGACGTCGGTCGGCTTGCGAAAGGAATAGATGCCGAGGGAGATGTGGACCGGCGGCTGCGCCGGCGCCGCGGCGGCAGCCGCCGCGATCGCAAGTGCTGCGAGGATCGGACGGGGCATGCCCCCGGCTATCGGCCCGAATTGATCCTCGCTGTGAGCGAGGCGCGGAATGCCTCGGTGTTCTCGGATGCGTCGACCGGCTTCAGGAAGCGCACGGTGTCGAACTTCACACCAGCGCGCGCGCAATTGCGCCATGCCAAGGACGCCTGGGCGATCTCGCCGCCGAACCGCATCTCGAACGCCCCGTCGGGCAGCAGTCTCGGATCCTTGATCTCGATACAAGCGCCGCCGGCGCTCAGATCGCGCACGCGCACGGCCAGTCGCTGGCCGCCGGCACGCAGCTCGCCGAGCAGTTCGACGCGCGGCCGCGGCTGGCGGCGTTCCGGCACCAGTTCGACGACGCCGTTGCGCTTCAGGCAGACGACGTCGCCGGTGCGGAGCCGGCGCGTTGCACCGGCGACCCCGACGACCGTCGCGAGGTCGTGTTCGCGGGCCTGGATCGCGGCATGAGACAGCCAGCCGCCGATCTCGGTGATGAGGCCAGAACCCACCGTGAATGCGGACATCCAGCAGGGGTCGGTGCACCGCGCGACGAGGATCTCGCCGGGTTGCAGTTCACCGAGTTGCTCGGGCGAACGAACGACTCGCACGCGCCCCGTGACCTCGCGGCTGCCGGCCACGCAGGTGCCCTTCAGGACGCCCGGCGCCGCCGGTGCGATGACGACCTCGTCGCCGAGCGTTTCGAGGACTGCTTTCGACAGTGCGGTCGGCACCTCGATCTCGAGCAACTTCTGTCTGCGGGCGCTGCGCTGGGCGACGAGCGCCGTCGCGGCAGCACGGAACTCGGGCTCCACGAGACGCCGCACTTCGGCCGGAGTGAGCTCGAAGACGCCGTTGCCGAGTTGGAAGCGCTCGCCGACGTGGCACAGCAGACTGCGCAGCACCGCGATCTCGCGCATGGCCTCGTGCTTGGCATCTTCCTTCAATGCCTGGAAGCGCCGCGCGCGCAGCACGGCGGCGCGCAGCATCCTGGGCAGCGAGTCGAGCCCGACCACCGCGGCGACGCCGCGACCCGCGCCGCGCGCCTGCAACTTGGCCACGTTCTGGGGCTCTTCCTGGTAACGCGGCTCCGACAACTCGAAGTCGTGCACGGCGCGATGGCCGAAGCTGTCGAGGAAGGCTTGCGTGCGCCCTTGGGCACTGCCACGCCCGGACAGCAGCAGCAGCGCGCGGCTCACCACGTTGCCGAGCGGATCGCGCAGCAGTGCGGCGGCGTCGAGACCCGCGCGGTCGGCGAGACGGCGCGCTGCATCGACGAAGAAACCCGCGGCCGTGTTGATCGCCTCGGCTTGCGCATAGGTCTGCTCGACGAAGTTGGCCCGCACGTCCTCGCAGAGCCGCAGCAGGTCCGCCTCGGGCAGACGAGCGGGGTCGATGGCCCCGAGCTCCGTTGCGCGCTGGAGCCTGGAAGGCTGCTGCGCGCGCCATTCGTCCTCGAGGCTCTGGGCCGAAGCCGCCAAGCGGAAGCTCGCGAGCGCCGAGAGGGACTTGCTGTTGCGCAGGCGCCGCTGGCGAAGGTCGACGAAGCAGCGGCCGAACGCCTGCTGCACGAGCGGCTGGTCGTCGACACCGGCGTCGTATGGCAGGCCGTGGCTGCGGCAGGCGCGATCGACCGAACCACCGGCTTCCCACAGCGACTGGAACATCGCCAGGCTGTAGCCGGTCGGGGCAGGCAGCAACTCGGCGATCTCGGTCTGCTCGAGCACCGTTTCGTGAGGCAACGCACCGGCGAAGTGCTGGAGCAAACGATGGCGCTCGGCCTCGACTTCTCCATGGACGTTCTGGGGCAGCCGCGTGATGTCACGCGCCTGCACGAGCTGGAACCGCCCGCCCGCGCAGACCCACTCGATGTCCTGCGGGCAACCGAACAACGCCTCGACCTTCCTGCCGAGCGCGATCAACTCGTCGAGCGGCAGCGGCGGCTTCTCGCCACCGATCTGCTCGTTCGTGGCGCGCCCGAAGCGGAACGACTTCGGCGTCGCACGACCCGAGACGAGGGCGTCGCAGCCACCCTCGACGAGCTCGACCAGCATGCGACCGGCGTGGGCCGGATCGACCGTGAACAGCACACCGGACCACTCGGCCGGACGGAACTCCTGCACGACGACGCCGCCCATGCGGCCGCCATAGGAGCCGCGCACGCGCCCGATCGCCGCGTTCACGTGCGGCGTCGCGACATCGAGTTCGGTGCGGAACATGCCGGCCATGCTGCTCTCGGCGCCGTCCTCGCCGACCGCCGAGCTGCGAACCGCGGCTCGCGTGATCCCGGCCTCGGCACACGCCTGCCGCAGCGCGCCCTCGGTGCAAGCCAGGGGTGCTGGCACGACGAACCCCGGCGGCACCGGCAGACCCGCCTCGAGCAGGCGGCCGAGCCGCACCGCCTTGTTGCCGAGATCGGCGTGTTCCCCGGCCGCCTGGAGCGGCACGAGCCGCAACGGCGCCGACCTCGCCGGAGCCACGCGCTTGCTTCGCCCGAGCCAGCGGCGCTGCAGGATGGTCTGCACGGCCATGAGCCCCAGGCTCGCCATCAGGTAGAGCTGCACGGCGGCGCGGCTCTCCCAGACCAGTGCCACGATCAGCAGCACGAACGCGAGCGGCAGCACCCAGCGGCGCTTGTTCTGTTGCTGCAGCCGCACGAAGGCCGCCATCACGACGCCGAACAGCACCGGCAGCACGTAGATCGGATCGGCAGCGGACAGGTCGAACCACAACACCGCCGTCGGCCGCGCCGCCGCGACGGTATCGATCGCGGCGAACACGGCGGCGAACAGGCCGATCTGCAGCAGGGCCCCCACGAGGTTGCGCAGCGGCGACACGCCACCGCGCCGCAACCGGCGCATGGCCTCGCGCCGCCAGACTTCAGGGTCCCTGGCCCACTGCTCCTTCAACTGCGCGAACCCAGGAGCGAGGCGGCGCTGCACCCACTGGTCGCGTTCCGCGAACAGGCTGAACGGCAGCATCGCGGCTCGCAGCAGGATCACGACGAGCAGGATCGCCACCAACAGGCCCGTGTGATCGGCCAGCCACGCGACGATCGCGCCCACCGAAGCCCCGACGAGCCCGAACAGCGACTGACCCTCGCGATCCTTCTTCCACTCGGCGACCCACGGCGAGTCGGCGACCGGCATCGTGAACTCGTGCGGTACGGTGTAGCGACCGCGGAAGTCCGCGCCCATGCGATGCAGCCTCAGTCCGAGCAGGAGGCCGTAGAACGAGCTGCGCTTGTCGTAGCAGACCGCGATGATCGGCCGCTTCGGCAGCGCGCGCAGCGCCTCCTCGGCTTCGGGGGTCGTGAGCTTGCGCAGCGTCACGTTGATCGCGCCGGGCAGGTGCTCGCGCTCGAATTCCTGCGGATAACGCACGTCGACGAACACGGCGCCCTGCGTCGTGAACAGGTCCATCGCCTCCGGCGTATCGAGCAGGATCTCCTTCTGCGGATACCACGGCGTCGCGCGGATGTCCGTGCTGTCCGCACGCGCGCCGGTCATCGGACGGTCTTCGGCGACCCACTTCTCGTAGCCGCCGATCATGAAGTGCGTCGTGATGCCGCGTTCGAAGAACCAGTTGCTGAGCTCCGAGCTGCGGTTGCCCGACTCGCAGAGCAACACGGTCTTCTTGCCCTCGACCACGAGGCCGGATTGATCGACCTGCAGGTCCGGATAACGGCGCGCCCACGTGCCGTCGACCTGGCCCATCTCGACTTCTTCGGGCTCGCGCACGTCGATCAGGTTCAGCGCGTTCCCCTGCTCGATCGCAGCCTGCAGTGCGTCCGTGCTGATGCCGCGCGAGTGCTTCATCTGCCCGCTGAACGAGAGTGTCTTCAGCGAGGTGTCGCCAACGCCCTTTGCGCCTTCGACCGACTTGCGCACGAGGTTCGTGCGCAGCCGCTGGTTCGTCAGGTCCTCGCAATGAAGGTGGTAGAGCAGGAACCCGCAGCTGACCGACAAGAAGAGCCCCACCGCGACCAGGAAGGGCCAGCGCGACGTCGGCC